>CAYSNI010000038.1:0-2810 GCA_964432465.1 uncultured Candidatus Saccharibacteria bacterium
TGCATATAGTTAGAGCTGGTTGTCTGAATGTTTAAGCTTCTCAAAGTCACTCAATACGAACATCCCGATGAACAGTAAGAAGATTAAGGGGAGCACGAGAGGCTCTGTCTTAATTATAAGATAGTTAAAAATCATGTGCAATAAAGTCGCCACCACCAGTCCACGAATAACTAGACCGGCGTAATGCCCATGCTTCGCGATCGCCTTGCCCCAATAATAACCAACGATGCCGGAGGCCAGCGTGTGAAGAAGGGTGGCGCCAACAAACCGAAGCGCGGTGGTTTCCAACGGGCCCGGACTAGGGTAGACCGCGGCGCTGGCCTGAAAAATTGAACCAATATTCTCAACCGTGGCGAACCCCAGCGCGGCAACGATCATGTACACCATCGCGTCAATCGGTTCGTCAAATTCTTTTCGCTTGCTGACAACAATATAGACAACAAAAAATTTAAAAAACTCTTCAATGCCGGCAAGTGCCAGAAACGAAGCCAGGCTATAAGTCGCCACTCCCTGACCTCTAAGCCAGCCGTGTATTAAGATCTGGGCCCCTAATACTAAAACAGTTACTACCGCTCCGCCAAGAAAAGTGTAAAGAATTAATCGTTTCGGTTCTGGATGATCAATATCCTCATGGAGATAAAAAATTAACCAGGCAAAGCCGGGTAGCATACCAAGTAATACTAAAAATATAGTTACCATTAAACACTGGGGACCATTAACAAGTCGCCATCTTTGGCATACAAGCGCTGATAGATCTCTTCAGTAATGAAAGGCATGAATGGATGGAGAATCTTCAGCGAACCCATCAATAGCTCCTGTAATACCATTTTAGCATTTTCATCCTCCCGTTTTTTGGTCGCTTCTATATATACATCCGCCACCTCGTGCCACACAAAGTCGTAGATATCGTGCAAGGCCGGACCGAATTCATACTTAGTCATCCGCTCGCCTACCGATTTTTCTAGATTATGTAATTTTTCCAGGATTTCTTTATCTTCTGAAAGCTCGGCTTTGAATTTTGAATTTTGAATTTTGAATTTGCCAATTTTGCTTTGACAAAATCGGCTGATATTCCAAAGCTTGTTCGCGAACTTCTTTCCCGCCATCACCGCGGCCTCGTCCCAGTGAATATCCTGCGTGCCCATCGCCTGCCAAATAATACCGAACCGAGTGGCATCAGCGCCATATTTTTCAATCAAACCCACAGGGTCAATTCCGGTACCCAAGCTCTTAGACATGCGCTTGCCGTCTTTAGTAAGAATTGTCGCGTGGATTAATACCTCCGGGAATGGTGTTTCTTTCATAAATTCCAAACCGGAAAAAATCATCCGACCCACCCAAAGATTAATAATATCGCGCGCCGTAATGAGCACATTTGAGGGATAGGAATCTTTGAGATCATTTTCCGAAAGTCCGGCGAAGGGCCAAAGCGCGGACGAGAACCAGGTATCCAAAACATCCTCAGACTGTTTCATCTCGCAATCTTTACAAATCGGACATTGGGCCGGCTTTTCTGTGGCTACAATAAATTCTCCCTCATCTGAACTTGGAACTTTTAACTTGGAACTTTTAACTTCTTCCAGTTTTTTTTGGCAGAAAAAAACTGGGAGTTGGTGTCCCCACCAGATCTGACGAGAAATACACCAGTCGCGGATATTCTCCATCCAGGCAAAAAACGGCTTTTCAAAATTCTCCGGAATAATCTTAGTCTTCCCAAACTTCACCGTCTTCAAAGCTACCTTAGCCAACTCCTCCATTTTCAAAAACCACTGATTGCTTAATAACGGTTCAAGAACGGTAGCTGTCCGGTAGCAGACGGCGACGTTATGCGTAAAATCTTCAGTTTTTTCTAAAAGCCCTAGCTTCTCCATTTCAGCAACTACTTTTTCACGAGCTTCTCCGATCTTCAATCCGGCGAAATCCTTGCCAACGACGTCAGTCATCTTCCCGCGCTCGTTGATTACTTCATATATAGGAAGCTTGTGGCGCTGACCAATCTCGTTATCGGTCTGGTCATGGGCAGGAGTAACCTTCACCGCGCCGCTCCCGAACGTCATATCAATCGCATCATCGGCGATAATCGGAATCTCACGATTCATCAGCGGAAGCAGAATCTTTTTACCCACCAGGTTTTCATACCGCTTGTCCTTTGGATTGACCGCGACCGCGGCATCGCCAAGCATCGTTTCCGGACGAGTGGTGGCAACAACGACAAAACCGCTCTTATCAGCGAGCGGATATTTTAAATGCCAGAGCTTACTCTTCTCTTCTTTGTATTCAATTTCCAGATCAGAAAGCGAGGTCTGGCAAGCCGTACACCAACTGATCAGACGTTTACCGCGATAAACCAGCTTTTTGTCGTAATAATGAATAAAGACTTTTTTCACCCAATCAGCGTAAGCTGGATCCATGGTAAAGCGCAGGCGGGACCAGTCCGCAGACGCGCCAAGTTTTTTTAACTGATCAATAATGATATTTCCGTAAGTACCGCGCCACTCCCAAACTTTTTCCACAAACTTCTCTCGGCCAAGTTCCCAGCGACTGATTCCTTCCTTCTTAAGCTGCTTCTCCACCACGCTCTGCGTAGCGATACCGGCATGATCAGTACCGGGAAACCAGACTGTCTTATAACCGCGCATCCGGTGATAGCGGACCAGAATATCGGTAATGGTCGCGTTCAGCGCGTGACCCATATGCAAAGAACCAGTCACATTCGGCGGCGGCAAGTGAATACTATAGTTCTTAGTTTTTAGTTTTAAGTTATTAGTTATTGGTAAGTTGTCCGGGTTAAAAAATCCGGAATCTTCCCA
>CAYSNI010000039.1:0-16720 GCA_964432465.1 uncultured Candidatus Saccharibacteria bacterium
AAGGTCGCATGTTCATTCGGGTCATCCATCAAAAGCAGAAGGGCGTTTCGCATGTACTGCTCAAACATCGGACCCATCGTCTCCGCGGTGAAAAGCCGGTTAAAAATACTCTGCATCTCGTTAACGATAAAAGTTTTTTGCTCCGGCCGGTTCGGGTCGTATTCCAACATGTTCAAACCAAGTGGTTTCTCCAGATCGCCCGGCTCAAAAACTACTACATCCTTGAATCTTTCTTCAGGAATATTGCCGAGAATTTCATCCACTAACTCACCATGCGGATCCACCACGGCTACTCCTTTACCAGCTTTAATATCAGAAATAACCATGTTTGAAAGCAGGGTAGATTTTCCAGTACCGGTCTGACCAACTGTGTAAACGTGCCGGCGGCGGTCATCTTCTGTAATAAAAACTGATTTGTTCTCGCCTCGAAAAACACTCTCGCCAATCAGCGTGCCGGTAACCGGTAAAATAGTTGGCGGTGGGGCCTCGCGTGATTTAAGCCACTTTAATTTTGGAACTTCCGTGCCGGTAGTTGGCAGATGCCAGATGCTGGCAAGCTCCTCCACGCCAAGAGTCATGCTCTGGGCAGAATCAAATTCCCGAAAAATATATTGGAACACCAGCTTTTGAGGATTTTTCGGCTCGTTGACCTTAAATTCATTATGACTAGGAGCCGTAAACTGATTAAAGGAACCGGTCAGATTATACAAAAGCTCCTCTGCCCGATAGGGCGACATCGCTGAGCTAACCAAACGGATATTCACTTCAAACATCGGCCTAGTAGATTTTTGGGCTATTAGCTTCACCGCCTCATCATCAATAACTACCGGCTCGGGGGCTTCTCCCGGCTTAGGCTTTTTCGGTACAAAATGCTTGCCGGCTAATACGTCTGCCAGTTTAGCACCGCGTTTAAGATCCATAAGTATTCGGCCAATATTTTTACTGGCTGAAGCCGGCGCCGGTCGCGCGACAATTTGCAACGATAAGCCTTCACCCGTCTGCTCCACTTTAGAAAAGTTATTTAAAATTGGCAGAAAAGTATCAATCCCGGCTTCGATATAATTTCGAATCGGTAACGCGTAATGATTTTTTTGTTTGAGAAAAGCCGCTCGGGAGGCACCCTGTGAGTTAAAAATTGTGTAATCTTCTGACGGCATTACCTGAGCGTCTGACCAAAGGCCCTGAATTTGCCGGGCGGTAAAATCTAAAGATGGCTCGGGAACGGCTAGGTAGAAAAAGATATCTTCGCCGACATTATGGACAGAAGTTTCCAGAGAAAAAGGAATTTTTAAATTGGAAAGTAGTCCGAATAGCTGAGCGGATAAACTGATCTCATCAAATGATTTTTTTGTATCAACAGCTGGTTTTTGAGGCAAGCGCACCGTGAGAAGTTTCAAAGTAAGTAGCCGGGCAAATTTTTTCTTGGCAACACCGATACCAACTAGCACTGCGCCCACAATCGAAACCACAAGCAATGGGATGCCGAAGGAAACTGCGAGCGCCGTGTAGTTAATCATTGATCGCTAATTACGTCTTCAATAGACCTCTGGATTTCAGCTCGGTATAAAGTTTATCCGTGAGCGCGTCATGAAAAGCATCAACTTCAATCGGACTCAATCTCCTTGCCTCGTCAGCTGCGCGTTTTAGGCCGTGATGCAGAGTAAGGTCCAAAAGCTTTTCTATCTTTAACTTCATCTCCGGAGATTCTTTCGTCAGATAATTCGGCAATACCGCGGACCCGGACTGGGCTGGAGTATTCGGCGCAACCGAAACTGGCACCCGCTCCTGAATAATAGTCTTAACTGCTTCCTTACCCTTTTCAGAAAGTCCCCGTTCTTTTATTTCTAAAGAAAGATTAGTGATCTCCTGCTCTAATGCTGAATGTTCAAAAATTTTATCCATAAACTGGTTATGGTAATTATACCAGGTAAGTAGAAACTCGACCAAAGAAAGTGTGCATAGTCGAGTTTCACTTCCTGGCCTGCCAAATGTTGCCTCGTTCAGAAAATTTTGATATACTCTCTTTCAGTTCTCATTTGTCTTGATATTGGAGGCTTTTATGGAAGAGCACTTGGCTTGGCAGTTGCTGTTTACTCGGTGGGTCATCCTGTTCGTAGTTGCCTTTATAATCGGCATTTTCACTAACGGCGTTACGACACTGATTGCTAAAAACAAAGAACCGTATAAGGGCGTCTGGCTTTGGCCGATAGTTTTTATCGCATTGTCGGGCGTACATGTAGGCGGCTTCCTTTACCGGCACAGCTTGCCTCACTGGGTACTTTCAACTAGTGCCGGTCTTCTAGTGTCGCTTGGCTCTACTCTACTAATTCGCTGGATCTTTGATCTGGTGGCGGTGAAGGCGAACGTCATCGCGGCGATTCTCTCTTGTATCACCTTCGCGATTGTAGCCAATTTTACCCAAGCCGAGGAGATGCTTATCAGCTGGTTCAAGGCTTTCTAATAGCTCGGCACTACCCAGCACAAACAAAACCGCTCTAACCAGCGGTTTTTTTATTTACCATAAGAACAAAGCGGAGGATAACTACTTTTTCGGAGCCTCTATCCGTGTCTTATCTCCATAACATCGCCATCCTGCGCGATATAATCCTTGCCTTCCAAGCGAAGCCAGCCCTTTTGTTTAGCACCCGCCCAAGAGCCCGCTTCCAATAATTTCTGCCAGTTCACCACTTCCGCGCGGATGAATTTCTTTTCAAAATCGGTATGAATCGCTCCCGCCGCTTGCGGAGCTTTAAATCCCCTCTTAATCGTCCAAGCGCGCGTCTCGTCTTCGCCGGTAGTAAAGAAACTGATTAAATTTAAAATCTCATAGGCTTTTGTCACCAACTCCGGCACATTTTCTACCGTTGCTAAATCCGCGACCACATAGTTAGCTCCTGAATCAGTAATTTTCTTTTTCAATTCTTCAGAAACATCACTCGGCTTGCCGTTTAAAAGATAGACCTGCTTCTTGCTCATTAGAAGATTCATTTCCCGTATTCTAATGTTCTCAAGAACATTAGAATAGACCGAACTGTTGATTGGCTTGCCGGTTTCCAAGACCGGGCGCAGAACTTTCAACCCTTCTAGCGCTTTCACCGCATCCTTTGCGAGCGCTTGCCCTGAGCTTGCCGAACGGGCCTCCCCTTCCAGCTTCTTCATGGCCTTATCCACGCTGTCCAAATCCTTCAGCGCGAGCTCCGTATTAATAATGTCCATGTCGCGGATCGGATCCACGGAGTTCTCCACGTGAATGATCTCCTCGCTTTGAAAAACTCGGAGCGCCATCACCATCGCGTCCGTCTCTTTGATATGAGTCAAAAACTGATTCCCCAAGCCCTCACCTTTGTTGGCTCCTTTTACTAAACCGGCGATATCATAAAATTCCACAATCGCGGGTACGATCTTTTTCGACTTGGACATGGCGGCGAGCTTATCCAGCCGCTCATCGGGCACGCTCACCACCCCCACATTCGGATCGATAGTCGCGAAAGGATAGTTCGCGATGTTTACATCGTTTTTTGTGAGAATTTTAAACAGCGTGGACTTCCCCACGTTCGGTAGCCCAACTATCCCGATTGAAAGTTTCATCCCGTTAGAAGTGGAACCGATTCTGCGACGTAAAGTTTATAATCATTGTTTCTATTTTAGATATCCCATGTAGTAGAGACGGCCGAGTTGGGCAGCCACTTCTAACGGGATTCATTGGGTTGATTATAGCGAAAACCGAGCTAAATAAAAAGCGCCCTAGCCAGGGCGCAATTTTAGAAATGTTCTGAAACGTTCTGCGCGATAAAATGAAACAGAATCAATAGTGATGCCACAGCCGTAAACAATACAAGCGTAAACACAATCAGTAGAAATCCTCGTGATCGGAAAAAGCTCATGGTTACCTCCGTCTACCGCTTGATAATACAGGACTTTTCCTATTAACTAAAGGCAGTTCGTTAAAGAAAGTAGGATCTGTGAGCAGTGGAAAAACAATCGTCCAGATCGCCCTCTCCGGCGGACCATGCAGTGGAAAAAGCAGCGCGGAGCCGGTCATTAAAAAAGCTCTGGAAAGTCTGGGCTGGGGCGTAATCTTCATCCGGGAAGCCGCGACAAAGATCATCCGGCAGTACGGCGTAAATCCGCCGAATCTGCCGAGAAATCAGTACCTGGCTTTTCAGGAAGCAATCTTCCGGGATCAGATCCTGGCAGAAACAAACGCACGCGAATTCGCTCCCAAGATCAAAGGAAAAGAAAAGATACTGATTATCTGCGATCGCGGCCGACCGGAAGTTGGCGCTTACATGAAGCCCGATGATTTTACCGAACTTCTTTCCAAGTACCGCACCGATCGAGTGACGATCCGCGAAGGTACTTACGCCGGCGCGATTCATCTGGTCACGCTCGCCGATGGTTTTCCGGAGCTATACCTAAAACAGAAGGACAACAACGACGTTCGCTTTGAAAACACTCCGTCGAAAGCGCTTGAGGCTGATTGGCGTTCGATGATGTCCTGGCTCGGCCATCCGCATTTCCGCATGATTGATAATTCAACGGATTTCGATGGCAAGATGAGCCGACTGGTTACTCAAGTGAAGCGGATGCTCGGCATCCCAAAAAGCATTGAGACGGAGCGTAAGTTTCTTCTCGCGAATCCGCCCAGCGCGGCGACCCTGTTTGAAAACGCCATTTCAATCAGAGTCCGACAGACTTATCTCGACGATGACGCCCACACTCGCATTCGCCTACGCACCCAAGATGGCGAAGGAATCATCTACTACAAAACTCAGAAGATCCCGAAATCGGAGATGTCCTCCATTGAACACGAACACCAGATCAACGAAATGGAGTATCTGGAACTTCTTGATAAGGCCGATCAGGACCTTGAAGAAATTCGGAAGGTCCGCCACCACTTCGTCTACAAAAATCAGCACTTCGAACTTGATGAGTTCGTTGCTCCGAAGCGACTGAAAGGACTCTGGTTACTAGAAATTGAACTCACGACAGAGCAGGATCCGGTGGAACTGCCTCCGTGGCTCGGACCGGTGACGGAAGTTACCTCGGATAAGCATTATAAAAATAGAAAACTCGCCAAACGACCCTAGACAAAGGGTCGTTTTTTATGTACTATAACCTCGGTTCGTTTACAGTGACGCATTGGAACTGTTAATAAATTTTGGGAGGAAAGCATGTCGGAACTGAAGCGCGCGGTTTTGGTGGACGGTTTGAGAACGCCTTTTTTGAATGCGGCAAAATCCATTCCCGGGCTGACGGCTTTAAGACTTGGCACGGTACCCGTGAACGGTCTCCTCACAAAGTATTATCACATGCGGGACGCGATTGATTCCGTAGTCGGCGCCAATGTCGGCAACCAGCTGTTGCCCCCGGACGGCTCAAATATCACCCGAATCATCGCAATGGAAGCCGGCATTCCAAAGGAAGTTGACGCCCGGACGATCAATATCAACTGCGGCAGTGGTCTTGAAGCCATAATAGATGCCACAATGCGGATCGAAGTCGGCCTCGCCCGGTGCGTACTGGTAAGCGCGGTCGAAGTGATGTCTGACTACACGGCCGTCTACAAGCGTCGTGAGCGCCAGCGGTTCGCGGACCTCAACGCCCTAGCGCGTTCCAAGACGCCGATGTGGCGTAAAGGAGTGCCTCTCGCGATCAAGGCCCTGCGAACATCACGGATGGAACACGACCCCCAGTGGTTAATCCAGAGCGGGCTCACCGATCCGATGTGCGGACTCGGCATGGACAAGATTGCTGATAATCTGGCGAAACAATTCAACATCTCCCGCAAGGAGTGCGACCTGTTCGCTCTGCAGTCACAGCAGAAAGCGGCCGCGGCTCAGAAGTCCGGTCGGCTTAGTAAAGAGGTAATCCCGGTTGAGTTAGAAAGAGAAGGTCGGTCAGAGAAATTTGATAACGGCGTCCGGGCTGGTCAGACAGTTGAACTACTGGCAAAACTCCGTCCGCTCAACGTAGACGGGACAACTACGCCGGGCAACTCTTCACAGATCAGTGACGGCGCTGTCGCTTTGATTGTGGCAGATGAGGAATTTGCTCATCAGCAAGGTTGGCCTTGCCTGGCTCGTGTCCGCTCGGAGTATTCTGCCGTAGCCGGATGCGCTCCGTCGGAAATGGGGCTTGGGCCAGTCGCGGCGATCAAAAAGCTGTTCCGGAATTTACCTCGCTGGACCTTTGATAATCTTGATCTGATCGAAACCAATGAAGCATTCGCTTCGGTGGTACTCGCGCAAAGCCGCGTACTTGGAAATCTGGTTGGTTTTGGCGAATTCCCATGGGAGCGCACCAACATCAACGGCGGCGCGATCGCTCTCGGCCATCCGGTCGGAGCAAGCGGCGCGCGCTTGGCCTTGACCGCGGCCATGGAACTTCAAGAACAGAAACTAGATATCGCCCTTGTGACTGCTTGCATCGGCGGCGGCCAGGGCATCGCGGCTATTCTCGAGCGTCCCTAGTCTAAAAGCACCCCCTGCTATGACCTGTCATAGCAGGGGTTTTTATTTTTTGGCCGAACGAACCAAGAACATAGTGCGAGTATTCATGCGTTATTTTAATAAAGCCCATATAAGCACTAGTTCAGTCTGAAAAATACGGATACCATCCACAACTTCTCCATCTTTATGTACAAACTTCAGTAGCGAATAGAGTTCAATAGCTTGTAATCACTCCAAGTGATAAAAGCTATTGAACCATGACAGGTAGTTGACATTTTGGTTAAACTATATTATAAATACGGACAGTACTTTTATGGGAGGAAAAAGTGAAAAGGGAATCTTATTGGCGCATTTTTCTCGCCAATCTCGGTATTTCGCTTGTCTTTGTGGCCTTAGTGCTAATCGCACGGTCGACATTCAACTCGAAAACAGAACCAGGATGGAATTGGCTTTTGCTATACTGCGTAATGGTTTGGATGATGAACGTCTCCCGCGAACATGGCAAGCGTAAAGCCTTGGGAGCAGTATGTCACGTGGAAGACCTGAAAGTTGGGGCGACCTACAGAGTACACTCTCGATTTTCATCCTGCCATCTTTTCGTAGAACGCGTGAACCCCTATGAAGATGGCTACCGCCTGCTTGAGCTTGAACAACCGATACCAGATGAGTTTGTCCGGTTCAAGATCGCGAAAGGCACTGCCGGAGAAAAAGTCCTCAAGCAGATCGATAGATGAATGGATTAATCATCGAACCCCTCCGATATATCGGAGGGGTTTTTATTAGGTCATAACCTGTGATAACCAAAAAATATTTTGATCCTTAGCCGGTTGTAAAAATTGAATATTATGGTATCCTCTGGTTAGTTCATTTCTATTTTATGGAGGTGGTATGAAATACTGGCGGTTGGAAAGCGAAGGCTATCACATGGTTCTGACGCTGGATCTCGGTCCGACGGAAAAACAGAATAAACTTTGCGTGGCGGCGATTGAAGAACTTGATGTTTTTTTGGAAGAGAGTAAGCCGCTATCATTAGTCATTGCCTCGGCAAAGCCAGGTAGTTTTTGCGCCGGTGCCGATATCAAAGAAATTAGCCAACTGCTGGAAAATCCCAACGCGGTTGACGCGCTTTTCGAGCGGATTGACCGGATCGTGAATAATCTCCAGAGCGGCGGCTTCCCTTCAGTAGCCGCAATCGATGGTGTTTGCTTGGGCGGCGGTCTTGAACTGCCGCTGATGTGCACCGAAAGGATTGCCTCAAACAATCCCAAAACAATTCTTGGCCTACCCGAAACCAGCCTTGGAATCATTCCGGGATTCGGTGGAACACAGATGCTCCCCCGCATCGTTGGACTCGCCAAGGCGGCGGAAATGATTCTTGGCGGAGCCTTCAAAAAGCTTTCCGCTGCGGACGCAAAGAAATGCGGTCTTGTCACTCTCATCACAGATTCTTCGGCACTGCTCACGGAAGCAAAAAGATTTGCAAAACATCTCTCGTTCATTGAGCGGCCAAACAGTCGTCGCTCGGCCAAGGGAATCGAAATAATTCCCTGGCTTGGCCGCAAGCTAATTCTCAGTAGCGCGGCCAAAAGAGTGATTAAGGCGACCAACGGGGTCTACCCGGCTCCGCTTCTAGCAATTGAGGCGATGCGCTGGAGCTCGAAAAAGCTCAGCCTGGGAATTGCCAAGGAGCACCGACTCTTCAAAGAATCCGTTCAGACCAAGGAGGCAAAAAGCCTGATTAGTCTTTACTTTATTCGTGAAGAAGCAAAATCCAAGAACTGGGTTCAGCGCGACTCAATCAGTGAGCCGCTAATCAGCCCGGTGGGCATCCTCGGCGCCGGTGTAATGGGACGTGGCATCGCCCTTTCGGCGATTTCCGCCGGTCTTCCCGTCGTCCTGCACGACTCTTTCCCTGACGCCGTGCATGACGCCCTGTTGTTCATTGGCAAAAGCGTCAAGAAAGAACAGGCTCGAGGAAAACTGACAGCGGAACAGGCGGCCGCCCGACTTGAACTCCTCACCGTGAGCACGCGAAATGATTACTCAAAAATTCGCCACGCCGGATTTATCATTGAAGCCGTCAAGGAAGATCTCGCAGTGAAGCAGAGACTGTTAGGTGAAATCAGCGGCCTCCTCGAAAATCCGAAAGCAATTATCGCCACCAACACTTCCTCGCTGGTACTTGAAGATGTCGCCGCGCCACTCCTCCATAAGGATCAGTTCTGCGCGATGCACTTTTTCAACCCGGCGGAAAAGATGGAACTGGTCGAGATTGCCGGTACCTTCCGAACTAGTCCTGAAACGCTGGCCACCGCCGTCGCCCTAACAAAGAAGCTCGGGAAGATCCCGATCGTCCTTGAAAAGGCCTGCGCCGGACTGGTGGTCAACCGAATTCTGCTCCGAGGCGTTTCTTACGCCATGGACACATTCCTGGGCGGTTCTCTAAATCCGTGGTGGCTGGACTCACTGCTTGAAAAATACGGATTTATGATGGGCCCGTTCAAAACACTGGATCTCGTTGGTTTTGATACGGCGGATCACGTAATGAAATTTATGGCGACCTGCTATCCTGACGCCTATTCGGCCAGGGTGCGCGATTTAGACCTGAAGAAAAATCCGCAAGTTCTTGGCCGTAAAACCGGACGCGGATTCTATCTTTGGAATAAGGACGGGCACGCCAGCCCGAATCAGAAAATCGCGGCGGATCTGGGGCTTTCTATTCCTCAGACTCCTTTAAAGCAGGGCATGTATGGGCGTAAGGAATTCGTGGAGTTCATCGCCGCCAACGTTCTGACGGAAATGAAGAGAGAAGCTGAAGCAGTCATCGACGAGGGGGTACTCACCTCCCGAGAGATGATTGATCTGAGTATGATTCTCGGTGCCGGTATCTGCCCAAATCGACGGGGCATACTCGGTCTTAAACAGGAAAAAGTTGAAGTATAAATGACAATTAAAACCCCGAAATGTTCGGGGTTTTTTATTTGACGAAAGAGTCTATTTTTTGTACAATAGCGGCAGAACTTTTATAGGAGATTTTATGAATCTTGAGAAGCTGGGTAAGGGCGTTCAGATTGCTGAAGCGGAACGAGATAAGACCCCCCATACCGGATTCGTCGCGGAACTTTTCCGTGGGCACGCCGATTTTTCCATGTTTAATGTTTTTAACAATGCAGAAGAGCCCGATCGGAAAGTAGCGGACGAACTGGTTCAGAAGCTGAAGGATTACTTCCTTTGCAATCTGAATCCGGAAGAAGTAGATCGCACTGATGAGGTGCCGGAGCACGTTTTGGAATGGCTCTGCCGTGAAGGCTACTTCGGTCTGAAGATTCCGAAAGAATACGGTGGCTATGATCTCTGCCAGACAAGCTATATGCGCGTCATGGCGGCGATTTCCAGCTACTGTAGCGGTGCAATCACGGCCGTTTCCGCCTCCAATACCATTGGTGCCGGATTCCCCATCAAGGCCTACGGAACTGAAGAACAGAAGAAGCGCTTCCTACCGATTCTGGCGAAATCCCCTTCCGGATTCGCCTTCACCGAAAAGGAAGCCGGTTCGGATCCGGCGCGAATGCGGATGACCGCGGTGCGTATTTATGACGACGCCATGTTCATGCATGTCCAGCGGGGAATGCTTGAACGTGGCCTAATTAAGGCTGAAATGTTTCTCGCTCTGCGGGAAACGCACACGATCGGATACAAACTAACCGGTACCAAGTGGTGGACTACCTGCGGGCCGCGAAGCGCGGATAAATTCTTGTCGCAATATCTCTGTGTTGTCGCGAAAATCGTAGACCAACCGGAAGAAATTGATGACAAGAATTACAAACCCTGCTTCGGCGCGTTCATTGTGGACACGAGCTGGCAAGGCATTGAAATCGTTCAACGCTGTCAGTTCGAAGGCCTGCGCGGAATCTACAATGGAATTACCAGTTACGATAACGTGCGCGTGCCGAAGGACCACCTGGTCGGAGAAAAGGAAGGAACCGGTTTCAAGATTGCTATCGAAGCCCTGAATACCGGACGCATCACTGTTGCCGGATCCTGCTCAGCCATTGCCCGTCAGGTAACCCTGATTGAGGCTTGGTGGGGTAAGACCCGCAAGCAGTGGGGTCAGGAGATCGGCAAGCACGAAGCAATCGGCACCGGCAAGCTGGTGAAGAATCTTTCCGACACGTTGGCGATGGAAGCGATGGCGAAATTCGCCGGCTACCGCGCTAACGACCATCTGGACACCCGTCTGGAGGCGGCCACCGCTAAGGTTTTTGCTTCCGAACGAGGCTGGCAGGTGGTGGATGACGCCCTTCAGGTGTTTGGCGGCCGAGGTTATGAAACCGCTCAATCACTTGCCAAGCGTGGAGAGCCGAAGATTCCGATCGAGCGGATTCATCGGGCTTTCCGACCCAATCGCATCTTTGAAGGCTCTTCCGAACTACTCAGCATGTGGGTCATTCGGGAAGGGATTGACGGGTACAAAAAGCGCGGCGAGGTGATGCTGGAAAAAGGTCATTTCTGGGAAAAAGCCAAGACTGCTACCGGCTTCGCCCGGGACGTAATCAAGCTGTCGATGCCCGGCGGAAATGGCGCTCTGAAAAATATTTTTGTTTACGACGAACTTAAACCGCATCTCAACTTCGTCGCCAAGACTGCTAAGCAGTTGGCGCGATCGGTAATTCTGGCGGCCGGTAAATATCAAGGAAAGCTTCCGTTTAAACAGATGCTGTTCCAAAGATTTTTCTGGATCGCCGCTGAACTATACGCGATTTCGGCTACTTGCTTCTACGCCGCCAAACTTTCATTTAAGTATGAGATTGACGGCGGGCATGTCGGATCGGCCACGGCTGACCAGTTCATCCGGCTGGCTGATTACTATTGCCGGGAAGCACGCCGAAGAGTTAGCGGGGCGAACAGCCACTTCGACGCTCTCACCGAGAACGATGACGAGCTGGCGAGAAAGATCAGCAAAGATCTCGCTGAAGGCTGGTTTGATGGGTGGCTTAAGGAGGACATTCTTCCACTCACGGAAACTCTTAAGCTTAGCTAAAAACAAAGGGCTGGTTAAAACCAGTCCTTTTTTATTTCTTCCAAAATATCGTCCGGAATTGGTATCTGCTTCCCGGGCTTACTCTTGCCCGGATATCGCCAGGCAGAAATCATTATAAACTTTGAACCTGGAACTTTTAACTTAGAACTTGCCGCTCCGGTGGCGCAGTACATCACCCAGACCTCTTCTTTTCTCTTCAGCGTGTCATTACGTTTCATAACCGCAAGCGTATCGGGAGCGATCCCTTCCTCCTTCCGGTCCGGAGACCGCATAATCGCCTTAACTCGCTGTTCGGAAATACGGTAAAAAAGCATCTTATTTTTAATATGTGAGGTCCACCGCAACTGAGAGTCGTTTTTAGGAAATTTATACATTGCTTATCTAAGAAACACTATAAAGTTCTGCTATAATTAACACAAATGATCTATTTTCTCCGGAAAATTGAATTTAGTCTGCGCTGGGGAATACTTTTCTTAATCATAGCCTCATCGGCGATTCTAATGTTCAACGCCGCTATCGGTGACTCAGCGGTTATCGCTGAACAGTCACGCCTATGGGAAGTAGATCAGATAATTTCCTGGGCGCGCGTTATCCCGATTTTCCTAACTCTAATATTAATCACTGCCGTCTACTTCTGGTCAAAAGACCTGATTGGGCGCTGGTGGGCTTTTCTGCCAACATTTCTTGTCGCCTTCTCGCCTAACTTTTTAGCGTATGGCCATTATATCATTGCCGATAGCGGTGCCGCCTTGAGTATTTTTCTTGCCGTCACGATGTTTTTAAATTTCTTGCTTTCTCCCTCGCGAAAAAACTTGATCTGTACTGGTTTAGCCTTGGGCCTCGCTCAGCTACTCAAATTCACGGCATTTCTGCTCGTCCCCTACTTCCTGCTCCTGATCATTCTGTTTTACCTGATCAGCTTGATTCGCGATTGGCGGACCACAGAGACGGGCCAGCGTTTCCGACGCTTCAAAAATAGACTTTGGAAATACTTCCGATCCGTACTGATTATCTTCATTATCGGCTACATGCTCGTCGGCACGCTTTATTTATTCATTTCCTATTTTAATCCAAGTCTTCTCCCAGAGATTCTCTCTGCTATTACCGATCATTCTAGTGGTGCAGCGAACCGATATTCTTTGCCACTGATCTTTTTGATGAAAGAGCCGATATCTTCTTTAATTTTAATTATCTTCGCGCTCGGCTACTCACTTTTTAGCTTAATCAGCGGCAGTATTCGAGTTATTTTTCACCAGTCACGCACCGTCACCGATTTCTTAACTACTTATTTTGCAGAATTCGCGATCCTGCTCTTCGTCGGCATTTATTGGACCTTAAGCCTTTCTAACGGGCCACAGCTCGACCTTCGCCAGCTCCTGCCCACAATGCCCTTTATCTACATCTTGACCGCCGGCGCGCTCAAGCAGTGGTTTAGCCTTCAAAATGCCGGATCCGTCCGTAATTTTGCCGTAAAAATTTTTATCCTTTATCAGGAGCTAGCAAGTATTTCCATAAAATCAGCGGTGCTGGTCGCGCTTCTTAGCTGGTACCTAGTCTCCACCCTGATTACCGCCCCTTCTTTTATCTCCTATTTTAATGTCATCTTCGGTGGCCTCCGCTACGGCTATCAAAACTCAACCAGTTCCAACTACGACTGGGGTCAGGATTTAAAAAGACTGGGAGATTGGATCGATAAAAACGTACCGACGGGCGAAAAGATTGCCGTGGATTATGTTGGCGGGAGTAGTCCCAAATATTATTTAGGTGAGCAAGCAGAAATTTGGTGGTCGGCTAAAGGTAATCCGATTAACGAAAATATCAACTGGCTTGCGGTATCGATCAGCTCGATTCAAAGCGCTAAGCTCGAAATCACTAAAAACATCCAGCGTAAATCCGAGGATGAATACCAATGGCTTGCCGAACCTTATAAGCCGTTCGCCCGCGCCGGTACTTCGATCTTCATCTATAAATTAAAATAAAAAACACCTGAAGTCTTATTTCAGATAAATACGATTCTCCACAGTGAAGTCGGCGTAAGAAGAAGCCCGAATTTGCCCGCTAGTTATTAAATTATTTAAAGAGAAGAACAATTTATCGGAAGGAGCAAAGCGGGTGCTAAAAATAAGCTTTGCCCCTCTAGTTGGCGTCACGGTTAATTCCTGAGTTGCCTCCGCGTAAGAATAAACGCTAATTGTAATTGGCAGATCTTTAAGGCCACTGATTAGATTAGCAATAACTCTAAATTGACTCGCATCCAGTATTTCCTTAGCAATAATTGGCGTAAAATTCCGAGCATCATTAATTTTAGCAATTGTAGAACCTTCGGTATCCGGCGCCGTCATTATCGTCAGACCAGATCGGTTCACCCAAAAACAACCGACGGTGGTGCACCAGATCGCGAAACGCTCCGCGTCTGGACCTTGTAAAATTAGAACTCCCTTGGAGTAGTCTTTTTTTATACTTACTCCGTTAGTTTCGGCTGGCCAAGACAAAAGATTATCCAATCCAAGCAAACGGGATTCCCAATTTTTAGAAACTTCTGACTTTGCCAAATCCAAACTGACGATTCCGGATATTTCAATAGATTTTATTTTAAAAAATGAGGCGCGCGTAATAAAAGTGAAGAACAAGATAAAAATCAGTAGCACGATACCGATCGCTCCATAGAGTCTAATTCGAGATCGTTGCTGATGACGTTTTTTTTCTGCTTTTGATAAAAGTGCGCGCATTTTAGAAAGTTACCCGCTCAATCAAGGGATTAATCCTAGTAATCACCTCATAATGACTGGCGCCCATTTTCCTCGCCAAGTCATACGCGGAAATTTCCGCACCGCCCTGCTTACCAATCAGCGTCGCGCGCGTGCCCCGCTCCGCCTTCACGCTACTGACGTCCACTACAATCATATCCATGGAAACCCGGCCGAGTACACGGCACTTCTTACCGCCAATCAACACCTCGCCTACGCCGGAAAGCGCCCGAGGATAGCCGTGCCAATACCCAATTGGGATGATTGCCATTTTAGTCTGCCCGTCTATTTTTTCCGTTAGGTCATATCCGATATAATCCCCTTTTCTAAGTTTCTTTACTTCGCTGATTAGGGCATGCCAAGAAAGAACAGGCTTTAATTTTATCTTTGGCAGCTGGGCCATCAACTCCGGTGACGGCCAGAGACCGTAAAGACCAATGCCAACTCGAATGGCATCCAGATGGTACTTCTTATTCAAAAAAGCGCCCCCGCTCGCCGCCGCGTGACGAACTAGATTCGTAAAACCCGCCTCCTCGAGTAAACACATCACTTTTTGAAAAATCTTAAACTGATTTTCGGTAACGGTCGGGTAAGTCAGTTCTTTCGCGGAAGCGAAATGGGTGTAGACGCCCTTCAGTTTAATTTCTAATTTAAAATTTCTAATTTTTCTAATTACTTTCGGCATCTCTTCCGGATAAAAACCTTGCCGATGCATTCCGCTGTCTATCTTCAAGTGGAAGTTCGGCTTTTGCTTGGACTTAGCCAACTCTGCCAACGCTTCAAAGTTGGAAACAGTGATGGTGATCTTATTTTTAAAGGCGTTCACTAGATTGTTCTTGAAAGTCGGACCAAGAACAAGAACAGTTTTTTTAATTCCCTCCTTGCGAAGCCGTTGACCTTCTACCACGCTGTCCACGCAAAAACCGTCCACGCCGGACTTGTCGGCAATCTTAGAAAAAGCGGAGATGCCATGGCCGTAAGCATTGGATTTTACCACCGCGAACAACTTAGTCTTCAGAGCCGAGAGTTCTTTAAAGACACCGATGTTGTGCTTGATGGCTCCGGAATTTATGTTTACAAATACTTTGTTTTGGGGCATAATTGGCTTAAGTTCCTTTAATTTAAACACAAAATAGCTGATTTGGAAAGGATGCGACATGACGATTCCGGAGTTCCGGGATCGGCTTAGCAAGCTGCATCCCGTTCTGAAAGGCCTTCTTTTCACCCTGCTTGCTTGCGTCGTATTTTTTATTGAACGCTGGCTTTTCAAAAACATGGACAGCTTACGGTTCGAGGCTCACACGGCCTACCGGATCTATGACCTGGATACGATTCAGGGCGTTATAGAATTGGTAATCGTCGATCCAATCGAAGAGGAGTTCCTGTATCGCGGTCCGGTCTGGCTGATGGCGCTAGTAATCGCCTACGCGCTGAAAAAATATCAGAACGTGTGGCTAAAAATTACTGCCTACCTTCCCTGTTTTCTACTTCTGTTTAGTCTCAACTATTTCTGGGCGTTTAATCATGCCTACTACCCTTATACAATCTTTGCTTTTGGCCTAGTCTGGGGTACCTGCGTGATCATTACCCGTAAGTTACACTATGCGATCATTTTGCATGCCGGTTCGAACGCGTTCGCGACGATCGGCCTGACCGTGATTAATTATTTTTCAAACTAAATCGACTCCAGATGGAGCCGATTTTTATCGTCCTATAGCTAGAATTACTTAATCTCTTTGATTCCTGCGTACTTCTGCAAAATTTTCGGCACTTTAATCGTCCCCTCCTTAGTCTGGTAGTTTTCCATAATCGCGATTAGTAAACGGCCGATGGCGAAAACGGTGGCGTCGTTCATATGCGCAAATTCCGATTTACCATTTTCGCGTCTAATTTTTGTACCCAAACGGCGGGCTTGATAATCCGTCATCCTATCGGCGGTGTGTGTTTCACGATATCTTCCCTGCCCGGGCATCCAAGTTTCTATATCAATCTGGCTGGCATCCGGCCCGCCCATATCACCGGTGCAGACTGCCACGACTTGATAGGGCAGCTCCAATACCTGTAAAAGATGCTCCTGAATCGCTACAATGAAATCCTGTTCCTTACGGGAATTTTCCGGAGCGGTGAAAGATTCAAACTCGATCTTATCGAACTGGTGCTGGCGCAAGATTCCTTTTACATCCTTGCCGTGTGAGCCGGCTTCCCGGCGAAAAGCGCTGGAAAAACCTACATAACGAAGCGGTAGCTGATCTTCGGGGATGCTCTGGTCCATATGCATAGGACCGAGGGTGTGCTCGGCACTGCCGACGAGATAAAGATCGTCCTTTGGCAGATAGTAACGCTCCTCTTCCTGACCGGGATCCAGACGAGCCATCCGCTTAAACACCTCCGGGCGGATCATCACCGGCGGAAGCACAGGAACGAAAGGCTTAGGTGAGTAGCCTTTCTCAATCTTCGCCGCTATTTTTTTCAAAAGTTTT
>CAYSNI010000040.1:0-8828 GCA_964432465.1 uncultured Candidatus Saccharibacteria bacterium
CGAAAAATTGAAATCCCGATGGGATTTGGAAAATATCCAACTTTGTATCCCAAATTCGGCAGTGATACATCGGTAATGCAAGATATGGGCAATAATCCCGAGAAAAGCCCGTCGCAGTCGAGTTTGCACTTCCTGGTTGACAAATTTATTAGGTCTGCTATAATGGTCAAAGTTCAATTACAGGAATAAAAGTTGCTTGCGAATGTAAGTAGCAAGCGTTTAGGCGCAGGGTTCTCTTTTTCGGAGGTTTTGGCTTTATGGATCAGGCGAACATGGCGTCCAATCCGAGGCCGATCCGGGTGGCGAGCGACAACGCGCTCACCACGCTGGCGGCCTACGAGCTGTTCAAGGAGGGGAAACTCAACTTGAAGAGCATCCCGGCGGGCGTGACCCTCGAGGAATTCTCGGTGAAGTTCCCCGAAGCGTCGCCGGTAACGCCGGCGGCGATCCAGACCCTGGAAAGCCAGGGGCAGCGCTACAACCCCGAGCTGAGGAAGTGGCTGGTGACCCGCTCGAAAACGAGCAGTCAGCAGCTGACCAACGAGGAAGCGCAGCGGGTGAAGGTGGAATTCTTCACCCTCCGGGCGAAGACGGACGAAGAGCGCAAGGCGCTCCTCGACCTCCTGCCGGACGCGTCCAGCCCGAACAAGGACGGTGAGAACTGCTTCGTCTGCAAGAAGCAGTTCAAGCCGATGAGCTTGTTCCTCGTGGTCAACGGCCAGCGACTGCCCTTGAACATGCCCGTTCGCATCGGGAACTACAAGCTGGCCAAGGTCAATGGCCAGGGCGAAGTCGCCGAGGACGGACAGGTCGCAATCATCCCCACTTGCCGCGACTGCTCGCGGGTCGTCGGTGCCGAGTCGTACACGTACGATTCGGCCACCACGGCGATCCAGAAGGCGGAAACGGAAAAGCAGGAGATGCTGAACGTCGCCACCAGGGCAGTCAGCCTCCGGAAGACGCTCACGCGACCCGACGGCTCGAAGCGGTTCGAAGGGTCCTCGGCCGCCGAGGACATCGACGCCACCGCGCGCTTCCTCCAGGCGCGTCGCGAGAAGGCCAACTTCCGCGGCGGCCGGCGCGATCGCCGGTAACCCTCGCAACTAGCACCCGTGGTGGAGCTCCGATGCAATGTCGGAGCTCCACCTGGGGCTTTTTTCTAAAAAGACTTCATCAGTGGCTATTACATTAGTAGTAACCAGCGATGAGTTCTTTAAAAAAAGAAATTTGAAAGGAGGTTCTTGATGAACCTGCACGCGCGCTTGGATGGTCTTTCGATGACCAGATTCCGGGATCGTTTTGGCCAAGAAGTTGATGGCCACATCCTAGAACGTCTCAAGGCTTCAAAGGGCCATTACGCCAAAGCCTACACGCTAGAGGAAGAAATTCGTCAGGCCTCAAAGGCCGGCATGATCTTCATCGCCAATCACGATCGGGAAAATATCAAGCAGTGCCAAAAAAAGATGCTGGCCTCGCTCGACGAACTCAACCGACTGGACATTCCGAAGGACATCCTTTGGAAACATTTCGCTCAAGCGGCACAGGAAATGGTAGAGTTCCTGGCCGTCTGCGAAATCTATTCAGAAGTGTTCGCTCCCTCGGAAGCGCCGCTGGGAGAACTACTGTCAGCAGACGATCTTTTCGTCACATCCCAGGCCTGGCTGGCAGGGGTAGGGGACGCCGTCACCGAAGTCGGGAAGATGTTAACCGACTTCCTGCCCAACGTGCGGTCTGATATCAACAAACAGATCGAGCTTCGAGAGCGGTACGTTAACGCGGCGCGAGACGTTGCTTCGTTCCTCGAACAGTTCGCTGGGCTAAGCCCGAACGCCGTGAATAACAATCGCTATCGCGGCTACTTCAACAGCTTTCGAGGCATGGTCGGGCGCATCAAGCGCGTGATTGAATCAGAGCAGAGAGAGCTGAACACGCAGTATGCGTTCATGGCGATCATGAAGCAGACCCAAAGCGAGAAGGGGGTTCCAATCTCCATCTAGAACAAACAAAATCCCCGTGGATTACACGGGGATTTTTTATTTAAAGAAAAAGTTCAGAAGCTACTTGGCAAATGGGTTCCTAGCCCCTCTGACTTCAAAATGCACATGACAACCAGTCGGGCCGTGGGTCTTGCCAGTATTCCCGATATTGCCAATCTGATCACCTTGGGCTACATAGTCTCCAACGGAAACTGTATTTTTTTCGGTATGCGCGTAACGCGTGACTACGCCATTTGGATGCTCAATATCAATATAGTGTCCGTAGCCATCGTTATAGCCATAGTTCATGGACGCGGTGATTAAACCTTCGGCAGAAGCGTAGATCGGTGTGCCACACGCGTTCGCCACATCGATCGCGTTGTAGCTATGGAGCTGACCCCAATTCAAACCCGTAGTCGGCAAAATAAAATACCCCGGATAACTTGGCAGCTTTTCCAATGCTTGAGTGGCAACGGTCTTTTTCGGTTTCGCGCCCGGAATTACCAATACGGATCCAACGACGAGCGGTCGACTAGAAGAACGCTTGTTGTATTGCGCAATCTTATCTTTGGAAACTGCATAGAGATCGGCAACGGAGTCTAACGTGTCACCTTCATCAATTCGATGAGCCACGCCTGACACTGGCAAAATTACTATCTCCTGACCGACGCGAATACTACTACCCAACGTGCCGTTGGCCCAAAAAATCGTATTCACGGAAATACCAAAATTAGCAGCAATCTTAGAAAGCGTATCTCCTTTTTGAATTTTATAAGTTAATAAACCATCACGATTTGGCAAAATAGTGCTAAGCGGATTCGATGAATTGAGCAAAGAATCTCCTTCTACCACTACAAAACCCGCGGTCGCGTTCTCATCGTTAGAAACATTAAACTCGCCGTTAAACACATTGTCGGCCTCAAAAGAGTCCAACTCCGGAACGAGCGCCGCTAGCGCATCGGCAACAAGCACGGGGGACAAGGGATCGCTGATTGCTTGCGCTCCCCGATGTAAAAACAGTACATTAAGGACAATCCCGCCAATAACCAAAACAACCGGAGCGGCGGTTGTAATCGGAATCTTTTTAACTAAAGACCAAAGAGTATTAATATCCCTATAATGCAACAAAGTTATGACTTATACAATATCTTCTCAATTTGATTACCCATCCCATCAGGGAGGCGCGACCTTGGCTGATTTCGTCGTTATGTTCGCTCGCCAGGCGGTGCCTGTCTTCGCTCACAAGTCTATAAATCAGGCACAAGGTCGCCGCCTTCAATTGAACAAGGTATTGTATAAGTCATGACTCCTAAACTCAATAAGCCACAACAAGAAGCCGTAGACCATTCGGGCGGACCAATTTTGATCGCGGCGGGAGCCGGCTCGGGAAAAACAAAAACGCTTACCAGTCGTCTAGCCAAACTGATTGAGAGAGGAATCAAGCCTGAGAATATCGTTGCCATAACCTTTACCAACAAGGCCGCAAAAGAAATGATGGACCGCGTTTCCGTGAATCCCAGTCCATTTATCGGCACTTTCCATTCTTTTTGCGCGCGTATTTTAAAAAATAAAGCCCAGCTCGCCAAACGCACATCTAATTACACGATTTTTGATAATGACGACTCGATGAGCCTGCTAAAAAAAGTAATGAAATCTTTGGATATTTCTAAAGATAAACTCAGCCCAAACTCTCTCCATTCCAAAATTTCCCAGATAAAAAATGAATTTTTGGAACCAACGGAATTCGATAAAACTACCGCGTTAGTATTTAATCACTACGAAAAAGAACTGATTAAGAACAATGCTTTTGACTTCGATGACCTGATTGAGAAGACTGTTCGCATTTTCGAAAATTATCCGGAAGTTCTTAAGCAGTACCAGGATCAGTTCACTCATATTCTCGTGGATGAATACCAAGATATTAATACCGCGCAGTACCAGCTGATCCGTTTACTCGCCAATAAATACCAAAACTTAAGCGTCGTAGGCGACGACCAGCAGGCGATCTACAGCTTTCGAGGCGCTGATTTTCGTAACTTTTTGAATTTCCAAAAAGATTGGCCCAAAGCCAAGATTGTAAAACTGGAACAAAATTATCGCTCCAGCGCGAACATTATCAATGCCGCCTCGGCTGTAATTCAAAAAAATAAACTCCAGACTGCTAAAATACTCTGGACGGAAAACCCAGCCGGTCCGTTGATTCGAGTTACAAGGACCACCGACCCGGAGCAGGAGGCGGCCTTTATTGCCGGCCGTCTTTATGAATTCAAACCGTCATCAGCCGCCATTCTTTATCGAACCAACGCCCAATCCCGGTCAATCGAGCAAGCGCTCATCGCCGCAAACATTCCTTATAAAATCTTCGGCGGCCTGAAATTCTACGAGCGTAAAGAGGTGAAGGACCTGGTCGCCGGCTTACGCCTTGCCAATAATCCTCTGGATTCCATCAGCGCTGAACGCCTCAAAAAGAATTTCGATAAAAAAACCGCCGCTATCTTAACTACGGAACTACCTCGTTTTGGTAAAAATCTTAAGATCCTTGAATTGATCAACTTCTTTCTGGAAAACGCGAACTACTTTGAATACCTCGAAAAAAATTACAAAAATCACCTTGAGCGCGTAGAGAACATTAACGAGCTGATCCGCTTCGCCGGAGATTTTAATAGTCTCGATGAATTTTTGGAACGCGTCTCGCTTTTGCAATCCGCTGATCAGCCGGGTAATAACCACGCCCGCGCCAATCAAGCAACCGTTAATTTAATGAGCATCCACCTCGCCAAAGGGCTAGAGTTCGATCAAGTGTTTGTCTCTGGTTGCGCTGATGGTCTTTTGCCTCATCAGATGTCCTATGGATCACTAGATGAGATCGAGGAAGAACGCCGTTTGATGTATGTAGCGATGACCCGGGCCCGCAAAGAACTTTATTTAAATTTTTCTGGCACGCCCTCCCGATTTCTTTATGAAATTCCTCCGGAACTAACCGAGTTCACCGATCTCGACAGCGGACGAAAAGGACTTCCGAACGACGATGATATGTATATTGAATACAGTTAATCGATCAAAGAGTTCTCTTTCTTATTCAGCGCCTGCAACTCTTTAACTACATCTTTTAGAAAAGCATTGTAATTAGATAGGAGATAATTATTCGCTCGTAAATAGAGGGCGGCAATTTCCGCGTAGGTATGGCCGACATCTTTGGTAGTCATTTCAATTTTACCCAAATACTTCGCCAGTTCTTTTTGAGCTTCTATTTTCTTACCAACCTTAACCAGTTCAACGATATTTTGAATATTCATGGTTATTACTGACCGCTGACTATCTTTTGTAAGACCATTCTTAAAAGCACAGTTTTTTGTTTGTAATTCTTTGGTTTTTTATCCATGAACTCCTCAATCTCAAATTTAATAAACTCGGCGATAAACCGCTGCAACTCAACCCGATCTTTTGATCCTAATTTTTCTTTCCCCAGATATTTGTCTAGCTCTTTTTGTAACTCATCCAACGGCTGATTGCCAAGTTCAAATTCTTTAACTGATGCTTGGATGTTATCCACTACTACCCGCTCAAGCATTTCGTCAATTCGCGCCTGAAAATTACTTATCGGTAAATTTTTTAATTCTTCAAAATCAAAACTTTCTTTCCGAGACTCTAATCTTTCCAGGTATTCCTGCGCCTCTTCATAAATGGCTAGCGCCTGCTTCTGATCCGGCTTGCCGATTAATTTTTCCATTTTGGTCACGCATCTTTGAGTCATAATCTTGAAAACTTCTTTAGCCGGTTCGAAATTTTCAAAAAATTGTTTTTTTAAAATCCCGTCTAGCTCTTTTCGTGCTTCCTTCAGAGTTGGGTAGTCTTTAATGAACTCCTTTTTTCTCCCTAGATCTACCAGCTGATCATCTAGTTCTTGAAAAAAATGGCTTCGTTCTTGTCTGCCCATTTCCCTAACTGCTTTTCTGGTAATCCTTCCTTTAGGCTTAAAGAGATCCTCAATTAAGGCGTAATTTTTAGGATTCGCCCACTTACGCCAGCCGGCAGACCATTTGCCAACATCCTTTTTTTCTTCCAAATATTTCTTTTGCTTCTCCAGCTCTTGAGCCACATTTTCTAAATTCTGCTCTCCGCCGAGTTCAATTATTTTAATTTCCAGCTCAGCATTTTCCCGCTTCAGCCCTTGATAATTCGCTAACTGCTCCGAAAGACCAATCATCATTTCCGGATTCTTCCGCGCCTCTTCAGCCAGAAAGCCCTCAAGTGCTTCAAAATCTTTTTTAGCAAACTCAATTCCGAAATTTGGTTCCAACTCTTTTTTATATAAATCCGGTAATTCAATTTTTAAAAACTCCCGGCTTTCATAAGCTCGGTAGCGATGCTCAATTTCTTTTATATTTTCTTCGGTCAAATCTAATTCAGCGGTATCTTCAAATTCTGCCAAAAAATTCAGAAACTCCCTATCATTAATAACGGCGCGTAGTTCAAACGGCTGGGATCGGAACTTCTTTTCTTTCTTCCGCTCGCCTAAAAGATCGCCATAATCGATCGGCGCTGTATGCTCAACTTTTCCTTCCCCGCTCGGCTCCGGCACTTCCTCAAAACTTTTTGCCATTATCGGGTAAGTAGAAACTCGACTTCATTTTTTGACTTCGACATTTGGTTAAAAAAATATTCTTTCAGCATAGCTTTGATTGCACGACTGCCATTGTTACTTTTAAGATATCCCTCTCTGCGTTTCGCGTCCAGTCGATTCCCAAATGCTTCGTAATGTATCAGATCCCAGGGTTTCTGTGATTTCGTCGAAAAAATTTAAACCCCGATTATGCTCTTGCAATCTCTTCGTGAGGTCCGTGGTATAACCGATATAGAGAGATCGGGAATTGACGCTTTGTAATATATACACGTAGAAGAACATAATCGCAGTCGAGTTTTCACTTCCCGACATTGCTGATATTCTACAATTAACTAATAATCTATACAACGCTATGCCTCGATTCCTCGGACAGCACTTTTTGATCAATAAATCCGCGATTATAAAAATCATCGCGTCTTTAGATTTAAGACCGGGAGAAAATGTCATCGAAATCGGACCGGGCGAAGGCGCTCTGACAATCCCGCTTGCTGAAGAATGCCGAAAGATCGGCTGTAAATTAATTGCTATCGAAAAAGACGCTAAGCTGGCCGGGGAAATAATCAACCGCCTCCCGGAAGTAGACGTGGTCAAGGGTGACGCCCTGAAGGAACTACCCAAAATCGCTAGGAAAATAACTTCCTACAAACTCGTAGGTAATATTCCTTATTATATAACCGGTAAATTATTAAGAATTATTGGTGAAATCAGCGAAAAACCGGAAAGAATAGTGCTGATGATTCAGAAGGAGGTAGCAGAGCGACTTTCCGCCCAGCCTCCGGCCATGAATCTGCTCGCCGCGGCTACTCAGATCTGGTCAAAACCGGAAATACTACTAAATCTTAAACCTAAAGATTTCAATCCGCCTCCGGAAGTCGATTCTTCGGTCATAAAGCTGGAAATAGAGCTAAAAATCAAAGAAATTGCGGCTTCAGAGACTTATTACCGCTTTATAAAGATCGCCTTTAAGCAGCCTCGAAAAACACTTCTAAACAACTTATCCACAGGGCTGAATCTGTCTAAAGAAGACACTCTCAAAATTATGAAAAAATACGGCCTAACGGGCGAAGAGAGGCCGCAAAACTTGAGCCTAAATACGCTTATTAGCTTGTCCCAAGCATTACAAAGGTACCCTGAGCCCCAATAGCCCCGGCTTCACAGTTTCCACTAGGGCAAGTGCAGGCTCCGCCGGGAGAAGCTAGGCCAAGAACATGGCGGCCGGAGAAAGGCGCGAACTTTGCGTATAACCTAGCTCCAGGACTATACATAAAGCTACCTCCTCTAGGCGCTCCCACAAAGAGCAGAACTCCATTAGCGCAAAAAATCTGGCTATAAACTAACCCTCCCACTGGAATTAGACCCTTAAAGCCGATGGCGCTCGCCGGAGCAAAACCGATAAACAGGGTGCCAAGAGTTAAGATAATTATTAACAGGAGCCTTATATGCTTAAACATGGGATATCTATATAATAATATAGTACATGATTAGGAAGGCAACCGCTTTATTTTTAATTACAGGATCTTTAATTTTTGCGTTTTTGATATTAAACGAAAAAAACATTTTTTCCCAAAATAAGCCCTTAACTAAAATTGATCTTGCTGGATCTTTAACAAAAAATTCAGAAATACCAGCAGATACCGAGACAAATGCCACCGCGCTCGTGGCGGATCAAATAGCGCAAGCTTTTTCTGAAATAAACGCTAATGTCCAAGTAGAGCCGGAAAGAATCGCGGCGGAAATTTTCTCAAAAAACATAGATACTTATGATTTTTCCAAATTTAATCCAAAAATCAGCGATACCGACCTCAACGTTATCCTCTCCGAAGATAAGAAAATTGCGGAAAATTATTTTAAAAATCTCGGCGTTATTATCAAGAAAGACTTAGCGAAAAAAACTGAATTTTTAAATCAGCCAAATTCAACAGAAGATTTTAAAAAACTTTCTTTAGCTTACGGTGAAGCTATCCAGAAAATATACCAACTAATCGTACCGCAAAATATGCTAGAACTGCACCGGGAGGAATTACGACTTTTAACTATCAGGAAAATGGCGTTTGATGCTCTCGCCGACTATTTATCTGATCCCGTTAACGCTCTCGCCGCGGCCACTATTTTGCCGGAAGTAGATAAATTATTTCTAGAGTTAGGCGCGTTACAAATAGATTTTATGCAAACTCATAAGATAAATATATGATTAAAAAAATTACTCTTATTTTTTGCTTACTTTCAAC
>CAYSNI010000041.1:0-5282 GCA_964432465.1 uncultured Candidatus Saccharibacteria bacterium
AATATCGTGACGGCAAATGGTGCGGGGTGCCCACATTTTCAAGCCAATAAAAACCCGCGCGTTGGCACCGGGCTAGATTATAAAGTTGATAAGTCTATCTTTAACAAAGACAACCTTTTTGATCTGGCCTCCGCCCAGCCATTTCTTCACCTCCGGGTGCTGCCCGGCCTGCGCTTCCGCTTCGGCCTGATCCACGCCGATCTTCATCATGATTTTATGGCGCAGCTTACCATTAATCTGCACGAGCAGTTCAAATGTTTCTTCGGCCAACAGCTTCTCGTCATATTTTGGCCACTCCTCCTGATCAAGCATTGTTTTATTACCAAGCATCGCCCAGACTTCCTGCGCCAGATGTGGCGCGAACGGGAACAGAAGCTTAGAAAACAGAAAATAGAATCTAGGATCTAGAATCTCCGCCTTCTCGGCTTCGTTCAATAAGATCATCAACGCCGAAATCGCGGTGTTAAACTTAAAATTCTTGATGTCTTCAGTGACTTTCCTGATTGTTTTATGCAGCAGCAACTCTATTGGCTCATTAACTTTGAACTTTGAACTTTTAACTTTTAACTTGCCGGAATTATTGAACAAATTAAAAACCCGGCTTAGAAATCGGTAGGGGCCAATAATTCCGGCTGGATCCCAAGGCTTTGCATCCTCCAGCGGCCCCATGAACATCTCATACATCCGCAATGAATCAGCGCCAAATTCCTTGATCAGGTCGTCAGGATTCGCCACGTTGCCGCGAGACTTGGACATCTTCTGCCCGTCCGGGCCGAGAATTAGTCCCTGATTAACAAGTTTCTGGAACGGCTCTTTGGTAGAAACGGCGCCGATATCAAATAACACTTTATGCCAAAAGCGCGCGTATAAAAGGTGCAAAACCGCGTGCTCTACTCCCCCGATGTACAGACCAACCGGAAGCCATGAATCGAATTCTTTTTTAAATTCTTTTAGGCCGTCATTTTTAATTTTTAGTTTCAAGTTTTTCGATCCAAGCAAATAGGCCAGATAATACCAGCAAGAACCGGCCCATTGCGGCATCGTGTTCGTTTCACGTTTCGCGGCTCCTTGGCAATTCGGACATGACACATTTACCCAGCTCTTAATTCCCGCTAATGGAGACTCAGCGTTGCCAGTCGGCTCGTAATTTTTTACTTTCGGCAAAGTCACCGGCAAATCCTTTTCCGGCACCGGCTGGTTGCCGCACTTTTCACACTTAACTATCGGGATCGGTTCGCCCCAATAACGCTGTCGGGAAAAAATCCAGTCACGAAGTTTATAATTAACCGTTTTTTTACCTTTCGCTTTGTCGATCGCCTCATCTTTCGGAATGAGCGGCTCATCAACAATTGGCAGGGAGAATTTCACGGCAAACTCCCTATCCCGCTCGTCATGTTGAGGAACCGCCATAATGGCGCCTGTGCCATAATGCGCGAGTACGTAATCAGACGTCCAGACGGGAATCTCCTTTCCGTCGACTGGATTAATCGCCCGAATTCCTTTTAGCTCTACGCCGGTTTTTTCCTTGTTCTCTTGTCTTTCTCTGTCACTCTTATTCTTTGCCTGCTCCACGTATTTTTTCACCAATTCTAGATTCTGAATTCTAGATTCTAGCTTCTGAATTAAGGGGTGTTCCGGCGCGAGCACCAGATAAGTCACCCCGGCCAGCGTATCCGGCCGAGTAGTAAAAACCTCGATCTCGTCTTCAGTACACACTCGATCACAAGCGAGATGAAATTTAATCAGCGCGCCTTCAGAGCGGCCGATCCAGTTCTTCTGCATCTCCTTTACCCTATCCGGCCAGTCTAGGCCCTCTAAATCAGTAAGCAAGCGGTCAGCATAAGCCGTTATTTTCATAACCCACTGCTTAAGTTTCTTACGCTCTACTTTAGCACCGCAACGCTCACAGCAACCTTCCACCACTTCTTCATTGGCGAGCACGGTTTTGTCATTCGGACACCAGTTCACCGGAATTTCCGCTTCATAGGCCAACCCTTTTTTAAAAAGTTGGAGGAAGATCCACTGCGTCCATTTATAATAATTTGGATCGGTGGTATTCACTTCTCTCTGCCAGTCATAACTAAAACCAAGCGCGTTGAGCTGACGGGCGAAAATCTTCGTATTCTTTTTCACAACAATACTTGGATGGACTTTGTGCTTAATCGCATAGTTTTCCGCGGGAAGACCAAAAGCGTCCCAGCCCATCGGGTGAAGCACATTATAGCCGTTCATGCGAAGATACCGGCTATAAATATCAGAAGCGGTATAGCCTTCTACGTGACCGACATGCAATCCTTCTCCCGAAGGATACGGGAACATGTCCAGCACATAGGCCTTTTTAGCGCTTGAATCGTTGGCATGCCAGACCTTATACTTCCCGCGCGCCCATACTCGTTGCCACTTACGCTCTATTTGTTTGAAATTATATTTCATATACTTCTGCCTGCCCTCCGAAGCCTTGGCGAAGGATGGGCCACTTCTTTTCTATTTTCTTAAAATCGTACTTCATCAGTTGTTTATATTTTAAGCGATTTTAAGCAATAAAAAAACCCCTGTCATGCAGGGGTTTTGGCTAGCTGTTTCTTAAGCTCATTCTTAAGAATCTTTCCGATGATATTTTTGGGAATTGCCTCAACAAATCTTACTTCCTTTGGAATTCGAGAACCGCTAAGGCCGTTACTTCGGCAAAAATTGAGAATGTATTGATCCGTCACAAGTTGATCTTCAAGAACGACGCACGCCACTACTCGCTCGCCAGATATTTCATCTGACAGGCCAACGACAGCCACATCGCGAACGTCTGGACATCGCGCCATCACCTTCTCAATTTCTTGAGGATAGACGTTCTCACCATTCACCTTAATCATGTCCTTCTTCCGGTCAATCATCCAAAGAACACTTTCGGTGTCCTGTCGAACGATGTCGCCGGTCGCGAGCCAGCCATCACCAGGCAACGCCATTTTTGTTTCCGCTTCGTTACGCCAATAACCCTTCATCACTTGCGGACCGCGCACCCAGAGCTCTCCGTCGTCCATAATCCTCATTTCGGTATCCGGCACCAAAGTGCCAAGACTACCGGGACGATTCTTCTCCAAGGTGCTTACGGAAACTATCGGTGACGCCTCCGAGAGACCGTAGCCCTCCACAATCGGACAATTGGAGAGGCGCTCAAAGGAGGTCCTCGTGTCCGGATTAAGCTTGCCAGCTCCAGAGAAGCAGAGCTTCAAATTGCCGAAGTACTCCTTGCCCAGTAGATACTGATAGATCGGTCCGGAATTTTCCAACTGACCAAGAAGCGCGGCGTACATCCTCTGGATCCCGGGGAAGATACTGACGCGATATTTCCGCATCGAATTCAGAACTTCCTGCGGGTCAAACTTCGGCAACAGGACCACTGTTGAACCGAGCGCGAACGCCATGTTCAGACAGACGGAAAGCCCGTAGACATGAAAGAACGGCAGTACTCCCAGAAAGACCGACTCCTTGCCGACCACTTCCTTTGTCTGATTGATATGCCGAATCGCCTGCTGGGTATTGGCAACAAGATTCGCGTGCGTAAGCATCGCCGCCTTGGGCGTGCCGCTTGTGCCACCGGTGAACTGCAGGACCGCCAAATCGTTAGCCTTCGGAATATCGCCCGGATTCGGGCAAATTCCCGCGGAAAATAGTGAAATTAAGCCTTTCCAATCTAACTGAAAATGCTTAATATTTCTAAAAGAATTTTTCAACTTGTAACCCAAGCGGAGTGGCCATGGGAGAAAATCAGCAGCAGAAATACTGATTCGGCAACGTCTTACTGAGCTTAGCTCAACATCATTCTGAATCGCTTCGGTATGCTGTCCGAAATTTTCTAAGACAAAAATAACCTTCGGATCCGCGAGTCTGAGATTAGCGGTTACGGCATTAGGATTATCTAATGGATTCACCGCCGCCACTACCAACCCCATCTTCCAAGCGGCAAGAAACGCGATCGGAACATGCGGGGTGTTGGCAGCCACGAAGGCTACCCGGTCACCCTTTTTCAGTCCAAGAACATCAAACGAATGGCAGAGCCTAGTTGCGGCCTTCTCAATTTCTCCATAGGAAATCTTCCGGCCATAAAAGATTAGCGCCGTCTTGCTCGGATTTTGAAGCGCCGTCGCTTCAAAAAGCTTCCACAAAGTCATAAGCCTCCTTCACAGTGGGTCCTACCGAACTGTTTCAAAGAACGAGCTGATTATAACTTAACCTGAAAAAATTTCAATCCGGCACCGAGGCAAGTACTGATACCGAATAAGATAATTTAAATTCGAAAAATCGCTTTATTATTCACCACTATCTCATGAGATAGTGTTTCTAAAGTCACGCCTTTTAATTCCGCCATTCTTTTCGCGGTTTCAATAATAAATGCCGGTTCGTTGCGTTTGCCGCGATATAATTCCGGCGCGACATACGGCGCGTCGGTTTCCAACAAAATCCTATCTACGGGTAAATACTTGATTACCTCATCATAATCATGGGAAAAAGTGATTACGCCACCAAAAGTGAAGTAAGCGCCCATCTCCGCCAACTTTTTTGTGACAGAAAGTGAACCGACGTAAAAATGAAATATCTTCGGCGGCAAGTTATCATACGTTCCTAAAATATGCGCGGCATCCAAATAAGCGTCATCGCTTCCTTTGAATGGCCGACAGTGCATCATCAACGCCTTATTTAAATCCTTCGCGATCTCTATCTGCACCTCAAACGCCTCCTGCTGGTTTTCTTTTTCTTTCTTGTCATCCGTAAGACGATAATAATCCAACCCAAACTCCCCGATTGCTACTACTTCGGGATTTTCGGCAATGGCCCGAAGTTTCTTCGCGTCAAACTCTTCTCGTTCCGCTTCCGCTTGTTCTTTTTTGTCGTGATACCAGGCGCTGACAAAGTGATTGGGATGAAAACCAGCCGTCGCCCACATCTCTCCCGGATACTGTTTCGTCAACGCAACGCCCGCCTCCGAAGAAGCCGCCTGCGTGCCGACTAGAATCATCTTCACGCCGGCCTTCTTTGCCCGTTCAATAACCTCTTTTCGGTCAGTGTCGTAAATAGGGAATTGTATATGTGTGTGAGTATCAAACATGATGAATAATATGGGTCCCGTTAGAAGTAGGCCGCCCCTAGGCCTGCCCCGTAGCTTCGCCGAAGGTGAATGGTATCGGGGTGGCCGAAGCCACTCGCTGTAGAGCGAGGGCGACTTCTAACGGGATGGGCATGGGAATCGAAAAGCATATTAAACTATCCTCAGCTTAGGATACTGCTTC
>CAYSNI010000042.1:0-9514 GCA_964432465.1 uncultured Candidatus Saccharibacteria bacterium
CTAGACCAATAACGTAAATGCCAATGCTGTTAAAAACAAAAGAGACGAGCATGAAAAAAGAAGTTCGGATTTTCGCGAAACCAAGGAGGGTAATTCCAAGCTCATCCGGCAATGGCGAAGCAATAATGAGGCCGCCAACAAGAAATGATACCCACCGGAGTAAACTTAATTTTGAAACAGATTTTATCTTTCTTTTAAACCCTCTCGCCGATAGAAAAACCAGTAAATCTTGAGAAAAACGATCTTTTATGAAATGAAAAATGATTAAATCTCCTACCACCGCTCCAAGTCCGCCGATCAGCGCGGTCGGTAGGAGCGGATTTGTTTCCATGATAACCGCTAACGCTGCGACTGCCGGTGCCGTAGTGAATACGGATGTAAAAAGCATGCCGGCGACAAAAGCGCCTAGGAAAGCCACACCGCTCGTTAAATTCAGAAGCCAATCTAGAGCGCCGACATTAACTAGAACAATCGCGAGGATTACGCTGATAAGGACAAAAAATAAATCTTGCAAGAGGTGCCTCACGAGATTATTTTAGATTACGGATTATATTCATTAAAGTAGTAATTTTTTCATATTTTTATAATACCATTATTTCAACTGCTCCTAAATAAAAAAGCGGCACAGTGCCGCTTAATATGTATCAATGATGTCCCAAATACTGCCGTCGTTGATCGACGCCGCAACTTTGGCGAGTACTTGTGGCTCCACGTGCTCCCAGTAATCCGTGGCAGTCTTGAGCTGATGAGACTGACCGTACTTCACGTGATTATGCACGCGCAAAGTTGCATCACCAAGATCAATCCCAAGTGATTGATTTTCCCGGTACGCCTTACCGATGAAAAATGGCGACGGCACCTCACAACTGATTATTCCGGAAATAGTAACCATCTGGATCCCGACCCGCCGTAGTTCTTCGCTCAAGGCCTGAAAAACAGGTGAAATGATTGCTTCTTGGAACCATTGCAGAATTACTGTGGCCGATTTTTCCGAGACGGCTCGGCGTGCTTCATACCAGGCATCGCGAGCTTCTCGCGCCTTTATCCCGTGAACTACCGTTTCATGCTTCAGACGATCTTCCACTTCCAGCTTCAGTTTTCTCGCGGCAATCTTTTTGTTGATTCGCTTCCGAAAATTTCCGATCTTATCATCCGATGGATCGACCATGAGTCCTCCTTTCTCTTTCCAAAAAATATTCTGGCGCCCGCTCTTCGCGGGCACCAACCTGATTCACCTTTCGAGCCAAAGCGAACATCAGACAGGAAAGTTTATCCAGATACGCCGCTAACCCTGTCGAAGCCTTGAGATACCCGGTAATCCGACGCTCTATCTGCCGCGCCGTCGTCCTCACACAGTGCATTAGGCAAGCGGCAGTATTGCCTTCCGGAAGGATGAAATGGTGGAGGACGGGAAGATTCTGTTCAATTCGGTCAGTCACCTTCTGAATCTCAATGGTACGGAAAGTAAGTTCCGCATCGTAAGCTTCGGGATCGGCAATACTCACCTGGACCGCAAAGAGATCGTTCTGAATTTTCGTCAGCAGTTCCTGCAAATCCCTATCCTGAATCAGCGATTTCGCCAGTCCGACAAAAGAATTCAGATGATCAAGATCACCTACCAGCTTGTTACGAGTCGGATCAAGATGACGAGCCAAAGTCATGAAGTCCTCTTTTCAAAGTACCACTTCTATAGAACGAAAAATTCGAAACTTTTGTTTCTACTTTTCGATTGTATAAATATTTAGCTTCTCCCCCCTGCCTTTTACCGCCGCCGCGCCGAGTGATTTAAATTTATAGTTACCTCTAATTTTATTCTTGGTGGATTCGCCGATAATAATTTGGGTTTTGTACTCCTTATTCAAACCTTCAAGACGAGAGGCCACATTCACCGTGTCACCCATCACTGTGTAATCAAAACGGAGTTCGGAGCCGACATTGCCGACAATGGCCGGACCGGTATACAAGCCGATGCCGATATTAATCTCGAGGTCGCCGTTGGCCTTCAGCTCGGCGTTCAACTCTTTCAATCGCTCAAGCATTGCCAACGAAGCTTTCAGCGCGGCATCCGCCTGGTCGGGATTGGCAATCGGAGCGCCCCAAAAGGCCATAATCGCGTCACCGATATATTTATCCAGCACGCCGCCGCTCTTCAACACTTCGTTAGTCATGACAGTAAAATATTTATTCAAAATGCGGACCAAATTTTTTGGCGTAGTCTTTTCGGAAAGCGTAGTGAAACCGCGGATGTCGGAGAAAAAGACCGTCACTTCTTTTTCTTCGCCGCCGAGCGCCACTTTTTCCGGATTTTTTAATATCTCATTCAGAACGTCTCCGGAAACATACTTAGAAAAAAGACTCCGCATCTGCCGCTTCTCTTTTTCGGTGACGGCGTAACGATATCCGAAGCCGATTCCTGCTGAGAGAATGCCGGCCAAGAGGATGTGGACCAGGTTAGCCGCGATACCAAATTCAAAAGCAAAAATTATAAATAATAAATTAAGAAAAACAGCAGCCAAATTAATAAGCAAAGCTTGGAATGAGTCCTTGACTACTACATAGAAAAGCATTGGGATGAGCGCAGCTAGGAATACCCAGAGCAACAGGAGGCCTCTAGGAAGCGGAGTAATGCGGTAGTTCTCCAGCATCATATTCACGATATTCGCTTGGATCTCCACGCCCGGCATTTCCGAGCCGCGGGACATCGGCGTTAGCTTCTCGTCATGAAGATCAGCGGAAGTCGCGCCAATCAAAACAATTTTCCCTGCCAGGTCTAAATCCGCGCCTTCCCAGATGCGCCAAAATGGCACTCGCTTGATCGCGCCCGGCGCAGCCGAATACACAATCCGACTAATGCCCGTAAGTTTTTCACCGGCTACTAAACCTGATCGATCCGCTACTGCCAGCGGGAATGCCTGAAACTCATCTATATATGAAGGGAACTTCCTAACCACGCCGTCAGCGTCTAAAAGAAGATTAACGTGACCGAGCGACACCGAATTGCCGGTGGTGAACTGAGCCAGCGGCTTGATCAGCAAACCTGCCGTAGCGCTATTGTCGGCTTTGATCACAAGCGGCGAGGCTTCCACGGGCATGATTAACGGATAAGAGATCCGGTTCAACGCGTCGGAAAGCTTCCAATCATCCGCTACGCCAACCAGAGAAGCGTCCGCGAAAATAACGTCCAAGCCGACTGCCGAGGGCGCGTACTTTTCCAGATTGGTTAAGGCGCGGGCAAAGATCTCTCGCGGCCACGGCCACTGTCCGATTTTCGCCAATGATTCATTGTCGATCGCCGCGATAACAATTTTCCCGCTGATTGGTTTTTCTGAAACTAAAGAATCCTCTAAGAAATTTTCAATCCCAAAAAATACTCCGTTTGAAACAGAAAAAGTAAGTACAATCCCGGTGATCAGTCCAAGTCCAAGAAGTGAAAGCTTATCCTGCGCTCGCATATTTTTAATTTCTTAAAGAATTAAAGATAGTGTTAAGGGGTGCGTCAATTTTCAATTCTTGAGGTTCTGTTTTTAACTCAACCGGGAGGACCGGCACAATCGGAGTATTGATATTCACTGGCGATCGAGGAGTAATAATATCTTGAACATTGTTTGTTGGCGCAAACTTTGGCTCGGTGTTTGTCGGCTGAGCATTGTCTACTTTTACGTCAACCACTTCTTTCACTATATCAACTATTCCACTCGGAATTTTCTCTAACACTTCTCGGCGATCGTTAATTACTTCCAAAAATTGATCACGTAAATCTTTACGAATTTCTTTTCTAATTTCGGCATCGTCCTTAATCGTTTCTCGAAGCTTGCTGATCATTTTTTCTAGCTTACTGTCCTCCTCAATTCCCCGCTTGATCCAAGCCTTATCCAGCACCGCCCTCGGCGCCGCCTTCACTTCCAGGAATAAAGCTCCGGCCGAGCTCATCACCGCGCTCGCCGCTTCTTTGATATCATTATTCGCCAAACGCTTCTGTATTTCCGCGACGGCCGCTTTATTAATTTCTAAAAACTTCTCCGGTTCAACGATCAACTTAATCTTATCAAAAGCTCGCTTCGTTATTGGATCAATTACCGCAACCTCAACTTTATTTTCGTAGCCGGTGATGTTAAATTTACCGTCTGTTGAATACTCAACGCCGAAGGCAGTTCCACGAACCGTGGCCACGGCGGTACTGGTCTTGACCTCCCAGTGCGATTCCGGAGTAGCTAATTTAATAATTTTGGACCAGACGCGTCCGAAAATCAGATTCAAACTAACGGAAAGATTTTCATTTTTCGGATCAAAACTACCCTTTTCAATTACTAATTTCGTATCGCCGTCTAAACGCGCCACCGAACCGTCCGGAAAATGAATATTGGCCAATCCTCCTACTAAGACTTCCACTACCGCGCCAGCAGAAAGTTCATCACCGGTAAAAAGCTCGCGCACCTTATCCTTTTGATTCACCGCGAGCTCAACAACTTTCGGCCGCACTACTTCGATCCATGGCTTAGTCAGCTCATTGGCAATATCCGGCGATTTCTTGGAAAGCAAAACCGCTCCACCGATTAAACCCGCAATAACGACAAATATCGCGAGTAGAACATAATTTTTCATAAGCATACTATCTCACAAAGCGGTAGAGAATTCAATTTTATCGGATCGCCGTAGGCTAAATCAATTAGTATATAACAGCCCCGGTCAAAAAAATTACCATATTTGCCGCAAATAAAACCAAGTCAAATTCCCAACCAGTTTTGTCCGAGGCGGAAAATGGAACGGCCCACTTCATCACTTTCATAAAAATTGCGCCGATCATCACGATTCCCAGAAGAAGCCCGGCCAGTTGCGTATAAATTCCGAAAATTAGCCCTAGTGAAGAAAGTAGCTCAACCATGCCCAGCATAAAAATCATCCCAGTCGGCATGCCCATCATTTGCGCCATGCCTTTCGCGTTTTTTAATTTTGGTAAAGCGTGATAAATAAAAATTGCCGCCACCACTAACCGCAAAAATAAGAAGCCGATATTACCGTACTGTGTGATTTGTTCAAACATAACTTTATTATAACATGCCTATTGTTTACTCTTTTGCTTTCTCCTCTGCCTCGGTTAGTTCGCGAATCCTGTCCTTAATCATTGAAGCCCGGTGGTACTCTTCCGCCTTGGCGGAAAGAGCCATCTGCGCTTTGAGCGTTTTTATCATCTGCCGGTACTCGGCTTTTGTGATGTATAATTTTTCTTTGTCATCCAGACGTTCCCGAACCTCCTCGTCTTCCCTACGAGACAATTCGTCAACGATTCCCTCTCTCTGCCACTCAAAGCCCTTAAAAAGGATGTCGCGGTAAAGCTCTCCCGCTAGGACTTTTTCATCTGCGGTCGCCATTGGCGACTCTAAAATAGTTGTTTTTAATTCGTACGCTCCCCGTTCAATCATTTCTAGACTCCACCACGGCCTGGCCGAAGCCCACCAATACTGATCAGAGTGTAAAGATTCATCCAGCAATTTTCGAACTTTATCACTAATCGGAGGGCGGTTGGCGACCTCTATGGCAAGATTGGTTAGCTGCCACTGCTTTTTCTGAATCGGGTTCTCAACGTTGTTCCAGCGTGAAAATGGTGCTCCTTTTTTTAAATCATCCCGAGTAGCCGCCCAAGTAGAGTCTCGGGGTTCAATTATTTCCAAATCCGTAAATTTTTCCGGCAAATCGCTAATCATTACGGACTCTATCTGCTTTTCTTTTAACAAATCAAACAGCAGAGATTCCAGACCCGGGCGATGATGGCCAAAAGTTTCACCGTCCATGGCCGTTATCACGTATTCATTGCTTTTAAGTCGCGGACCAAGATACCTCAAAATCGTAGGGACAGTGCCGACCTGAGCCGACAAGATTGTAAAGGAAAGATTTCTATCCCGGAAAAACACGGAAAAATCGGCGCTGTCTTTTATTTTATAAACGCGTGTCGGTGACGGTTTAGAGGCGGCCGGAAATCCAAGTTCGTCTATAATAATCCACTTGTAGCCTAGCCTTGACGCTACCTTCGCGACTTTATGTGAATAAGCCATTTCCGGCGAAAAGAATCCCCCTCGCTTCCATTTCGCACCAAAATATTTATTCAGAGTTTTTTCGTTCAATAAAATCTGCCTCTCTATTTCGCTCTCCGGAAGAAGCGGTAAGAAAGCATGATACTGCGCGCTACCGGTCAACTCCAGCTGACCGTTGTCCAGAAGCTTCTTGATATTTTCTAAGACGTCCCGGCCACCATGTTTATCCAGCAACTCACAAAGGATGCCGTTGATGTTAACCGTCAGACGGGCATTCTTAATATCTAAAAGTCCGGAAAATATTTTCCGATAAGACTCGTCTGTGATGCGCCTCACCCAAAGCTCTTTCTGGGTCGGGGGCTGATATATATGAAGAAAATTAGCCCAATACATCTTTCTTCGCGAGCGTTTGCGCGATATCAAAAAGACGCTCGTATTCTTGAGCCGACTTGCTCCAGGAAAAATCGTGCTTCATGCAACGCTTCTGCAACTCTCGCCATTCGCGCGGGTTTCGATGGATCTCAAAGGCCCGAGTAATTGCGATTACCAGCGACATTGAATCAAAGTCGTTAAAAACGAAGCCCGTACCGCCTCCTGCTTGAGCGTCATAATCCTGTACGGAATCGGCAAGACCACCAGTCTTGCGCACAATCGGCACCGCGCCATATCGCATCGCTTCCATCTGGCTAAGTCCGGAAGGTTCAAAACGTGAAGGAACTAAGATCGCGTCCGCGCCGGCGTAAATTAAATGCGGCAAAGACCGATCAAAAGTCAGATTCGCGGCCACTCGCCCCGGGAATTTCTTTTCCAAATCCTGGAAATAACTCATGTATTTGGCATCTCCGGACCCAAGGACTACCAGCTGAAAATTCAACTCCTTCAACAGACGCTCGGCGACAGGAAATAACAGATCAAAGCCCTTCTGCTCCGCCAGCCGGGAAACAATACCTACGGTAAAGGCATCCTTATCCTGATTAAGCCCGAAGCGGATCTGAACCTCCTTTTTATTTTCAGCGCGTGCCTCCAGATTACTCGACGAAAAATTCTTTTTCAGATTGGGGTTGGTTTCCGGATTAAAGGTGTCGTAATCAATGCCATTAAGCACCCCGTGCAGTCGGGCCCGCCGCTCACGGAGCAGCTCGTCCAACAGCTCTCCATATTCGGGAGTAGTAATCTCCTTGGAGTAATTCTCGGATACGGTAGAAATTAAATCAGTGTAGCGGATGCCCCGGCGCATCGGATTAACCTTCAAAAGTCTCGGATCAAACAAAGAAGGCAATGCGGATTGACCGTCGTCACGATCCATCTCGGAAACAAAATGATGATCAGATACACCTTGATAGAAAAGATTATGGATAGCAAAAACCACCGAGATCTTGTTCAGTTTGGCATTGTCCTTATAGTTAACTTTAAGATAGTTGACTAGGAATCCTGTCTGCCAGTCAGAGGCCACAATCACATCCGGCGTCCAATTACGATTGTGTCGTAGGAATTCTAAAACCCCACGAGAAAGAAGGGCCCATCGAATCGGGTCGTCGGCATAACCATAGATATTGGAGCGAAGTTCATAATACTCCTGATTCTCCAAAAAATAGGCGGTAACCGGCAATTTTTCATCCCGACTCGTGGCGGGAGGAGTATATTTTTTTACATTACAGACGAGAGACTCCGGCCCGTTGCCGTCTGTTGAGTCTGTCGGCACATCCAGCTTTTCCATCTCCATCGTCAGATTATATTTCTGTGAATCAATGCCCGCATAACGAGGAATCATTATCCTGGCATCATAGCCCAGCTCCTTTAAGGCTCTTGGTAAAGAGAACATCACCTCACCTAAACCTCCGGCCTTAACAAAAGGCACCGCCTCAGAGGCGACAAAAAGCACTTTCAACTGTTTCCGGCCGAATAAAATCATTCCTATTATTATACATCAAACTGCTTCAAATAACGTAAAACATGAAGCAGTTCATGTTTAGAAAATACCCTTCTCATCTCACTCATCATGTGCTGGAAATAAACCGTCACACAAGGCGGCGATTTATTTCCAGATGCGGAAGCGGTGAGATTCGAACTCACGGTGCCTTTCGGCACGCCACCTTTCCCCCGACACTTTCCTTACAGAGCTGTACCTTTTGGTTAAAATCCGAACCTTCGCTGGCAAAGACAAGGTGCTTATTTTTCTGACAAAAAATTTAAATCCACTTCTAAATCTTCAAGTTTAGTCTGAATTATATTTTTTGCATCCTTTACCCCTCTTTTATAAAGATCCTTACCGATCTTTTCCACAAAAAAATCCAGCGCTTTTCCAGCAGCTACAAACCCTATTGATTCACTTCTTTCATCTTGAAAGAAAGCGATAATTTCCTTTAAATAAAATGTCCTTTCTTGCTCTGACAAAAAACTAGATTTTTTCTTTCCATTAAGGTTCATGAAAGAAGTATAGCAAATTGCGGTGAGATTCAGGGTTTCGCCTTCGGCTGGTTCCTTTCGGTATACCGCCCTTCCCCCGACACTTTCCTTACAGAGCGGAAGCGGTGAGATTCGAACTCACGGTGCCTTTCGGCACGCCACCTTTCCAAGGTGGTGCACTAGACCACTATGCGACGCTTCCGCTCTGTAAATAAAAATGTATGTCGGGATTGCGATTTGTACCTAAAAATTTTGCGTTTATCAACTTGAATTTTTAGACAAATCGGGAACAAGGCTTAGCACTAGACCACTATGCGACGCTTCCGTGGGTCTATTCTGGACTTCCTGAGGTCCCGGCTTGCACCGGGACTGTCAAGGAAAGTCTTTTCATATAGTAATGAAAATACCGATGTTCTTCAACCCCGTCACCAGATCGAGCGCTCCAATGCCTGCCCGCTTTTCTCGCATCACATTCGCATTCGTACGATGACGAACTGAAAAGAAAATACCTCGATTTCCTAGGGCATTGTAAAAAGCGAAGCGCTCGGCTCAGTGCGGGGTCAAGTTACCCCAAATTATCCAGTCTATTCCAATGTTCTTGAGAACATTGGAATAGACGTTCAAACCTGTGCTATGCTTGCCATCATGTTGAAAGACAAAAAATATCATCAGATTGAAAGGATTGTCCGTGGCTTTTCTAATCACCGCCGCATAGAAATGATCGTGCTACTAAACGAATCCCCGGAACTTTCTGTTTCTGATATAACTAAGAAACTTAAGATAAACCTTAAAACCGCAGCAGAGCATCTTCGGCGTCTTGCGATCGCCGGATTGATTATGAAACGCGCCGCCGCAAACTCAGTCCGTCATAAACTGACATCACGAGGCGAATCTATTCTCAAGTTCTTGAGAACATTGGAATAGAAGGAATTTTAAAAAAAATAAAAACCCGCTCAGGACAAGCGGTATTTTTATTATGAGCTATTTTTGGAAACGGTTCCAGAAGAAACCAAACAGCCAACCGACAGCGTATCCTACTAAAGAGGCGATCAGTATTAGCGCAACTGCATTGCCGACGC
>CAYSNI010000043.1:0-7496 GCA_964432465.1 uncultured Candidatus Saccharibacteria bacterium
CTCCTCCCGACTGAAATAAGATATAAAAATATTATTCCACATCGCCTCCTGATGATGATACAGATATTTCATTAGTTCTTTTTGCTTAACCAACTCCATTACTGTATCCACTAGGTTAAAACTAACTAAAATCTCCACTCCGGCTTCCGTCTTAAAAAATTCGCCGACCGAACCAAGCCCGAACCAAAAACCTAAGTTGTTTTTAAAACCAGGCAATTTAGTATTAATCCCCTGAATTTCCTCCTCGGCTTTCTGCCAATGGATTGCCTCCGGATTCACGTGCGGATAGAAAAGACGCCAATCATTATCATCATCTTTCGCGAGGTATCTCTGCACAATCAATAATTTAGCTTTTTCACCTCCGTCCGCGGGACGCTCGGAAAGCACATCACCGCGAAGTAGCGAGATAAGCTTATTGGCAAAGCCATCCTCCTTCGCGAGCGAACGGAAAATATCCGAATAGTATTCAACTTCGTTGGAATAGTGGAGTAGCAAAGAAATTAATCTGAGTGTTTCGCCGGAAATTTTAAGGAAAATAGGAATCACGAAAATCACGCCCAGCTCTTTGAGATGGCTGACATTGTGATATTTCTTCGCCACAAACTTCTCCGCCGCCTTCGCCCATTTCGGATTAAGCGCACGCACCTGCACGTCGCGCTCCTCAAAATCATCCGAGGTAAGCTTTTCGTACTGCTTAAAGAAGGTGCCGTTCAGCCACTCCATTTCTTCTAAGAAACGGAGCGCGCTAAATACTTCAAGCAGATCCTCCTTCATCAGCATTTCCTCAACGGAGGAGTATTCGAGCGCCGCCAGAATCTTTTTGGGGGGTTCCGCCATCAGTAATTCCTTTGCTTTCTCCATCTTCAAAAAATATCCTTTTTTAGCTGGATGCAAATTATGAATGAAATTTACCACCTTAATTGCCATCTCGGAAAAATTAAGCCCCTCAAGGCCGAGTGCGCTAAAAATTGCTACGTCATCCGCTTCTATCTTGCTGATTAAAGCGTCGTACACTTGTTGAGCGCTGGCACTGCGATTCAAAGAAAGCTCACTTAGTTTCTTATCTACCAGTTTGTCGTTCTCGTCCGCGATTACTGCCATAATCCCCGACTTACCGCTTGCTTTATCCATACGAATCTCCAAATCAGAGATAGTATTTTTATCAACGCGGAGAAATTTAGCAATTCTATCTGAATAATGATTGGGCATCCCGGTTGCTACAACTTCGACCATGACTTTCCGCCGATTCGACAATCGGATATTACCTCCAGGCTTTTTAGAAAAATGTTAATCATTGCACTTACTATAGCATGCGCAGCGCAGTCGAAGTTGTAGCACCGGGCATGTGGGTAGTAGTTAGTAAATAGTGATTAGTGGATAGTAAGATTTTACAGCGAGCGGACAGAAATATCAAAATTTTTCCAGCGCGGATCGGATTCAAACTCTGCTTTCGTTAATAAACCCTCGGTCGCTCCAAGGACTTCCAGATTGGCAGTCGCCGTCGCGCTCGCGAATGTAATCGCTTTTTTAAGCGTCTCCGGATTCTTATAGTCCTCCCCGGCCGCAATCAAAACGGCTGCAAATCCGCTACCGAAAGCGTCACCACATCCGGTGCGATCTACCGCAATCTTCTCCGGAAAAATACCGGCACTATATATATTCTTGCCATCAGAAACCTTCACCCCTTTCGGCCCGTCGGTCACCGCCACAATCCCCGGCGTCAGCTCGTCCAATTTCTTAAACACTTCCTGCTCTTTTTCGAACGGGATACCCACGAGATCCGCCGCCTCTCCCGTATTTAATACTAAAAATGAAAGATGCTTAAGACCAGCAAGTATCTCATCGCGCTTATGCTTGATATGATGGCCGCTCGGATTAAAGGCTACTTTAACGCCTTGCTTGGCGGCAATTTCTAGCAACGGCAGGAACATCGCGTCAGATTCGCCCGCAAGAGACACGTACCACCACTCGGCCTTCAGTTTTCCGGCCTCCACGTCTTTCATAGTAAATGTATCCGAGGCGCCGTGATACCCGAGAATTGTCCGTTCGCTGTCGCCAAGAAGCAGGGCTGAATAAGCGGTCGGCTTTTCTTTAGTTTTAATTATAAGCTTGGTACTTACACCATCCTTTTCTAACTGTCCTATAAACTCCCGTCCGGCGGCATCGTCGCCGATCTTAGAGAAGCAGGCGGTTTTAAAACCGTAGCGGGCAAAGGTGACGCTAGCATTTGCGGCATTGCCTCCCACAGTAGAATGAATCATATCCAGCTCAAGCTTTTCACCGAACGGCAAAACAATCGCCTTCCCCGAAGGCGCTTCTTTCCAGTCAATCAATTTATATTTCGCTTTAAGATAATTATCTCTTGTGGCTGAGCCGATTGTAATGACGTCAAACATAAGGTTATTTTATCACAATTACTCCCCGAGCGCAGTCGAGGGGCTATTATCATTCGCTCAAAATAAAAAACACCCGTCATTTGACGGGTGGCTTTGTTCCTTTGGGATGCTTACATTCTAAGACTTGGTACCGTAGAAGCTTAGAGTCCGTTATCGGACCCCAATACAGATACACAATCTTAACGCGATCACCTTTATGGATTTCATTGGTCACCGCACTAACGAGGTTTAAACTACAAAAAAGAACTTCTGACTGAGTGTCGAGGTCCGGGCTATCAAGAGCTTCGGGCCTAACATAAGGATTGACCCCGATGCTTGATTCTCCGGTCGATTTTTCTATATAAGACCAAGTTACCGTTCCGTACATCACTTTACCGGTAAGCCAGCCCCATTGGCGATTCGACGCCCAGATAGTAACGACAATTACTACTACAGCCAGGAGACCACGCCACGGAAATTTCTCTTTCTCTTCCAAAAATCACCTCAAAAACAACTGCAGACATGTTACCAACAAAATAACTAACGGTCAAAAATTACTTTCTCCGAATCGCCTTCTTCGCCGCCGCCTTAATATCCTTTACTCCCATGCCGTATTTATTAACTAAATCCCAAGGATTACCGGATTCGCCAAAAGTATTCTGCATACCGATAAACTCCTGCGGAGCCGGATACGAACGCGAAAGCGCCTCAGCAACCGCGCCGCCAAGACCGCCGTAAATCTGATGCTCCTCTACCGAGACCACCGCCCCGCACTTCTTCGCGACTTCCGCAATTTTTTTATCATCTAAAGGTTTGATTGTGTGGACGTTCAGCACAATTGATCCCACGCCCTCTTCGTCCAGCTCTTTCGCCGCCACCAGCGCGTGATGCATCAGTACTCCAGTCGCGATGATTGCCACTTCCGGTTTCTTACCTCGTCCTGAGCCAGACGAAGGAGACTGCCAGAATACTTCCGCCTTGCCAGTTGTGAACGGAGTAGATTCGGTGGTAATAGTCGGAGATTTTTCCCGAGAAAAGCGGATGTAGGTCGGACCCCAGAGTTTACCGGCCGCGAGCGTCGCTTGCTTCGCCTGAATGGCGTCGCACGGAACAAAGACGCGCATATTCGGAAGCGCGCGCATAATCGCGATATCCTCCGTCGCTTCGTGCGTCGCTCCGTCCGGCCCGGTCATCAATCCCGCGTGATGTCCGGCAATTTTCACATTGGAGTCGTTGTAGCAGATAGTCGTGCGAATCTGCTCCCAGTTCCTGCCCGGAGAAAAAGTAGCGTAGGAAGAAATGAAAGGAATTTTGCCTGAGACGCCCAGCCCTGCCGCTACTCCGGCAAGATTCTGCTCAGCCACGCCCATCTCCACAAACCGCTCTGGATATTTCTCGGCGAATTTCTGCGCCCTGGTGGATTCCGTCAGATCGGCTGAAAGTACTACCACATTTGGATCCTCCGCCCCTAAAATCATAAGACCGTCGCCGTATCCGTCGCGAGTGGCTTTCATCTCGACGTCTTTGTCGAAAACCTTTTCATTTAATTTTACGTCTTTGTTGATCATATTTATTGTTCCGCCTCAAAAAACTGTTTTAAATATTCCTGGATTTCTTCTGGAGTAAAAGGGTAATTCCCTTTTTTAATATCAGCATCCATCGCAAATTCGTAGACTTCCGCGTCTTCAATACCAAATTGGCTTTTCAGCATTTCTTTTTGCGACTCCGAAAGATTTTCATATTTCGGCAATTCCGACTCGGGAGATTTTGGTGATTCTACGCTCATATTATTCGTGTTCGCTTTTAATCTGCCCGCCTAGTGTTCGGAGTTCAGCCAATGCTTTGGCGGCCTCTTCTTTATTCGGCGGCTTGCCATGCCAGTTGAAATCGTTTTCCATAAAGCTCACTCCTTTGCCGGGAATCGTGTGGGCGATGATTACCGTCGGTTTTTCATAAATCGCCTTCGCTTCACTCACCGCATCCACGAACTGCTCGATATTATGGCCATCCACCTCCAGAACATGCCAGTTGAATGCGCGATACTTATCCGCGAACGGCTCCAACGGCATAATGTTCTCCGTATTGCCGTCGATCTGAATGTTGTTGCGGTCTACAATCACGGTGAGATTATTCAAACGGTTTTTACCGGCAAACATAATTGCTTCCCAGATATTTCCGGAATCATGTTCACCGTCTGAAGTGGCGCAATAAATCCGATGCTTCTTCTTATCCATACGAGCGGCAAGTGCCATACCCACAGCCTGTGAAAGTCCGGACCCAAGCGGACCCGAAGTGGTCTCCACTCCCGGCAAAGCCGAGCGATGCGGATGCCCTTGAAGTCGGGAGTTTATTTTTCGGAGGGTTTTTAATTCGCTAATCGGGAAATAACCAGCGTGGGCCATCGCGACGTAACGAATCGGGCAAATATGACCATTAGAAAGCACTAAGCGATCGCGGTTAGCCCATTCCGGCATTTTCGGATTGTGATTCAGGACGTGGAAATAGAGCGCGGTAAAAATATCCGCCATCCCGAGCGGGCCAGCGGAATGACCGGAACCCGCCTCTAAAAGAGTTTCGATCACGGTTTCGCGAATCTGGTTCGCTTTTTCTTCCAAAAATTTTAATTTCCGTTCGTGTAATGGTTCAAGCATTTTTATTTTATTTCCCGAGCTTGTCGAGGGAATACATTGCTGTAGCGCTTTCCTTCGACAGGCTCAGAATAAACTTAGCTTAGCAACTAAATATTTTTTAGCATTTCATACGCTTTCTTCGGATCGGCGGCGTGAAAGATATACGAATCCGATACTACTATCTCCGCTCCCGCGGCCTTCACCTGCTCGGCCGTTTCTTTATTAATCCCACCGTCTACTTCTATTATAGCATCCGGTACTTTCACCTTAATCAGCCGGATCTTATCTAAAATATTAACATCGAATTTCTGCCCGGAAGGACCAGGCTGGACTGCCAACATTTGGAAATAATGAAAATCATCTTTATGAGCGAGTAATCGCTCCGCTTCCGTACCTGGATTAATGGCCAGCATCGCTTCCACTCCGTATTTTTTGCATTTTTCCAGAATGTATACAGAATCGGTCATCGCCTCCAGATGCACGATAATCCTTTTCACTATCCCAGTCCGAAGCCAAGCGTCCAAAACTGATTCTGGATTGGCTACCATCAGATGAACCTCAAATTGAGTTTTTAGTTTTAAGTTAGAAGTTAGAAGTTTTAATTCTTCAGGACCGCCCCAATTAGATCGGGGAAGAAAAACGCCGTCCTCAATATCAATATGAAGAAAGTCGCAAAACTCTGAAGCTTTCTTGATTTTTTCAGTAGCCTCTTCGGCCGATTTAACGTTGATCACCGGGAGCACAGTCATGTCTACAATTCTATCACAAATAAAAAACTGCCGGTTAGGCAGTTAGTGAGATTCTCTGTGAACCTTCCAGCGAGCGTCTAGGCCAACAAGAAACCCTTCGTCTGGCGCGAACTTCATTATGCCATTTTCAAAAATCGCTTTATAATCCCGCAGGAAAAGTGGCTTGAACTGGAGAACTTCGATCACCCATTCAAGCAATTTCTTAGCGCAGAAGAGAGTCTTCTTATCAGTTTGATCATAAACCATCATCGCAATTTCACGAACTACAAATTCCTGGAATTTCGGACTTAAGGCGACGTGCTTGTTCAAATCAAAGGCGCAATTTTCAAAATCGTACCAGAAACCCCTTTCACGCATTCGATTCAGTAATCCATTCAGCGCGACGGAAACATAAAAAAGATCCTCAATCTTTAAACCATATTGCAGAAGCTGAGTAGCGTGGGGCTCCCCCGCACGACGCACCTGATCCTCTCCGTCTAAAGAATAGAGATGCTTCTGGTACTTCTCATCCTCCAAAGGAAAGTCCTGAAAATAAGTACCCAATCCCTGTAAATGATGCGGCAAACCAACAAGCAAGCTTTCGCGAAAATACTTTGAGAGCGCGACCCCATCCTCAATCGCCAACTGCTGAAAAACCTTCGCGTTTTCATCTTCCTGCTTCTCGTATTCCTTTATCCGGAGCCACTCCGCTTTGGAAATACGCGGCCGGGAAAATTTCTTCGCGAGCGAAAATCCAAACGCGACGATATCAGCCCAAATTTTTGTCAAAAATAACTTCACGCGAAACTCCTTTCAAGGAACAGGTAGATACTAGCAGACTAGCTCTTATCTTCGCAAATAATTAAAGTTTCGGGCATTTCCAAATTTTTCAGGTAATAATCGGCTTCTTTAATTACCGCTTTAAAAGTGGCAATTTCTAACGGGGACATTGCCGCCTGTCTGGTAGCGAGAAAACTTTCTAAGAGCTCTACTCCATAATTCACCAACTCTTCATTATCCGAAGCAACAATGCGACGGAAATAATCCAACTTGTCGGCAATTGTAATATTCCCGCTAGTCTCATTTTGGAAATAAAACTGAAGATCAGCCTTCGCCTTATTATCGGTAAGACGTTTGGCCAGGGTCAGACCGGAATTCTTGAGTTGATCCTCCGTTAAATTGGAGAGTACGCCTTGCAAGGGTACGACACACGGCACCACGCCAGTTTCACTGTTGCCAAATAAATCATGGGCTATATCCTCAACAGTTCTTCTGGCACTGGAAAGATCCAAATTCCTCTGAAAAAATCCCCCGAATCCTTTTGAGTCTACCTCATACCGTAGCGCCATACCGCCGCTCAAACTCAAAATTCCCATAAACATCAACTTCGCAAGCGTATTCATAAAGGATCGTCCTTTGTTGAGTCCTGTATTACTCATTAGAATTTAGTAATTCTCCGCTGGTGTCTTTCCTCGCCGGAAAACGGCGTGGCAAGCCATAATTCAATTGCTTGAATTGCTTTTCGAGCGCTCAAAAATCGCGCTCCGAGCGAAAGTACATTTGCGTCATTGTGCTCTCGCGAAAGCTTAATGATGGCTCGGTCAAACTTATACACAACCGCCGCGCGCACGCCTTTGTAACGATTGGCAACCATCGCCTCCCCTTGTCCCGAACCACCGAATACGATTGCCCTGCAATTATCCCCCGAGCCCGTCGAGGGGCTACATTTGCTCACCGCCTCGGCAGCTAATTTTATATAATCC
>CAYSNI010000044.1:0-3105 GCA_964432465.1 uncultured Candidatus Saccharibacteria bacterium
TGCTTTTCTCGAGTGAGAGCGGCAGCAAATTTCTGTAGCAACTCTCCATGCCGGCATTGTGAGGAGCGAAGCGACAGATATCGTGAAGCTGATGTGACGCGTGACCGGGTAAATGCGATTGTTACCGGTTACCGAATCGAAACAACAACCAAAGAGTTCATAGCCAAAGATGATAAGGTTGCCCAGCGTAAAGCAAAAAGGATCTTGGATTTCCACGATCTCGCGCTTAAGAGTTTGGCGCCGTACTACACGTTGATCATTTGCGACCGGCAGGTGGAGGGCGTCACAAGCTCCCGACTTTTCAAAATAACCACTAAGGTAATTGGCAAAGGAGGCGCGCGGTGAAGGCTTTCTTCGTCTGCTGGCGAGATAAGCGTGGCTTCCTGGCGAAGGATCTGGTCGCGGAAGTTTCGGCAGATGCCGCGGCCACGCTCATCAGGGCAACCTATGTCGGTCCGGATCCCGAAGACACGCTGGAGTGCGTTGAGTGGTGCAAGGAGCTGGATATCAGCAAGCCGGGGATCTTTCACGTCATCAACCATTAGTAATCAACAACCGCACCACGGAACCCGTGGAGGAGGTCATTTATTTCCAGTGCTTCTACGCGTGAAAGCGCTATAGTCGACTATAGCAGCTGTGGCAGATGCCACTATCTCATGAGATAGTGCTTGCATTATATAGAATATCTGTTATCATATAGGCAGTTCGTTTTTAAGATTTTTTTAAGGAGGCGCGCGGTGAAGATTCTGAAAAAAGGTGACCCAAAAAAGGTGAAGGCGGCAATCAAAAAGCATTCCCATACAGGCGCCAAGTTCAACTGTACACAGTGCGACTGCGTGTTTCAACTCGAGCTTTCGGACGCCAATCTTATTGGCCTGAGCATGACGGATTGCTACTCTTGCAAGGCCAACTTTTACCCGTTCATCAACTGCCCCGCCTGTTTTCATGAGGTCCAGCTCGCCTACGATCTTTGGGGTGCGACCACGTCGTATGAGTATAATGAGCCGGCACAAGGAGGCGCGCGGTGACCTTCTCGCAATTACCGGTAGGCCGCGGATTCCTAATCGTCAGCGATGAACTGAAAAGATTGAACCGCCCGCTTCTACGCTCGGACTTCCCAACGTGCCAGCTTCCGCTCCTCAAACTCAATGAAACCGATGCCAGCGTTTCAGGACACGCCGAGCATGGAATGAAAATCTCCCCAACAGTCACGGTTCATGTTCTGTGATTCTGTGCGTTGGGTGGCTAAAACAAACACAAGCACGCACCATGTGAAAACATGGTGCTTTTTTATTTTCGCGCCGCGCTGCCAGGATTCTTACTATCTAGCTAGATAGCATTACCGCGTGTAGTAGCGGCGCTATGACATGTCATAGCGGCTGGATTTAACCCCCCGCCTTTCTTGTCGCTGATCACTAGCTACTAATTACTAGTCGCTATATACTATTTTTATGAATCCCGTTAGAGACAGGTCATCAAAAGATGACCGCAACTCTGCCGAATATACTGCATGGAAGTTTTAATTAATGACCCTAATCCCATTATCAAAAATTATGTTATGTTGTCTCTAACGGGATGAAGATCTTACTAGTTGAAGATGACCAGTTCCTGTCTTCTATTATGGTAAACCGCCTGACCAAGGAGGGTTTTGAAGTAACGCTCGCGAAAGACGGCAGGGAAGCGGAGAAATTACTTATTGAAGAAAAGATGAGGCCAAATTTAATTTTGCTGGATGTTATTTTGCCTGGTAAAAGCGGTTTTGAGGTATTAGAGAGTATCCGCGCTGTGCCGGATCTGAAAAAAACCAAGGTTTTGATCACTTCTAACCTCGGACAGGATATGGACGTGAAGAAGGGGAAGGAGTTAGGGGCGGAATATATCGTAAAAGCACAGACTTCATTGGAAGACATCATCATTAAAGTCAAAGAATTAGTAAAATAGTCCGACACTCAGCTTTCAAGTGTGCGCTCCGGGCCGCTAGGCCAAGTGATACCCACTTGAGAAGCTAATCGTCGGACCTAAGTTATCCACAGTTCGCCACTAGATTCTAATTACTAAATCCTAGATACTAAGAGAAATATGAATACTATCAAAACAAAAGGTTTTACACTTATCGAATTATTAATTGTGATCGCAATCATCGCTATTTTGGCGACTGCGGTTATCTTGCTTTTGAATCCCGCCGCGCTTCTCGCTCAGGCCCGTGATTCTCAGCGTATTTCTGATTTAGGCACATTAAGAACAGCAATTGCTCTTTATCAGTCCACTTCCGGTGGTAGTCTCGGCGCTGGTAACTGCACGGTATTTACGGGTGGAGATGCTACTGCTGGTTGTGGCGGTCGTCACGCTGCTGTGGCAGTTCCAGCTGTTAATAGCCGAGCTGTTAATGGTCTTGGCTGGATTCCGGTCAATTTTGACGGAACGCCTGGAGGCTCTCCGATTTCGGTTTTGCCTATTGATCCTCGTACTGGGGTTCTTGCCTGTGGATTTGGGTTTAGCCCGCTTAAAAAGTGTTACTATTCGTACGTCGGTAACGCAGCCGGGACTTTTGAAATAAATGCTGATATGGAAAGCCAAAGATACAGCTGTGGAGGTACCGATGATGCCGAGGGTTCGGATGGTGGAAATCTTCCTTTTGGCTTGCCGTTGGTGTGCGCTACGACCTCTGTCCGTGAAGTGGGAAATGATCCTAATCTCGATCTATAGCCTAATAGTTCTCGTGATATTAACGGGGGCGCAGATATTGCGCCCTCGTTTTTATGGTGAGCCTAGCCGAACGATGTACTATTTAAGCCGGTGGGCATTTGTCATTTCCACATTTTTTACATTTTTTACCGCCGGGTACCTTACCTATCAGCAGTATCAGATCTGGAAGATCAGTTCGATCGCGCGACTGCTTCTGCCGCCGAATCAGCCGATAGATTACTTTGTGCAGTACGTGACCACGCATTTTTGGACTGCTCCATTGATCGCCTTCGCGATGGCGATAATCGGATTGGTTACGGCGACCATCCTCAACAGGAAATTCAAGGAGAGATTTTTCTGGCCGGCGGAGCCTTGGCTTTTTGCTACCGCCTTGCTTTTAGTCGGTCATCCCGGATGGAT
>CAYSNI010000045.1:0-3878 GCA_964432465.1 uncultured Candidatus Saccharibacteria bacterium
CGCTCACCGAGTCTAACTCGGCTTCGCGAAGCGGAGACGAGTTAGCGAGGTAGCCGAGTCTGCCAAGTCAAACTTGGCTAGCGACTCGGCCCTAACCTATATTTATATATAAAAAGCAAAGTTAGACTTTGCTTACATTTAATCGGGAGAAGAAGGACGAATACTTAAAGCTTCAGCCACTCTTCTTCCGCAGTGCCGAATTCTCTCGTCAGCGCTTCTATATATTCTCGATCGTACATATTACTGCTATCCACATATGGAGTACCGTCCTCGATAGCAATCCTCAATGCCTCCAGATATGCCGACTCTTCCTTCTCCGGATTAGGCAAATTCTCAAAATTCATAATTTTTTTATATTAATTATTTTAATTAATGGATTCGGAAACTCGTTAACCGATACCCCCCCCATTGGGATTATTATGTATCAAAATAGAAATGCTTGCCAACTTTCACAATGATACCTACCGGTACGATCGCCTTCACATCTTTGACCTTCTCCGAGTCAAACTCTACTCCACCCTGCTCCACTAATCGTCTCGCTTCACTTTTGCTTGAAGCCGCTCCAGATTTAACCAAAGCGTCGACGATCGGAAGCCCGGCCAGCTCCTTCATCTTAGGGCGATCCGCTGGCACGCCGCCCTTAGAGAACACTCTTACAAATTCTTCCTTAGCCTTCTCCCCCTCTTTTGCTCCGTGGTACATACCGACGATAATTCTTCCTAGCTCCAACTTTGCCTCGCGCGGATCGCTAGTCTTTCGTTCCTGATCAGTCAGAAGCTCGTAATATTTGTTGATCAAATTATCCGGAATCGCCATTATTTTGCCAAACATATCTGAGGGCAACTCATCAAGTCCGATATAATTACCGATGCTCTTAGACATTTTTTTCACACCATCTGTTCCTTCTAAAAGCGGTAACGTAACCACGTCCTGCGGATCCATGCCCATCTTCTCCATCAACGCCCGGCCCGCGAGCATGTTAAATTTTTGATCGGTACCACCCACTTCCACATCCGCCTTTATCATTACAGAATCGTAGGCCTGAAGCGCCGGATAAAAAGTTTCGATCATCCAGAGCGGCCTGTGCTCAGCAAGACGTTTTTGAAAATCTTCACGCTCCAGAAGCTGCTGGACCGTGAACTGCGTTAAAATCGCGCCAAGTTCTTTCTTGTCCATTTTATTATGCCACTTGCTGTTATAGACCGCCTCCACCTTGCCCATATTCAAAATCCGGCCGGCTTGAGTAAGATATTTTTTTAAATTAATCTTAACCTCCTTTTCGGTCAGGGGTTTCCGAGCTTCGCTCCGACCGGTTGGATCTCCGATCTGCGCGGTAAAATCACCAATAATCAGGACGATCTGGTGGCCAGCGTCCTGAAATTCACGGAGCTTGCGGAGCGGAACTGTATGGCCCAGATGCAGATCCGGTGCGGTCGGATCAATACCAAATTTCACCCGAAGTTTTTTACCGGAATTTAACGCCTGCTCCAAATGCTGTCTAACGATTGTCTCGGCCACTCCGCGAGATAATAACCTTCCTGTGTCCATGTCTACAATTCTAGCCAATTTCCGGAGAAATGAAAAACCGACCAATTTTCCATTCTTACCAACTTAAACGAGGATGTTCTAGGGATAGAGGGCAGACTGCTTTTTGAAAGACTAAAAGCGAAGTGCAGCCCTCGTTATCGATCGAGGGCGAAACGGTCTCGAACAAAAGCAGTCTGCCCTCTATCTATCGTCCGAGCGCTATTTCTTTCCTTTCACAATCTCATCCACAATTCCGTAAGCTTTCGCTTCTTCCGCACTCAGATAATAATCCCGGTCGGTATCCTTTTCAATTTTCACGAAAGTCTGCCCAGTGTGCTTAGCGATAATATGGTTAAGTTTATCCTTCAATTTCAAAATCTGCTTCGCGGTAATTTCGATTTCACTCGCCTGACCTTCCACGCCACCCATTACTTGATGGAGCAGGATTTCGGAATTAGGCAGAGCAATACGCTTTCCTTTCTTTCCCGAAGCAAGAAGTACCGCCGCCATGGAAGCCGCCATGCCAATGCAAACCGTGGATACATCCGGCTTCACGTACTGCATCGCGTCATAGATCGCCATACCCGCGGTCACAGAGCCACCAGGACTATTGATATAGAGCTTAATATCCTTTTTCGCATCTTCATGTTCGAGATACAAAAGTTGAGCAATGATCACGTTAGCAAGGCCATCGGAAATAGGGCCGCCCAAAAATACAATTCGCTCCTTCAAAAGACGAGAGTAGATATCAAAAGCTCGCTCACCACCCGGGACACGCTCCACAACAGTCGGAATCAGATAATCATTTCTTAGTTCTTTGTTCATAAAACTTTAAACTTATAACTTATTTCTGGGCCTCCAGAAATTTAAAGACCTTTTCATTCTGTAGCACACCATAAATATACTGGTATTGCTGGTCGCTTTCAACGCTTCCTTCGCGCGCCTTCACCTCCTCTTCGGTTGGCTCAAGTTTCTCAGCTTGGGTCAGCTTATATAGAACAAGGTTGTTCAGCACATTGTTTTTCGCTTTCTCCCAGACTTCTTTTTTAACATCCTCTTCCTTCTTGCCGCTAGCCTTCAGCATCGCCGCGTACTGCTTGATCATGCTGTCGTAAGTTTTCTGAATCATCACCTCCGGTAAATCAATTTCTGACTCCTTCACGATCTCGTCCAACATCTTCAAACGCAAACGATCATGTTCCCGCACATTCTTCTCCGCCAAAATTCCCTCACTAATGCTCTTTTTGAGCGCTTCCACATTCTCAAATTTACCAATCGTCTTTGCGAACTCGTCGTTAAGATCCGGCACCTTTGCCTGTCCTGAGCCAGCCGAAGGATCCCCTACTTTTCTCTGATTACGGACCCACTCCAAAGTCTGGTCAATTTCTTTTTGTTCCACTTTCTGTTCTTTTTCTTCAGCCATTACTTTCTTCGCGATTTTTTTGTAGTTCGCAAGTTTAACTGCCGGAAAGATTGTCAGAGTGGCCTTATAAGAAATTCCCAGATCTTTTGTGTCCTCAACCTGAATTTGGGGCGCGTCGATAATCGTCCACTCATTATCTTTGGAAATTTCATCGAGACTCCAACGCACGACGCTTCGAGCGGCATCATTAAAAACCGCGTCCTTATCAATCGCGGCATCAGCCATTTCCTTCGGAGCGGTTCCCGGTCGGAAGCCCTTTAAATGCACGCCCTTCAGCGCCTCGTCATAGGCAGACTGATAATAAGGCAAAAATTCCTTCTGCTCTAAAGTAACCACCACCTCAACTTTCGAACCCGGCAATTTCTTGAATGTGTGCTTCATTTGGGAATTATTATATTAGATTTTACCTTAAAAGGCAAATTATTTTAAAAACCGTAACCGCGGACATCCAATATCTCACGAGATAGCACACGCTCCTCGGCTTTGGGAGTAATCATATCCCGATAGCGTAGCGCGTCATTATATAGGCTCACAATGCCCCGGATTCCCCTTGTTTTATTGTATTGTTGCATGACTTTTCGCTTTGCCGAAAAGTCTCATATGTATCTGAACTTGTGCAGCCAGCAGATACACTTACTATCTCATGAGATAGTATTTATTTTTCCAAATCTTTGCAGTTCGAATTATTTTCCTATCGATCTATCGAAAAAAGAAAATGAAAACCCCCACCAAGTCTAACTTGGTGGGGGTAAAACCAGACTTCCAGTGGTCTAGACCCTGCCTACCGGCAGGCAAGCCTGCCTACCGGCAGGCAGGCCTGCCTACCGGCAGGCAGGCTCGCGGAAAGCCAGAAACCGGCAGAAGCCGAACCAAACGACGTCGCGCCAGTACAGACTGAGCTTGCGCTCGCCGCTCCACCCGCTGAGAT
>CAYSNI010000046.1:0-9139 GCA_964432465.1 uncultured Candidatus Saccharibacteria bacterium
GCATCATCGCGACCCGGACAGCCGTCATGACTGAGCGGCTTCCCGGTCACAATCGCAGGGACGTTCGGAATGCGCGCGAGCACATTCCACTCCGCCACCTTGTTGTACATCCAGAACATCGTGTCGGAATTAGTACCGACATCCGGCCCGGGAACGTACACGTCGGGGTGAATCAGGTTATGCCGAAGCAACTGCTCCGTCGCCTGCTCGGTAACGGCTCGCAAAGTTTCCTGTGTATGCTTTGTAGGATCAATGACAATCCCCATCTTCGCACCGCCGAAAGGAAGTTTCGCGAGCGCGCACTTCTCGGTCATATCCAAAGCGAGCGCGCCAAGAAGATCCATATTCACTTTCGGATGAAAGCGGAAGCCGCCTTTGTAGGGACGAGCTCCGGTAGAGTGCGGGTTGCAGTGCAATGCCAGCATCAACTGAAAATTCTCCTGAACGCCGCTAACTCGTACGCGAATTTTCATCTCGTGCCGAGCTTTCATAATACTCAGATCTTCCATCACTCTGCTAGAGATTCCCGCCCGTTCGGCATAACCCCGAAGCTGGACGATCTTTTCGTCAAACATGCCCATATCGCCTCCTTTAAAGTTCTGCCGCCACTATAACCAAAATATTGATTTTTGGAAAGAGATGTTTTATTATGTCGCAGTAAGTAGTTTGGTGGTTTTGTTCATCTCATTTTTGGGAGGGTTCGTGAGCAGAGGCCAGGTGACCGATCAAACCACGGTCCGGGAGCTATTCAAGTGGTTGACGCTTCAAGGGCAGGACTACCGATGCGATTTAGTTGAAGGACGCTTGCAAGCGATCATCTCTCGATGCTTCAATCTCACTTTCAACCAAGCCCGTCAGGCGCTCGTCGAACTCGAGAAACGCAACTTCATCGAGATCACCAGGATCGACATCGAAAATTGGAGAGTAAATATTCTTAAGCGCGACTGGATGGCCGCTCCAAACATTCTCATCTAAAAAATATGCCCTGCAGCACTAAGCTGACAGGGCATTTTCTTTTTTCAATTGCCTGCTAGCGCGCAAATAAAATCGGCAAAAAAATAGGGCAACCAGTGGGTTGCCCTTTCAGAATTAGGAAAAGTATTGAATCAATGTGCAGTCTGCGAACTACGTCCGCATTTATACCGCGCTAAGGCGGTTGTGTTGCTATTTATTTATTCAGGAGCTGTAATCATTATTGCGAGAACACAGTAGTCACGCAAGTAAAGTTATCCCCACCCATGTCAAAGGCTGAGATTAGGCTGAGCCTCCATTTTCAAACTCTTCTTTCTCAGTTTTTGCATGTACGCGGCCGCCGCAATCATTGCCGCGTTGTCCGTATTAAATTCAAAATCGGGTACAAAGAACTCTGCCCTTAGCTTTTTAGACTCCTGAGCAAGAGTCTCTCGGAGCAGCTTATTCGCGGATACGCCGCCGGAAAGAAGAATGGACTTCGCGCCATACTCCCTCGCCGCTCGCATAGTTTTATAAACCAAAACATCTATAACCGCCTGCTGAAAAGAAGCGGCAACGTCAGCTTTAAGTTTTAAGCTGTAAGTTTTAAGTTTTAAGTCCCGTAAATAATACAGCACGGCAGTCTTGATACCGGAAAAGCTGAACTCATAACGTGCCCCGCGAGCGCCGGCTTTTGCGGGGTTTTTCTCCCGTAACATCGGGCGTGGAAAATTTATCGCTTTCGGATTGCCTTTAACCGATAATTTTTGAATCTCCGGCCCGCCAGGATACGGAAGCCCGATTAATCTAGCGACTTTATCAAAAGCTTCACCAGCAGCGTCATCGCGAGTTTCGCCAAGATTTTCCCAACGTGTCGGTGACTCCATAGCGAGCAACATGGTATGCCCGCCGCTGACCACCAATGCCACTGCCGGGAACTTCACTTCAACTTTTCCACTTTTTACTTTTGACTTTTTCTCTATTCCACTTGCCCGCGGTAGCCAAGCGGAATAGAGATGGCCCTCCATATGATTCGCGCCGAGTAAGGGCTTGTTCAATTCTTTCGCGAGCGACTTGGCAAATTCTATTCCCGCCCAGAGCGCGGGAGAAAGTCCCGGCCCGACCGTGACCGCGATCACGTCAAACTTCGGCTTTTCTTTTTTTAACTGCTTCCAAAGTTTCGGAAGATTGTGAAGATGCTCCCGTTTCGCCAGCATCGGTACCACTCCTCCAAATGGCCGGTGAATTGCTATCTGCGAGGAAACGATATTCTTCAAAACTTTAAAACGCGGATTTTTAACTCCGCCCTCCGCCTCCACCAAGGCAATGGAGGTTTCATCACAAGAGGTTTCTATGGCGAAGATTCTCATCCGGCTATATTACAACATATTTCAGCAAATGAAAAAGCGGCTCTACTTAGCCGCTTCAAATTGTCTGCCAACAATATTGCCTTCTACTTCCTTATTGAAAAGCACCTGACTGCCGTGCATGAGACACACTTCTCCGATCTGAACATCAATCATCTTGTCCCAACAATCCTTACAGCAGTACCAATGACCCCAGAGATACAGACGCGCGTCTCTCAAATTATACTTTGAACCGGCGTCCAAATTTAAAGCGTTACGGATAGCTTTTGCTTCGCTATGGCTTACGGGATTACACCCTTCACACAAATCATACCCTTCCCCACTCTTACAGCCACGACGAACGCGTTCGCAGCCATGCACTTCATGATGAATGCTGCCATTCGCGCCAATCCCGATCACGAGACCGTCCTTCACGATCACAGTCGCGCAAGGCATTTGCTTGTCCAAGGACTGCGCGCGAGCGAAAGCCTTCGCGAGTCCAATAAATTTGTCCGTTGTCGCAACATAATCGATCACTCGCCCCTCGGGCAAATAAGGGTAGACAATCTCTGTCACGCCGCCTCCCTATAAAGAACTCGGATACATTAACACAAACCTAGCATAATTGCAATATTTGCCTCTCTCGCCAAAGTATACTATTCTGTCTACACTTAAGTTACAGACGGTCCCATCGTCTAATGGCTCGGACGCGTCCCTTTTCCGCCGAAGGCGGATCCTCCTCCGGAGGACACGGCACCAAGACGTCTGCGAGAAAAAGAGAGCTATACTTGAAAAAGAATGCCAAGGCGAGACAATATCTCTTTGGTAAATTAGGTCCCATCGTCTAATGGCTCGGACGCGTCCCTTTCACGGACGAAATCGGGGTTCGATTCCCCGTGGGATCACAAAACGAATCGAAGACCGCAGTCCCGATTTTCACCAGAAAATCGTGGGCGAGGGGCGGGCTGCGAGCCAGCCGCTGAAGCGGCTGGACTTGTAGCCGATTCCCCGTGGGATCACATTGTTATTCTGGGTGGATCTGCTTTTGGAAATTCGCCAAGGCCGAACGGAGCGCTGGATAGTTAGATAACTCAACATCTTTCTTCATAATATTCGCGGCCGCTTCACGAGCTGACTTCACGAGTTCCATATTATTGAGAGCGCGCATAGCAATATCGGGAATTCCGGTCTGTTTATCACCGATAAATTCTCCCGGACCACGCAGAACCAGGTCCTGCTCCGCAAGCTCAAAACCATTTTTAGCTTTTAGTAGAGCGCTTAATCTTTGTTGAGTTGAATCGGAGGTGGAATCGGTAAAAAGTAAACAGTACGATTGATGCTCTCCACGGCCGACCCGGCCGCGGAACTGATAAAGCTGGGATAGACCAAACCGATCGGCGCCCTCAATCATCATAATACTGGCGTTCGGTACATCCACGCCCACTTCAATCACCGAAGTTGATACTAAAATATCTAACAACCCGGCGGAAAAATCCGACATAATCCTCCCCTTTTCCACCCCTTTCAGCTTGCCATGCAGCATTGCTACTCGAAAATCAGGAAAAATATTTTTTGAAAACGTCTCGTAAACCTCGGTCACATTTTTTACTTCCTGCCAAAGATTCTTACGCTTGTCCGGGGAAACTTCCTCGTCACCCTCTATTTCCTCTTCCGTTTTTGAAGCTTCGATACGCGGACAGATTACAAAAGCTTGGCGGCCGGACCTAATTTGTGCCCGAATGAAGTCATAGGCCTTCTGCCTATTCTCCGGAGGCACAATTTTCGTGGTGATTTCCTTACGTCCTTTTGGTAATTCGTCAATAATTGAAAGGTCTAGGTCACCAAAAATTGTCAGGGCAAGCGTACGTGGAATCGGGGTGGCGCTCATTGAAAGGAAGTGAATCGTGGTTTCCGCTCCTGGTTCTCTTTCTAGCTTCACCAAAGCGGCACGTTGCTCGACGCCAAAACGGTGCTGCTCGTCCACAATTGCCAGCGCCAAATCATTGAACTGAATCGGCTTTTTAGTCTTACCTTCAGAAATCAGGGCATGCGTACCAAGCACCAGCTTTACCCCGCCATTTTCAATTTCAACAAGAAGTTTTTGCCTGGTGGTCTTCATTTCCGAATCGTCCCCATGATAGACGCGCGCCTCGCTTCCGGTAAGAATACCCACTCCAATAGTCAGGTTTTTAAAAATAGTAGTCAGGGTTTTGTAATGCTGGCGCGCGAGTACTTCCGTCGGCGCCATAAACGCAGTTTGCTTTCCATTTTTCGCCGCCGCTAAGGCAGCAATAGCCGCGACAACTGTTTTACCTGAGCCGACATCTCCTTGTAAAAGCCGGTTCATCGGCTGAGTTTTTTTAAGATTATCTAGTATCTCAACCAGACTGCGTTCCTGGGCTTCAGTAAGAGAAAAAGGAAGTTTTCCTATGACACCATCCACCCAGGCTTGATCAATATTGAGTGGGGGGGCTTTTTCCTTCGCAAGCGCGATTCGATTCTTCACGTTAGTCAGCTGAAGCAGAAAAAGTTCCGTGAAAGCAAAGCGCTCTCTCGCCTTCTCGACCTGGGCCAACTGCGCCGGAAAGTGAATGGTCCGAAGCGCGCTCATCACATTCGGCATTTCATAATTCGTCAAAATTTCTTCCGGAATAAAATCCTTCGCTGGTTCCATTACTTTCAAAATAGCCGAAATAAGGAAACGAAATCCTTTAGAGGTCAGTCCTTTGGTTTCTGGATAGATCGGTATAAGTCCAGCCGTATGCCTGGCTTCGGTGGTAGTAGTCATCGGCTCATATGCCGGACTCTGCATTACTAATTCATCGTTTGATGCGGTAACCTTACCCGCTAAATTTATTTGTAGACCAGCCCGCAAAACTTTAGCGACAAATGGCTGATTGAACCAGATAGCCTTAATACCACCGGTGTCATCAGTAACAAGCGCCTCAATAATAACAAATTTGCGACGCCAAGAGCGTCGCAAAGAAACTTTTTTAACCACGCCACGGATCGTCGCCGCCTGGTTTATTTTAAGATCGCCAATTTTTACAATTGCGGAAAAATCATCGTACCGAAAAGGGAAATGCCACAACAAGTCACGGACGGTTTTGATCTTCAGCTTATCCAGCTTAGTCAAAAACTTTTCGTTGATTCCTTTTATATTTCGGAGTTCTGTTTCCAGTTTTATCATACCTGTAGAGGTTGCTTTAGTTGCCTATATTATACCAAATTTTCAATTTTTGGAATACCCAAGCTGGCATACAAAATTAATAAAATGAAAAGTCCCATACTTTCGTATGGGACTTACTTCTACTGCACTTTCCCCGTAACCTCATGCTGAGGTCCAAGAACGACATCCTCGGGAAACTTCAGGGGAATGATCAGCGGGTTGCTACGGCGGATATCTGCCGCCTTCTTCTTGTTGGTCGTCAGCGCCGGCGAAGGATCGATTGAGACCTTCTCGAATCCGGCAGGCGCGGGCGACAACCTGTTGAGAAGCCGCACCCGGAGTATGAGTTCCTCATCCGAATAGACCGGCTTTTCGTCCTCGATGTAGATTGGATCGCTATTCGGATCATCGAGAGCTCTCATCAGAGATTCGAGCGAAAACTGGTCGCCACTCTCTTCACTGTCATCGCCACCGGCGACCAGGTCCTTCACCACCTTCCGGGCCGACCTCATTGCGACCTGAAAGACTCCGGAGTCATCGCCGGGCTTGATCCCTTCGATGTGCTCAAGACGCCCCAGTCGCTCGACAGCCTTCCCCATCGCCAACTGGGTCTCAAGCTGTCTGAGTACGTCCGTCGCCGAGATTCCGTCTTCTGACGCCCGGCTTTCGGCCGCTCCACGGAGGTCGTTTAGTAGCCCCGTGATGATCTCGGTGTCGAGGACCCGTTGCCCCGTCTTCTCCTCGATCCTCTTGCCCATTTCAATCAAAGACTGACCCCGCTGCAAGATTGTTTCGAGACTTCCGCTGTTGACCAGGTCCCGCCACCTTGGGTCGTCTTGAACCTGAAAAAACTGGATGCCGCACCACGTCTTGGACTTCTCCTGAACCTGATTCATGCCCAGCCTCCTAAAATTTCAAAAAACACCTGGTAAGTTCTGGGTGAATCATAGCATGAATAAGCTCAATTTGTCAAGCCATCGTAATTCCATACTAGTCGGCCTGCCTGGGCGCTCCACTATCTCACTCGGCCTTCGACCTCTTTGAAACCCAGCGGTTTCAATACTTCCGCCACGGGAAAACTCCCGTTTTCCCGACCCCTTTCCCGTTCAATCCCTCGTAATATAAAAACCGCGTAATGCGGTTTTTATATTAGTCGGCCTGCCTGGGATCGAACCAGGGACCAGTCGTGTATAAGACGACCGCTCTACCACTGAGCTACAGGCCGATAAAGGCGATATTCGCCTTTACTATACCGATAACGGCTTTAAATTAAAAGGTTTAAGTAAGGCATAAAAATCCTCATGTTCAAGTGTTTCTTTCTCCAATAAAGCTTTGGCGATCGCGTCTAGAACTTTCTTGCGGGTAGTGATAACTTTCTTAGCAACGCTAAAAGCGCTCTGAATAAAACTGCTCACCTCTTCGTCAATCTCCGCGGCCACTTTTTCTGAATAGTTACGTTCGTGGCTTATTTCTTTACCAAGGAAAACCAGCTCATCAGTTTTACCAAAAGTCAGCGGACCAAGCTTTTCACTCATTCCGTATTTCGTCACCAAAGCTCTTGCCAACTCTGAAGCCTGCTTAATATCGTTAGAAGCGCCGGTGGTTAGATCGTCAAAGGTAATTTTTTCCGAAGCGTAACCACCCAGCATAGTCGCCAACTCCGCCATAAATTGCGCCTTGGTATGTAGACGATTTTCTTCAAACGGCAGCTTTAATGTGTAACCACCAGCAGAGCCGCGACTAATAATGGAAACCTTATGGACCGGATCCGCGTCTTTCAAACTAGCAGAAACCAAGGCATGGCCGGCCTCGTGATACGCGGTAACTTTCTTTTCTCTATCAGAAATAATCCGGCCACGGCGCTCCGGGCCAAGAATTACTTTTTCAATCGAATCTAATAGGTCACTCTGAGTTACCGTCTTGCGATTATTACGAGCAGCCGAGATTGCGGCTTCATTAGTCAGATTAGCTAGATCCGCGCCAGAAAATCCCGGCGTACGGACAGCAACGCGATGCAGATCAACTGATTTCTCGAGAGACTTACCTTTCACGTGCACCTTTAAAATTTCTTCACGATCTTTAATGTCCGGCATATCCAGAATTACCCGCCGATCAAAGCGACCGGGACGAAGCAGAGCCCGATCAAGAATATCCGGTCGATTAGTTGCGGCAATTACAATCACTCTAGTGTCCCGCTCAAAGCCATCCATTTCCACAAGGATCTGATTAAGTGTCTGCTCACGTTCGTCATGTCCCCCACCAACACCCGCTCCGCGTTCACGGCCGATGGCGTCAATTTCATCTATAAAAAAGATTGAAGGAGCGGCTCGCTTAGCCGTTGCAAAAGCATCACGAGTGCGCGACGCGCCTACGCCCACAAACATCTCTACGAATTCCGAAGCGGAAATATGAAAGAACGGCACGCCAGCCTCTCCCGCTACTGCGCGAGCAAGTAAAGTTTTCCCAGTACCCGGCTGACCCATCAAAAGAACGCCTCGGGGAATTCGCGCCCCAATTTCTAAATACTTTTTCGGATTTTTCAAAAAATCTACTACCTCTACCAGCTCTTGCTTTGCTTCCTTGAGGCCGGCGACATCTTTAAAAGTAATCTTATCTTTAAACGCGCCGAACAGCTTCAGATTAGACTTTCCAAAAGAAAACGCCTGACTAGCGCCAGATTGTGACTTCCGGAAAATCATCCAAAACATCACGCCAATGATAATCAACGGCAACAGAGTAGGAATTAAAATGCCCAACCAAAATCTTGTTCCAGACTCACTTTCTATTTCTAACGCCACGGATTGCAGAACGACTGGATTCACGCCGTAGTTCTGTAAAGTATCCGACAGACCTGATTCACTTTCTTTGGTCGCTGTCGCTTTATTACCGTTTTTAAGAACAATCGCAAGATCATTGCCATTGACGGTGATTTTTTCTACCTCGCCAGCATTTATCTTATTCACCAGCTCATTCATGCTGAGCTTAGAGGGCTGGCCGTTAGGATTGAGCGCAAACGAAAAAACCAGCGCTAAAGACATTAAAATAACTACTGCCCAGAAGATATTGGAATATAGAGCTTTATTTTTCATAGTTGCATTATTACTTATTATTTTATATCATATTTAAAAGAAAAAGTAGTTATGAAAAACCTTATAAAAATATTCTTTATCACTTTGGTTATTCTTGGTCTGGTGGCAAGCTACATGAATTTTGGAGCCATCACTTCGAATATCGCCTCACAGGCGGATGTGGCCGAGAATTTCCGTGGTCCGGACACCCTTCCGTCGACCAATGGCCCGACCGATCTGCCGCCTGGTCAATCTGGACAATAAAATAAAATAGCGTAATAATGGTATTGCTTTCTCGCTACGGCGAGACATGCGGGTATCGTATAGTGGCTATTATGCGACCTTGCCAAGGTCGAGATACGGGTTCGACTCCCGTTACCCGCTCACAAAAACTAAAAGCCGACTCTTCATGGGTCGGTTTTTAGTTTCTTGCTGAAATGTGTACCAGAGTCGAACTAGCCGCACCCCGTGTTGGAAGGATTCGGAAACCGGAAGGTTCTGGCCTCCTATTTTCACATAAATCTCTGACGCGTGATGAGCCAAAATAGTTGATTCGCAAGGAGCGGATAGCTGAGGTGTAGACTCTACTCCCAGCTGACCGCGAC
>CAYSNI010000047.1:0-2701 GCA_964432465.1 uncultured Candidatus Saccharibacteria bacterium
TATATTTTGAAGCTAGGAGATAAGTATTTGATATAGCATCAATTGAGCGGAGCTGATTTTAGCCAGATTCAAGGCGCGAGGAGCGAAATGTGTCAGTAGACACATTAGCGACGAGCAACACAGAATGTGGATAAAATAAGCCCGCCCTTCGGGAAGCTAAAAAATGGCTGATTTCTTTGTTGCTCCTCCTCAGAGTATCTAAAGATACACTTTCGTCGTCGCGCCTAGAAATCATCTTATTTTTGAGCTTCTCAAGCTGGTGCTATATCAAATACTCATCTCCAAGTGAGGAAAAGATATTAACATTTTTATTTAGCTATAAATTAGCTTTAATTTTATAATATATGTAACATCTCGTGCCTATAATATAGTAGATACGAAGTGTTTTAAATGCTGGACAAGCATAAAGTTCTTACTCATGGAAAAAGTCTCCTAGTTTTTTTAATTCTGGGAGTGTTTTTATTTTCTCAAGATGCTTTTGCAGTTTCTGGGACTCCAACGATTATCAGTTATCAGGGAAGATTGACTAATTCTTCAGGCAATCTTATCGGAGATTCCGGAACAATTTATTATTTCAAATTTTCTATCTGGGATAATCCGACAGTCAACTCCGGCAATCAATTGTGGCCTTTAACTAGTGGCGCTCCTCACTCCACTACGGCAACAGTTCGGCAGGGGGTCTTTAATGTAAACATCGGCGACACCCTGAATGGTTACCCGGACCCATTGGATTTTAATTTCAATACTAATAATACTGTTTATCTCCAAGTAGAAGTCTCTTCTACTGATTCTTCTTTTGAAAAGTTATCTCCGCGTCAACAAATTACTGCGGCGGCCTTTGCGCAACTTGCCGGAGCGGTTTCTGGAACTTCTACGCCCTCATCTTTTGGAACCACAACTCCAATTGGAAATTCTGCGGTCACCATTGAGGCCTCTTCTTCAACTGCAATTCCAATTTCGATTCGCGGAAGTTTAAATCAGTCCGCTAATCTTTTACAAATCCAAAATTCTTTAGCTTCCAATCTTTTTTATCTTAATTCTTCCGGAGGAGTTTTTGCTTCTTCGTCTTTGCAAGTTACTGGCTCCTCAATTTTTTATAGCAATCTCGGTATCGGTACTTCCACTCCGGGAGTTTTATTTGCGGTGCAGGGGAACGGATTATTCTCTGGAAATTTAAATTTAGCTAATTTAAATGCCACCGGCACAATTAATGTTTTGGGATTGGCAAATCTTTCTGGAGGATTTATTTCCACTGCTTCGTCGACAATTTCCAATTCCTTGAATATCTCCGGACCATTGTCTGCTTCTTCTACTTTGAATGTTGGTGGAGCTTCTGTTTTGGGTGGCGCGTTATCTGTCACTAATCTTTCTACGCTATCTGGTGGCTTTGTCTCAGTCGGATCGTCCACGGTTGTCGGACCATTCAATGTGTCCGGACCATTGTCTGCATCTTCCACTTTGAATGTATCAGGCTTGGCTAATCTGACTGGATTTATTTCCGCTGGTTCTTCCACTATTTCTAATTCGTTGAATGTTATCGGACCTTTGTCTGCTTCATCTACTTTGAGCGTAGCCTCTACCGCAAACATTGCCGGCCTTTCTACCTTAGCTGGATTTATTTCTTCCGCTTCATCGACAATTTCCAATTCCCTTCATATTTCTGGCGCTGTCCGGGCTTCTTCTACAATCAGCGCGGACCGGATTCTCACTTCTGGAACCACCGCTTCTTCTACCTTTGCCAATGGCATTATATTCACCGGCGGCTCTTTGCAGTTATTGCAGACTTCCTGCTCCGGCTCTTCCGCCCTGACCACCGACAGCAGTGGAAATCTTTTGTGCGGAACGATCACGGCAACAGGGGACGGAAATTTCTCCACCACCTCTGCCCTCTGGTTTGCTTCTTCCACATCCCAAAATCTCCTGATCAATATGTCTACCACCACCAATGCCACCACCACTTCTTTATACGTCTCCGGCTCCCTGAACCTCATCACTGGAAACTTTTTGGCAATCAACGGCGCGAATACTTTGTCCGCCACGGCTTTGGGTTCTGCGGTTACCGGATCTTCGCTGACCAGCGTCGGCACTTTGGGTTCTCTGACAGTTTCCGGAAATACTAGCTTGGCTAACGCTTCCACTACTGGCCAATTAACTATCGGCAACGGATTTATTTCCCAGGCCTCTTCTACTATCTCTTCGACTTTGTCGGTGGCTGGACTTTCTAACCTGATTGGATTTATTTCCGCTGGTTCTTCCACTATTTCCAATACTCTTCACATTTCCGGCAATCTCCAAGCTTCTTCTTCCGCGTCTTTGGCTACCACTACCATTACCACTACTGTTGCTTCGGGAAGCGTGGCGATTCCGCTGACACTTTTCAATACCCAATCCGCCACTAATACGGCTACTCGGTTAGCTTTCCAAGTAGCTGGCGCTACCACCACTTGGACTACCTCTGCCTTGACCAGCCAATTAATTCAGAACTATGACCCAGCTCAAGGCATCTTGATCTTCTCTACCTTGGATGCCGGAGTCTTGAACGAAGCCGGAAGATTCACTAATCTCGGCGGTTTGATTGTCCGAGGTTCTTCCACTATTTCTAATTCCCTTCATATTTCTGGCGCTGTCCGGGCTTCTTCTACAATCAGCGCGGACCGGATTCTCACTTCTGGAACCACCGCTTCTTCTACCTTTGCCAATG
>CAYSNI010000048.1:0-9723 GCA_964432465.1 uncultured Candidatus Saccharibacteria bacterium
ACCCCAATTTTTGTGACGGGTAAAAAATAACTCCACCGATTCATCGAATTGCTGGCGACTATAGTTGGTAAACAGCGAACCGTAAATATTTCCTGTTTTATTTTTGTATTGCGCTAAGTTCATTGCTTAAAAAATTTCCTAATCGCTCTCCGGACTTGCCGTCCATTTTCCAACAAAAGAGGTCGGCGATCTTTTTCCTCTGCTCCCGGTCCAGATCGGGATTCGCGAGATACGCGCCGATATCCGTCGTTAACTCTTCCAAAGAATGCGCGAGACGCACTCCTCCAGTTTCGAGAAGATAGCGTTGATGATCGAAGTCGTAGTACTGGCGAAGGCTTTTCCAATAAGGTCGCGGACTTGCGTCAAAACCTACAAAGACAACCGGCTTTCCGAATGCCACCGCGTCAATTCCAAGAGTAGAGGCAAAGGCGATTACTACATCACTATGATACAGGAGGTCGGCCAAATGCGCATCCTCTTTCGGGGCCAAATCCGCCTCAACAAAGTTAATATGTTTTGGCGGGGCGTCAATCGCAATCTTACCCGGAATCGCCCTAATACCGCCAAGATTTACCTCTCCTACCATATAGAGGCGAACGATTAGTTGTAGATTCTCTATTTTTGAAAGCGCCTCAATTACCTGGACCGCGACCGGATTATTTTTGGTATAAATATCGCTCGGCGGGGCGAAAAAGACCGTCTTTTTTCTCGAATCAAGATTCAGCGACTTAAAAAGTTCCTCTTTGGAGGTCCGTTGCTGAGTAACGTATCGGTCATAATGCGGAATACCGCTGACAAAAATATTATCCGCCGGCACGTCAGCATAACGAATCGCCTCTTCTTTAATCTTCGGCGTCTGCACGATAAGTCGGTCTGGTACGATTCGATTTAAGCCGTGAGACGTAATGTTGTCCCAAGCTCTCACCATGCCGATCACTCTGATTTTTCTGGCTCTCGCCTCGCGCATGGTCTGCACGTCGTGCTCGTGATAAATATCAGTCGCGAAAACAACGTCCGGCCGATACTTTTCAAAATATTCAGAAAAATGATTCTTTGGGACTAGTACCTGATCCAAAAATCTAATAGAACGGCGGAAAATCCTTAGATTGGATAACTTGGCCAGAATCCAATGAACCGCGGTTCGGAAATAACGGCTCTTGTTATGACGCTCCTCTATACGGATCACGCGGCGAGAGTTAGTGTCGGAGGCATTAAGGGCAAGGGAGAAAAAGAAACGCTCGAGCCAGGAAGTGGTGGCGGTCTCAAGCTTGATGCCTTTCACGGCGACATCCTTAAAATTCACACCCTCAATAATAACGTTGGTAGCGCCAAAGTTTTTTTCATAATCGGCCTTCTTCTTTTCCGGGGCCAAAATCACAATCCTATTATCAGGATTTCCGGAAAGGATTTCTAAAATACTTGTAGAAAGGATATTCCGCGCGCTAAGACCGAAAAAAGAGGTGATGAAAATTGTTCGCATTATGATAAGTATATAACCAAAATAAAAAACCCGGGGTTACACCGGGTTTTCAATTATATGACAAAGCTCTTGGATTGCTTGGTCGAATTCAATCCGCGAAAGATCCTGCACCAAATTTGGCTCTCCATACCGGCTAGGAAGAATAATAGCTACTCCTTCGCCTGTCCGCTTCTTATCCTTCGCCATGGCTTGCCAGAGGCCATGGGAATTGCGTAGCACCTCTTCGTATTTGAACGATGAAGCGTGCATTCTGGGCAAAAGGATTTCATTAACCGAAAAAACATGCATTTCTCCACTGATGAGCGCGAGCAGTCCGCGATTCTTAGCAACTATACTCGCAAAAACCATTCCGGCTACCACCGCGATTCCGTGAGGAATCGAAAAATCGGAAACTGCTTCTAAAGCATGGCCGAAGCAGTGCCCATAGTTAAGGATGCGCCGGCGGCCATTATCAAACTCATCTTCTTCGATGAATTCTTTTTTGATCAGAAGACTATCAATAATAAGTTCCGGAAGATCATTTTTACGCAGAAATTCCTTCGCATTAACCAGACCGTCAAAACCTCTAGAACGAATAAGGTTGAGCTTTACAATCTCGCCCATCCCGCTCGCGATCTCCTTCCAATCCAATGTTTTCAGAAACTCCTCACAAATATAAACTTGATTCGGCGCGTAGAAAGTCCCGAGAGGATTTTTCACGGAATCAAAGTTGAGAGAAGTCTTGCCGCCGATGCAACTGTCAGCCTGCGCGAGCAGGGTCGTAGGAATATATGTCCAATCAAGACCTCGATACAATATCGAAGCAACAAAACCGGTAACATCCTGAGTAATTCCACCACCAATAGAGATAATCGGGGTATTCCGCTTGCAGCCCATCGCCTGTAGCGACCTGATAATTATAACAGCGGCTTCAATGGTTTTATTTTTTTCTTCAGCTTCGAAACCAATGATGGAGCTTGCGGGAATATCCGCAAACCTTGCGGCATAGATGTCGCGCACCTTATTATCAATGATCCAGACAGCATCACGCTCAAGCAACCGCTTCAAAAAACTGAAGTCACTCTCAAAGAATACTTTGTATGGACCTCGATGCGATGCGACGGAAATACTTCTATTCATAGCGCCTCCATCTCTAGAACTAGCAACGAACTAGCAATGTTTTACCATAAAAAAATCCCGACGTCAAAGTCGGGATTTACATTTTAGAGTCTGTCTTCGATCATCCGGATCCGCTCTTTGTCTTCAAGCGCTATCCGGTCATAGTAATCGTGCTTGTTGCACAGCCAGTTCAGCTCGAACTTCGCCGCCTTAGCCAATCCTTCGTATATCTTGCGTACGCCTTTATGGACATCGAACACGATCTTTCGAGTCTCAAAGCGATCGATCAATCTCTCGTCAGCAAGGCGTTTGATGAAATCAACCGCATCCTTATCGATCGCGCCGCCCACTGCGGGGCTCATCTTCGCTGACCGTGCCATCCTGCAGATAGCTTTGGTAATGGCGAAGACCTGGTCGGAATTGATCTTCTTTCGTCCTAAATCGATAGATTCCGAAAGATCCACGCGACCTACCGTAATCCGAGAGATGCGCTCCACGCCCGAAAGCGCGAGCATCTTCTCAAAATTCTGATAAGCGACGCCCGTTTCGATATTCACCGCCAGGCTGACATCTTCGTCAGCCGGAATGAACTTTTTGTCCGCCTCAAGAAACTTTTTGAGTGCGTACGGCGTCTCCACCATCGGAGCGACGATACTCGTCACGCCAAGGAGCAAAGCATCGTGAATGTCACGGACGGCTTCGGCTCCTCCAATCTTAAGAACGATACCGACGCCACAATGCGAAGCAATATCCTTCAAGCGCATCAGCTCATTAAGCCTGGAACCCTCGGACTCGAACTCCGCCTTCACTTCCACTACGCCGTGATGATCGCGGAGATCCTTCAGCCGATCAATCATTCTGCGTTCAATCTTATTCACCAGCCTCCTCCTTTATGATCTGGAACGATTATACAACGGAAGTTCATCACTGGCAAGCTCGGGAGCAAAAACTCTCCTGGAAACAACCGGCTTGCCTCTTTCTGAAAAAATACTGAACCAGTCACAAGATTTTTCCTGATGCAAAACCTCGCCCCAGATTAACCTAGCAACCAATCGTGGCTCCATAAATTTTGAAGAATCAATGCCAGTTTCCTTGAAAATATTCGTTTTTATGCCGATAGGCATCACAACAGTAACCTTCGAGCCAAGGTGACTTTTTTCAAGATCTAAAGAAAGAGCCCGAGAAAATTGCGCTTGGTAAGCCTTCGCTCCGGCGTAAATCGCCATTTTATTTCTCGCTCGCCATGAGGCAACCGAAGAAATAGTGACTAAATGGATCGCAGAATCAAGATTTATCTTGCGGGCGATCAACGCTCTTAGGATAAGCGTCGGATGCAAAATATTAATATTCAGCGAACGCTCCAAATCTAAAACTTCATCAAATGGACGGTAGTCAAGAACTCCGGCGTTCCAAAAGAAAAATTTTATCTCCCGGATAATTCGCGGATCAGCTTTTGTAATGCGCCGACAAAGCCTTTCCACACTCGAACGATCGGCCAAATCCACAGACCAATCGACGCCTCTTCCAAGTACGCAAGTCTTCAAGCCATTTCGCCGAGCTTGATTAGTCAAATGAAACCCTAGACCAGACGATCCACCGAGTATCCAGGCGCTCATTTATCCTCCTATTTAAAGCAGCTTATACTAAAACCAAATAAGCTCAGGAAAGGTTATAATATACTGTAAACCCATGCAATATCGCACCGCGGAAGAATTACGAACCACTCATAAGGACGAGGCCCACGATATTTTGGATGAGTGTGAGGGTCAGATAGTAAAGTTTGATTTTGGTATCAATCTTTTTAAAAAGTGGTACGCCGCAATTTTTAACAATGACCCGGTGGCAAAAACGCTCGATCTCGGCGTGGCGAGCGGGGGCTTCCAAGAACAGCTGGCCGAGTACGGCTATAAAAACTGCTACGGCGTGGATATTGATGACTATCTCAAAGAGGGCAATAAAAAACTTTTAAAAGAATTCAAAACCGCCGATCTCGGCTATGACAAACTCCCCTGGGCGGACGGTTTTTTTCAAATAGTCACAGGATGGTGCGTATTGCCGCATGTGGAAAATCCTTTCCATGCTATCCGTGAAATTCATCGCGTCCTACAACAGGGCGGCTTGTTCATTTTCAGCGTTCCGCACATCACCTCCAAGCCGGCGATAGACTATTTCTCAAAGAATAAAGATTTCGGCAGTTACCGGGCCAGCAACAATCACCTTTTCCTATTCACTCCCGCGCTGATCAAAAAAGCGCTTCTGAAATATTTTGAACTGCTTGATGTTGACTATGCCATCCGTCCGAAGATTTTCGAACGCGGCATCAAGGGCAGTCTCCGAAAAATTATTTATGATTTTTCCGGCCGTTTCCCGCGTTTGAAAAAGTTCCTCGGTAACCGCTGGTCATACGATATTTTGTATGTGGTAAAGAAGAAATAGATGCGTACGCTTTTTCTTTTCATTCCTCACTTCACCTTCACCTCCGATCTTTTACACACGGGCTTTATTAAAAAGCTCTCGGAGAAATTTAAAGTCATTATTTTTAGCCCAGTATTTCAAACTAATGATTCGTCCCGCTATTTCCAGTCCCCGAATGTGGAATATGTGAAGTGGGATCTGGAATATCCGAAATTCTGGCTTATTTTCACCAAGACACTCCGCCTTTCCATGCTCCGTGAGTTTGATTCATTGGAGTATCTGAAATTGCGGTGGCGGGAAAAAACCAACTGGAACTGGCAGCGTCGCGTCCTGCGCTTTATCAGCAAACTCCTACCACGCTTCCTGACCACGGCGGATTTCTTTACGAAAATAGAAACCTGGCTTCTGCCCAACTCTCCAAAACTGCAAACTTTAGTGAAGCAATATCATCCCATTCTCATCATGACCTGTACGCCCGGCTTTACTACTATAGAAACCGAGGCGATTATTTTTGCGAAGAAAAATAATCTGCCGACTGTGGCGATTGATTCCAGCTGGGATAACTACACCTCCAACTCGGTTCAAATCCGGAAAACTGACTATCTCGTCTGCTGGAATAAGCAGATGAAAAAGGAAGCGATTGAGCTTCATCATTATTTGTCAGATAAGGTTTTTATCTCGGGAACCTATCGGTTTGACCACCATTTCCAGTCGCATAAAAAAGAGATCTCCCGGGAAGAATTCTTAAAGAGTAAAGGACTGGATCCGAACCGCAAAACTATTTTAATCTGCACTCTGCCTCCAAACACCTACCCGCCCCAATATAAAATCTGGCGTGAAATTATCCGTATGCGTGATGCTGGCGAGTTTTCCGAGCCGGTCAACCTGCTCTTCCGGCTTCATCCTAACGATGAGCCTCAGCGCTATAAAGAATTCTCGGGCATAGAAAACCTTCACATTGAATCCGCCGGTCGCGCCTTGAACGCGATCCTAAATACCCATATCAAAGTGGAAATGGATGAGAACGATCTAGACAATCTTCGCTACTCGCTTAAATACTGTGACCTCAATATCAACTTCCGATCCAGCCTTAACTTGGAAGCGGCAATCTATGATATGCCCTCCATTAATCTCGCGCTCTATGGCTATAAGCCCCGATACTACGTAGATTGGTTCATTCCGATTGTGGAAAGCGGCAGCATCAAACTGGTCACAACTGAAGCGGAGCTGAAGGACTCGGTGAACGAATACCTAAAAAATCCTAAGTTGGATAGTGAGGGACGAAAGAAAATTATGGACAGCCATGTGGGTTTTTATGACGGAAAATCTTTTGAGCGAAGCGTTCTAGCTATAGAAGAAATAGCAGGAAAAGTTTAAAATTGAGGAATGCGATATCTCAGCTCCGAAGAGAGGAAAGGAAATAAGGAGGTGCGTGATTACCTTGGCGAGTTTGTATCTCAGTCAATTAAACACAACTTCCCGATTCAGACTCTTAGTAAATATGTCCAGGATAAAAACGCGTCCATCCTAGATGCCGGAGCCGCTAGTGGAGCATTTTTAAAGCAACTTAACGAATCGGGCTATAAAAATTTATACGGGCTGGATCTGGAAAAATACATCGCCGCGGATGTTGCGGTTAAAGATTTTAAAACCGCTGATTTCAACACCGACATAATTCCCTTTCCGGATAATACGTTTGACGCAGTGACTGCCTGGTGCGTGCTTGCTCATCTTGAAAATCCGCATCATTTCGTTAGAGAGGCATACAGGATCCTGAAGCCTGGCGGAATTTTAATTGCCACTATTCCAAATACGAATTCTAATTCCGAAAAACTGAACTTCTACCGAAAAGGTGAGTTCATCGCCTACAAGCCGCAAAATGATCATATTTCAATCTGGACGCCCTCTCTAATTGAAAAGACGACTAGTAAATACTTCGAAATAATCGGAAAAGAATATCTAGTAAAAAATAAACTTTTCCGAGGCTTTGCTGGCAAAATCCGCCAGCGCTTAATTACTTACTGGCCAGCACTTGCCGGTCGCTGGGGATCAAAGACGGCATATGCGCTAAAGAAGAAATAAAAACACCGGGTTAATCCGGTGTTTTTATTACTTGCACCTAGCCAGGATGAACCTCCAGTTCATCAATCCAATACTCTGCGCTTGCTGAGTCGGAATACTCTATTAGTACATCTTCCAAGGCACCATTATTGCTATAGCTGATGCAACTCGACCATGGACCTTTATCAGCCCTGGCTCTTACTTTATTTGCCGTGCAGGTTCCAGAGCCTCCCGTCCCAAACTCTACTTCTATGGAATGCCAAGTTCCGCTCGTGTAAGAAATAAGATTCTCTGTCGCCGCTCCAATCAATCTTATAACATTGCCTGGCGCATCCGTTCTTGTTTGAATGGTAAATGCGATTGCCTCACTAGCCACTCGGCCACGAACCACGTGCGTAGCGCCGCTACCGGTAATTGTTTTGGTTTTGAAGCTTATAATTCCATTGCTCACACTTGCAGTAAAATTTCTGTCATTACTCATAGATGTTCCCCCGCTACCTTTTATACAGTTTCCGAAATAACAACTACTAGTAACTAAATCAAGGGTATCTGGTCCTTCAGTCTGCCATGATTGACTCCAGCCATTTCCTCCGTTATTACCAGTCAAATCTCCGCTAGAATAAGAATCAAAATCGTCCTCACCACCGGCTTCAAGTGTACCCGTGTCGCAATTAATTCCGACAGAAGAAATGACACCGAGTTCATTAACCCGAATTCGGTGACACCCGTCGCTGTCGCTATCCCTTAAGCGGATGCCATTATTTCCATCTCGCGTACTGATAGTGCTAGTCGCTATAATATGTGACGCTTTAAAAACATTTTCCACAGTCAAAATATTAATACCCGCATCACCAAGTACCGACAGAGTTGCCCCGGGAGTACTTGAGGCAACACCTAAGCGCCCACTAGAAGTCCAACCCGAGCTTAATAAAGGCTCACTGGCTGAATTTATAAAAAGAACTCCGACAAATGCCATAGCGGCAGCTGCGGTTATAAAAGATATGGCCACTGTCTTTAATTTATTTTTAATCATAAGAAAAGGCTACCATAATTATGTATGGGGGGGGGATAATAAGAGTTATACACACAACCTTAATCTCCGGCTTTTTCTATCTTTCTGGCAATTTCTAAGGCAAGTGGAGAATTCACGAAATAACACTCGCTCTCCGGAACCACAAACCCGACGGTCTTCACGCCCAATAAATATCCGGATTCCAAATTTTTATTAGAAATAGCAAGCACCGTATAAGAGTCCTGATAAGTTTCATCCGACTCAGTGGTTATCCCTTTTTTCAAATTGATTGGCATAAATCCTGCATCGGTTCGTTTGTATACCGGGGCATCAAGCTCTTTTACGCCAAAAGCGGCGTTGGCATTATTTAATATCAGAGTAGACACGGCCTCCTCTAATGTCCCGGTACCAACAAACGGCGCCGCAAGATATGGGACCACGATAATTCCCTTAAATTCCGGATCGTATGTCTCAGCTACTGCCCGAAGAGTATTCTTAAGCTTGTTATAGTGATGCGTATCTTCGTACCGCCGCGTAAAGAAGGTTAGTCGGGAATCGCCATATTTAGCGATAACTTCCTTAACCGCTTCATTATCGGAGGCAACCACAATACGGCTGAATAATTTCGACTGAACGCAGGCCTCAATACGCCTTTCTAAAAAAGTTTTTTCTCCAACAGGCTGATTCCATAAATCCGGAACTATATCAAAACCCTTGCGGCAGGGAATGACGGCTATAATCGGCTGGCTTTCAGAAAATCTGCTTCCGGTTGCATCGTTTTTAATTTTTCTTTTTGCCGAAAGAATCCTGTAATTATTATTAGTAATATTATTTTGATGGCGGCGATAATAAAATAGAGGCAAGTTCACATTACCGCATTTATACTTCATGGCGATTTTAGTCCATAAATCAAATCCATCCTGCACTCCAAGGTCTTCGCGGTAGCCACCGATTTCTCTGAGTGTGGCTGTCCGAACCATGGTACAGGCCCCATTTGGGGGCATTTCTAGAAGGACGTTATCATCGGTGATTTTTTTTCTCCGCTTTTCCGTAAATATTTCCCCAAACTCATCAAAAAGATAGTAGTCAGGAAAAACCAGCGCCACTTCAGGACGACCGTCAAGATAATTGGAAAGCACTAATAAAGCATTTTCATCAAATAAATCATCCCCGTCCAATCGGACAATATAGTCTCCTTTTGCCTCTTTAAGAGCCAAATTTGCTACAGCCGGTAAGCCAATTTTTTCCGTTCGGAAAGTCCTGATTTTTTCTCGATTGCGAAAGCGCGCGATAACTTCCTGGGTAGTATCCGATGAGCCGTCATCAATAAGAAGAAGCTCCCAGGAATCCATTGTTTGAGCGAGCACGCTTTCAATTGCACTTCCCATATACTTCCCATAATTATGTGATGGGATATAAACAGTAACCTTAGGATTTCCGGCCATAGCTACAAAATCTTTTTCAGATCTTCCCTGAATAAATATAGCTCTTTCAACTCCGACGGGGTGATGCTACCAAGGTGATCCGGGCCGAACATTTTTTTATCTAGGGTGAAATGCTTCTCTATAATCCTAGCTCCGCGCGCCAAGGCAGCTTTAGAAGCATTAACTCCGATGGTGTGGTCACTAAATCCGGAGTAGATTTTAATAAAATCCAC
>CAYSNI010000049.1:0-4514 GCA_964432465.1 uncultured Candidatus Saccharibacteria bacterium
GCTCATCGAAGCTTAAATTTTTCGATTAAGACCACTAATCTCTCGATGACTAACTTCCAACCAGATATAATCGGGAATCTTGAATACTCTTATTATAAAAAGTCGATGTCGAAAAATTAAATAGAGTTTCTACTTACCTGGTATGTATGAGCAGATGCCCGATGAAGAGATTTTAAAAGAGTCCTTGAAGGACCCGGCTGTCTTTCGTTTTATCGTTGATCGCTATGAAGAGGCTTTTCTTAGGAAGGCGATGGGAATCGTAAGGAAGCCGGAAGATGCCGAAGATATTGTTCAGGATACGTTCGTAAAAATTTACCGCTATGGTAAGAATTTTGAGAAACGTGCCGGCGTGGCTTTTAAGAGCTGGGCTTATAAAATTTTGATGAATACTTCCTTTACTCATTACCAAGACATTAAAAAGAAGTCGAGTTCGCTGGAGTATCTTGATCCGGTGCTTTATGACGAAGGAGAAAAGCCACTTGGATATACTCAGGATTTGGCATCGATTTCTGACGCCCGGGAAACCGTCAAAGCGGTGATCGCGAAAATGCCGGAACATTTGGGCCGTATCCTCGGGTTCTATTATATAGAAGATAAATCTTATAAAGACATCTGTAAGCTGGAGAAGATCTCCATGACTGCCCTTAAAATGAGACTTTTCAGGGCTAAGCGCATGTTTAAGTCTTTAAGTGCCGATTTAATATAATGGCTACGAATATAAAATTTATGACTAATCGAATTCTTTTTAAAGTGTATACAGTTTGGTTCCTTCGGCGTATTTTGCCACTAATCATTGCCCAGGTCCTGTTTTTGGTGCTCGTTTTACGGATCTTGGCAAGCAAGATATTTTTCGGCCGAGTTTTAGAGAACGCCGCTTCCGCCGCTGGTTCCAGTTATTGGGAATTTTCTCGGTATCTTTTCGGCGCTTTTTTTCAAACTAGTTTTAAGATTCAGCTAGTCATTTTATTAGCCTTAGGTATTGGCGCTTTAGTCTTGCGTGATCTTGGTCGCGCGGGTATAAATTACGTCAGAACCTTTAAGAAATAAGAGGAAACCTACTAGGTTTAAGGCGGGTTCTAAGTATAGATCATTTAGTTTAGGAAGGGGCCTGGAGTGAAAAGTCCAAGCGCGATCTGGGAGAAAATCAAGAAGGGCGTGTTCGTGATTGCGGAAGCGGGTAAGAATTTTATCAAGACGAAAGAGGAGCGTCCGGTCGCGGAGTACTTAGAAAATGCGAAAGAGCTGGTGGACAAGGCCGCTTGGGCCGGCGCTGACGCGATTAAGTTTCAGACTCATCATGTTGAGGATGAGCAACATCCGGACGTTCTGGTTACAGCGGCGCATTTCAAAGATTCTGATCGCTTGGCTTGGGTAACCCGCAATACCAACGCGACCCCGGTAAATGAATTTTGGAAACCTTTGAAGGATTATTGTGAGAAGCGGGGGATCGTCTTCTTCTCCACTCCGATGAGCCGCGGCGCCGCGATGCGTCTCAATGAGGCCAACGTGCCGCTCTGGAAAATCGGATCCGGCGATATTCTGGATTGGGCGATGCTGGACTATCTTCGGAGAAGTAACCGTCCAATTATCATGTCTTCCGGCGCAAGTACGCTAGAAGAGGTTCTGTCCTCATTTCTTTATTTGCGTCATGTCGAGTCTCGGGTCGCGCTGACTCATGCCTTCTCTAAATATCCCGGACAACCCGAGGAAGCGAATCTGGCCGTGATCGGTCTTTACAAGGAGATCTTTCCGGATGTTCCGGTAGGGTTTTCTGAGAATTCGGTAAGCATCTTACCTTCTCTGATCGCGGTCGCCCTCGGCGCGACGATCATTGAGAAGCACTTCGCCATTGATCGGAATCTCTGGGGTGCGGATCACAAGGTCTGCTCCACCCCGGAAGAGTTCAAGGAGATGGTCGGTATCATTCGAGTGATGGAAGATCAGCCTCAAGAAAAGGATCGCTGGCTTAGGCACCCCAAACTTGGGGCGATCCTCGGACCGAAGAAGAAGATTCTTCATCCGGACGAGGCGCAGTTCCGCCCAGTGTTCCAGAAATCACTCGCGGCGGGCGTAGATATCAGCTCTGGGTCGGTCATTACGCCGGAGATGATCTATGCCATTCGCCCTCGGAAGGAGCTGAAGGGATTGCCTTCAGATACTTACGATCTGATAATCGGTAGAAAGGCTAAGCGCGATATTAAGAAGTACGATCCACTCAACTGGGACGTCCTGGAAAGTTAGAACGATAATATCTGTTGAATCGCTTCCGCCACCTTTTCGGTGGCGGTTTTTTTATCAAATACAAAAAATCTCTCTTGCGCGGCTTTCAGCCCGGACAAGGATTCGTCGTCGCTTTTAATTCTTAAAAGCGCGTTTTTCAGGTCTTCAGTTTTTTCTTTATAAATACCAATCGTCGCCCCCATGCTATTTGGCGGGAAGTCCGAAATTTGCAGGTTGTCTTGTAGCCGTTTTTTTCCGGCATCTGGAAGTAAAATACTGATGCCGGGAATTCGTAAGTAGCAGGCGTGAATAAGATTGGTAGCGTACATTCCAATCACCGCATCCGCGATCGGTAAAAGCTCCTCCGTAAGATCCATGGATGAAGTGTCTAAATAGTTTAAATGCGGGGCAAGTTCTTGATACCTTCCGGGCTTTTCATCGCGAGGATGTTGACGGACGATGAGGCGAGTCTCCGGATATTCGTTTTGAAATTCGGACATTACTTTTGCGAAGAAGGTAAAGGTTGCTTCGTCTTCGCGCCAACCCGCCGGCGTACCAGTCCCACAATAGAGCATGACGAAATCTTTCGAACCAACGCCGAATTTTTCACGCAGCTTGACCCGCTCCCTGTTCATATCTTCACCTCTGAACCGTTCAAACGCCGGACTGCCGGTCACAAAGATCTTTCCCGTGAAACTATCTTCTAGGAGAAATTTCTTTGCTAAACCGTCTATTGTCAGAATCGCGCTCCATTTGTGGATCATTCCAATATTGCTTGGCCAGCGGTGGTTGGCCCAAAAATCTTGAAAGCAGATTATCGGCCGGCTTTCTTTAGCCGCTAGATCAATGAACCGATTTGTAACATAGGGACCAGTGATCAGTGAGCTTACGCCGATGATAAGCGCGTCCGGTCGGATTTTTTTGTAAATCTTATCCGCTTCTTCTACGTTGTCGCATCTTTCCGGATTATAAAGCGCTAAAATTTTTGTCGGAGATTCCTTAACGGTCGCGACACTGATCTCCGTATATTTTTTAATAAATGGGATAACCGGCGCTATAAATTCAGCCGGTCCCGGAGCGTCTGTAACAATTAAAATCCTCTTCATCCTATGAGAATACCAGATTTATCGCTTCTTCAGTACCCAGATTTGGTTGTAGCCCCAGCGTTTTTCAAAGTAATGATGAAGTGCCGGGATATTTTTAGTGGATTGAAGAATGAATTTTCGAATCGTGCCTTTGATGCCGGTAAAACTCCGCTCGTCTATTAAATAATCCATACGGATAGTTTCAAAATATTTGAGAATTGTGGACTGGAAGATTCCTGGAGTGAAGGCCGTAATGTGATTTTTTTCCGGATGGTAGCGAGCGAAATCGCCATGTTTTAGGAAGTATTGAATACTGGCGCGCGATAAAAGATGCGGAATACTTAGAATAAACAAGCCACCTGGTTTTAAAATACGCAAAGTTTCCCGTATGCAGTGGTGCGGATTTTCCAAATGAGGGAAAAAGCACCAGGCCGTGATGATGTCAAAGCTATTATCTAGCCAAGGAAGCCGTTCCGAGTTGCAATCAGCAATTTTAAGCTCTTTAACCAGTGACCGATTCTCGGCATCCAAATAATCGTCCATATCAAGACCGTAGAAATTCTTAAAACCCAGCTCGCTCAGCTGATGAAAAAAAAGACCGCTGGCAATTCCGTAGTCGAGCAACTTAATCTTGTCAATAGGAAGATCGAGGTAAGATTGAGCGGCTTTTTGAACTAAATTAGCCGCAAATCCTCCACGAAGATTTCTACCCTCGTAGCCTCGATAATGCGCCTTAAGGGTCAGCTTATCTTCCCCTCTAGCTTCTTTTGCGGTGAAATATTTCATCGAATTTTAAAAAGTTATCCACAGCTAAAGCCGAGCCATTGCAATTCGCATGCTATGATAACCATAATTGGTCTGCATTATAAATAATATAACTTTAAATAATTAAAATGAGTTTCGCGCTCAAAGGAAAGTTCTTGTTACCGGTTCTCCTCTCGGTTTTATTAACAACATTAGTCGTTTCAATGGTTGCCCAAGGTATAACTTATGTTGATACGGACAGCGTTGGTGTTGCTACCGCGACTCCTGGTGGAGCGCTCGGTATCAAAGGTGAGGCATTTATTGAAGGATTTTTGGTTGTAAACCAGCTTTTTGCCACTTCCACCAGCGTAGCTCATGGCTTCGGTACGAGTTCTCCCGGCGCAGATTTTTCTGTAGGCATGAATGCTTTGTTTAACGGTCTTGTAGTTCTCGGCAATATTGAGG
>CAYSNI010000050.1:0-3477 GCA_964432465.1 uncultured Candidatus Saccharibacteria bacterium
TGTAGTGCGCCCTGAGGGATTTGAACCCCCGACCGTTCGCGTGTAAAGCGACTGCTCTGCCACTGAGCTAAGGGCGCGCGTATTCAAATAGCCTGTGCCCTCACTAGGAATCGAACCTAGGTACTTCGCTTAAGAGGCGAGTGCTTTACCACTAAGCTATGAGGGCATCTATGAATACCCATTCTATCGTATTCATTGTAAAATATAAAGTATGAACAAAAAAGGACTTACTATAGTAACGCTGGTGGCCATCACCGCCTTGGTCGCTGGATACTTGTATTGGCAGTCAAATAATAAAAGTGTAGAAGAAAAGGCTGAGGAATCTCTTCAAAAGTCAGTTGATACAGCGACGAGCGGAACATTACCCAATCTCGGGACGCCAAAAAATCCCATTCAAAATTTAGAAGGAGTCAATCCGGCAACGCAGGGTAATCCATTTAGCCAAACATATGAAAACCCTTTTAAATAAAATGATTTTAACTAATAAAAAACTGTTTGTTTCCATAATTTTATTGGCCGCTGCTCTGCTTATTTCCTACACGCTAGTTGCTCAAGCCATATCGAAAGAAGAAATAGCGTATCCGGTTGCCGAGCTTGGTAATTGCAAGGACGAGCAGTCATGTAAGTCTTATTGCGATAAACCGGATAATTATTCTCAATGTTTTGCCTTCGCTAAAAAAAATAATCTTCTTGAAGGTCCTCTTGCCGATAAAGATGCTGACGAGCTGCAGGAGTTCGCAAAAGTTTTGAAAAAAGGCGGCCCGGGTGGATGCAAGGATCAAATATCCTGCGAATCTTACTGCAACGACATTTCTAATATGGATACCTGTCTAGCTTTTGCCGAAAAGCATAACCTCGTAAAAAATGAAGATCTGCAAGAAATGCGGAAGGTGAAGCAGGCGATTGATAAGGGCGCGATTCCGCCGGGAGGATGTAAAAATAAAGACCAGTGCGAATCCTACTGTCAGGATGCCAGTCACATCAAAGAATGCATAGCCTTCGCGGAAACCGCTGGCTTTATGCCTCCGGAGGAATTGGCTCGCGCGAAGAAAGCGATGGAATTTATGGCGAAAGGGGAGACCCCAGGCGGCTGTCGCGGCGAAAAAGAATGCAAGGCCTATTGTGATGACGAATCTCATTTTAATGACTGCATCGCCTTTGCAGAAAAAGCCGGATTTATGTCTTCGGAAGAATTGGCAATGGCTAAGAAAACCGGGGGTAAAGGTCCGGGCGGATGCCGAGGCAGGGAATGCGAAAATTTTTGTAATCAGGATGGGAATATTGAAGTCTGCACAAACTTTGCCGTAGAACACGGCTTGATGTCTCCGGAAGAAGCGGAGATTGGACGTAAAACTGGCGGTAAAGGACCCGGTAACTGCAGAGGTAGGGATCAGTGCGAAAATTTCTGCAAGGATCAGGCAAATCAAGAGGTTTGTTTTAAATTCGCCTCTGATCATGGATTAGTTCGTGAAGAGGACAAACAAAGAATCGAAGAGGGGAAGCAGAAGATGCGAGAAGGATTTACTCAAGCACCACCAGAAGTTACTAACTGCCTAAAATCATCGCTCGGCAACGACTTTGCCAATAAGATTCAGTCCGGAGAGGCTATGCCCAGCGAGCAACTCGGCAGCACGATGCGGAAGTGCTTTGAACAATTTTCTCCAAAACAAAAGGACGGTGAATTCGAAAATGGACTGATGCCACGCAGTGACAGTATTGAGTTTAAAGGCACTACGGGACCAGGCGGGTGTAAATCACCGGAAGAATGCCGGACTTATTGCCAAGGAAATCCTACGGCCTGCGAAGGTTTCGGAGGAGGACCACAAGATAGTAAAATGCGGCCGCCAATGCAGAATGAAAATCGGGACGCAGAAAAAAACAGCTTACACCCGCAGATGACACCCCAAAAAGGAATTTTTCAACAAGAGCGCAACGATCAGTACCGCAAAGAATTTGAACGGCAGGGTGGACAGATTCCTCCTGAGAGTGAGCACCCTCAACAATTCAATAGAGAATTCCCACGATCGGGCGGAACTGTCCAACCACCTCAGCAATTTCAACAAAATCAGCCGACCAACATTCCACCCGGATTCCCTACTTCTCCAGAACAGTTTCGAGAACAAAACCCAGAAACATTTAATAAAATTGAGCGAGAACAAAATCAGTTCCAACCTCAACCAGCTCCGACCCCAGCTCCAACTAGCTACTACCCTAGTCTTAGTGAATTTCTTTTAGGGCTGATTTTAAATCTGCTACCTTAGTTACTTTTTCCCATGGTAAATCAATATCGGTCCGGCCAAAGTGTCCGTATGCCGCGGTTTTAGAATAGATCGGACGAAGTAAATTAAGATCCTTTATAATGGCGGCTGGACGAAAATCAAAAACTTTATTTACCATATCAGTAATCTGATTATCAGATAGCTTACCCGTCCCAAACGTATTCACATTAAAAGCTAACGGACGGCTCATGCCAATCGCGTAGGCTACTTTTACTTCGGCCTTCTTCGCGAGTCCAGAGGCAACAATATTTTTTGCCGCCCAACGCATGGCATACGCGGCGGAGCGATCTACCTTACTCGGATCCTTACCAGAAAAAGCACCACCACCGTGCTTGGCCATGCCACCATATGTATCTACAATAATTTTCCTTCCGGTTAACCCGGTGTCTCCAGCGGGACCACCGATCACAAAGCGGCCGGTAGGATTAATAAAAATATCCGTATCTGAGTCAATAAACTGAGACGGGATTACCGGCTTAATTACTTGTTCAATCAGCGCCACTCGAAGTTGCTCATTCTGAATCGCCTCAGAATGTTGCGTAGAGATAAGAATATTTTGAACACGCTTCGGCTGACCGTCTTGATATTCAACTGTCACCTGAGTCTTTCCATCCGGTCCGAGAAAGGGGAGTGTGCCATTTTTTCTCACCTCGGCTAAGCGACGCGATAACCCATGAGCTAAAGCAATCGGAAGCGGCATTAAAGATTCGGTTTCGTCAGAAGCGTATCCATACATCATTCCCTGGTCGCCAGCTCCCTGTTCAAGCGGATCGGATCGATCGACGCCCATCGCAATATCTGGAGACTGCTGATTAAGCATGGTCGCAATTTTCACCGTGCGATAGTCCAAGCCTTTTTTCTCATCGTCATAGCCAATATTTTTTATCACCTCCCGAGCTACTTTCTCGGCGTCTACTTTTCCTTTTGAAGTAATTTCTCCGCCAATGATCAAATTATTTCCGCAAGCGAACACTTCACAGGCCACGCGAGAACGCGGATCTTGAGTTAAATAGGCATCCAGGATGGCGTCACTGATCTGATCACAAAGTTTATCCGGATGTCCTTCGGTAACTGATTCAGAAGCTAAATAATCAACCCGAGCCATAATGTTATATAACTTATCAAATATATAAGGAGTTTCAATACCCTTAGGACTTTGGGGACATTAAGAATTCAATTTCGATTAAACTTAGAAGCG
>CAYSNI010000051.1:0-10707 GCA_964432465.1 uncultured Candidatus Saccharibacteria bacterium
ACCAAATACCCGCTGAAAAGACCGCCGAAGGCAAACTGCATCACATACGGCACCAGATAAGCTACTTTCTTCAAACCTAAATTAATTGATACAATACCAAGCGCGATGATCACCAAATACGCGAGCAGAACAACGTTATCCAGCAGATAATCCACCCGCTTCAGGGTGAGGTTATCAAAAATAAAACCGCTAATCAGAAAGGCGAAGCCTAGCGCGCGTTCGTGTTTCAGAAAAAACTCCTTAACTTTCATCCTTTTAGTTTACCTTATTAAATAAAAAATGCCCCGATTTTCATCGGGACATTACTTGTTTACTCAGCAACTTCCATCTTACCGTCGTGGAGTAGGTCGTAGTCCATTGTGTCTTCGCCGCACACGCGCCAGCCGTACCAGAAATCCCTGGAGAGCTTCTCACGCTCGGCAAAGGGAATTTGGTTGTAGTGCTGATCAAAATAAGCTCGAGCCGCTCGCCAATAGGAGCAGGCAGTCTGCTGGTCAAAGCCTCTCATATCCGCGATGTAATGGCTCTCCTCGTCATTCTCTTCGTTGACTCGACCAATGAGAAAAAAGAATTTTTCGGCGTTGCCTTTGACAAGATGGAAAGAAGCCAGACCGCCGATACCATCACCATTAGAAACGGTGAAGGGGTCGAAGATCGCTCTTGCGCCATCTTGGAAAATGATCAAAACTTCGTCTTCAACAACATGAAACTCGCGCACCTCGGGATCTTTCATCCGCTCTCCTCACTCAAAGAACAAAGATTATTATACCAAAAATTTAGCGGACGTCAAGGATTGTATATTCAAGCTGTCCGGCGGTGGTTTTGATATTTACGCTGTCCCCTTTTTTGTGACCTAAAAGCGCCGATCCCAATGGTGACTTGTGCGAGATGCGCCCCTTGTCGGGATTTGTTTCCTGCGGACCGACAATTTGAAAAGTGAGCTTTTTGCCATTGGATTCAAGATCAACCGTGGAACCAAGCTGGATCTTGCCGGCGAATCCCGATCCCAACCTGATCACCGTCGCTCTCTTGATCTGATTCTCTAAATTCAAAATCTGGCGGTGTGTACCGCGTAGCTTCCCTTTTGCGTCCTTATATTCGGCATTCTCCGATCGGTCTCCGTAGTCAGCGGTACGCTTAGCTTCACCGGCGAGATGCGGAATGGCGGCCTTAAGTCGTTCCAGCTTTTCTTTGAGCTCTGCCAGTCCTTCCTTGGTGATCGGAATCGGACTGTTATCGCGCACCACCAGTTTTTCCAATCGCCTTTTCGGTATTTGCATACAAAAAATTGTAGCATAAAAAAGACCCCTTTCGAGGTCTTTGCTAATAAACTTGACGGATCTGCAATTGCCGAACATGCAAGGATCCAAAAATTCTACTTTGGGTATAGGTTACTTGGACCGCGTCATTCACCGACACTGCTTCATAGAATTCTTCATAAACCGACATCCACGCGCGATCCTTTCCTACTGCCACTAATACTTTCCAGGTTTTGGGTCGAGGCACCATAGTCGCGGTTTTTTCCGAATAAACAATAACCGCGCGGGCCTCTTCAATTATTTTATCAGTGACCACTCCGAAACCTTCTCTTTCAGTCAGGCTCAGTGAATCAATCACAGTGATTACAATCAGACTGAGCACAAGGATGACGAAGACACCGAGAAGCAGATTTGTCATTTTCATTCGCTCCGCTCTGGCGTCTCTTTTTCCCGCCTTAGGCCAGCGTACACGTCTAAAAGATGATTAAAAAGATCTTTCGTCCCAGCCTCGTCCAGCTCGGAAACGTTCTTCAATCCCCTCGCCCGCAGAAAATCCTTAGTTGCCGGAAAGGAGGAGTTGAGATCCTGAATCTCTTTTAAAGCCGTCTCCGCCTTCTTGAGAACGCCGGAAAGATCCACCGATAAAGGCACAATCAACCTCCTTATTTTTACTGTTAACCATTATACAAGATTTATTATCATTTGTCATTATTCCAACTGCCAAAATAGCCGGGAAATAAAAGACACCCTTACGGGTGTCTTTTATTACGCAAACGCTTAAGCGCGCTCTACGTTGATCGCATTCTTGCCCTTAGGGCCTTCAGCGACTTCGAAAGAAACGGCGTCGCCAGCTTTCAGCTGATCGAACTCCACTCCCTTCAAATCTTTTGAATGGAAGAAAAGATCCTTCTCCGCACCTTCGTACGTGATGAATCCGAACCCCCGATCAGTTACATTCTTAATTGTACCTTTCATAGATTTTGATTAGATTTTCTGCAAGAAACTCGACTACATCTCTTCTGCCCAGAAGTATACACTATAGCATATATTTTGTCAATAGAGCAATAAAACCCGCCTCAACGAAGCGGGTTTTCTATTATCTCTTACCTCAACTTACGAAGTTCTTCTACCAGCTCCTCAAACGAATGGCACACGCCATCACGTTCTTTTTCCTCATCATTCGCGAACTGATACATCACGTCCCAGCGCTTGGGATTATCCAGAAGAATGAACCCCGGCTTACCCCTGCCGATGACATAGCCGAGCTCCAGATGTCCGGACTTTCCGGCCGGCAGGATGAGAATCGCAATGTCACAATTGTCCAGATGATACTTATCGAAATGATAAACGTGACGCGCCGCGTAGCCCTTCAGCGCTTCCCGATAAGTCCGGCCGCGCGCTTTTTCGTACTCCCGCCACTTGTCGTCCGCTTCCGGACCGGCGGCGAACCAGTCATCAAAAACTTCATACCCAAGTTCGCGAAGTTTGTTCGCGAACTTGGGTATCTTCTTGTTTCTCAACGAGCCGATCAGATAGATCTTCTTCTTAGCCACTATTCCTCCTTAGGAACAACCCCAGCTGTCTAACCCATATAATCTAACCGACTCGACTGACAAGGTCAATTACCAATTTCAAGCCCTTATAAAAACCTTAAACCTGAGCAAGCCCGATAAAAGCTTCAGATATTTAGAATAATAAATCCACCGTCTTGGTTGGCTGCGGTGCAATATAAGCCGAAAGAGAATTCCGGCGGGAAGATTGGAATAAAGCGCCGGCTTAAATTGAAATTCCTCCGCTACATGAGCCACCGCTGGCGACTGAGTAAAGAAAAAGGCCCTACTCTTTACCTCCTTAAGTCGCTCGTAAATGCCAGAAAAGAGCTTTCGCAAATATCCCTGACCGCGGAATTCGGGGCTGATGTACAACGTGTGCACCTCCACCCAGTCACCGTGAAACGTCCAGGAGCCAAAAGCGGAAAGTTTTCCGTTTTCTTCAAAAACTATGGCGCGATTTTCATTAATAATCTCTTCCAACTCCGCAGGAGAATAGTATAAAAGTCCCAGTTCTTTTTTGGAAATATCCGAAACTATTTTAGCTAATTCTTTAGCAACCACGATTGGTACGAAACTCTACTTTGTACGAGCCTCGTCACCCCAAAAAACGAATGTGAACACCTTGTCTCCATTGCCGAAATCACGTTCGTGCAAGGATGTCCGGCCATCTTTAGATCTCCTGATCTCTTTCCCCCACTCTCTAGCATCATCAAGATCGATATTCCGAGCCTTAGCCGACGATGACTGGCTCGCGGTAGCCGTCGCGTCTAAATGCTCATAAAGCGTCTCCAGCATTTCATAATCATGAAGGTTCGGGTGCTGGTTGGGATTTGGGTCATTAGAATAATCCATGCAGGTGCCGAGCGGCAAATTGCTAAAATTCTCATCCTGGTGATCCAGGCCGAAAATGTGGCCGACTTCCTGACACATCACTAGATTACGCCACGCGGAAGTATTGTACTGAGCGGTGGTGAAATAAGTGTCATTCATTTTCACCGTGCCCTGCGTAATATGATTTCCGCTGGCCCAAATGGAGGCAACGCCCAGCCAGCCGTTCCGTCCGTACTTAGAATTACAAATTTCCGCCCGCCCGATCGTTGGCTTGCAGGTTTTTGGAGACGCCAATCCCGGGACGATGACCGTATCCAACATAGCGGACAAACTCCAGTCGCCGGATGCCGTCGCTAAGTAGCTGTCCCAAGTGGCAGAAAGATTATCGCCAAGCTTCAAATTAAACGGGCTAGCCGTTCTCCCCCAATGATAACCACCCCAGGAATGACTGGCGAAGGCGACCCCCGCTACCGAGCCGAGTAACAAAACAGCGACGATTAAAAAGATTTTTTTCATTTGAATCACTATAACATAGTCCGTCGCATTTTCAACGACAAAATAAAAAAACCGGCTAGCGCCGGTTTAAAATCACTTCGTAGGCAAGACTCGCTTTTTGTAGCTGTTGTACTCTTCTTCGATTTTTTTACGACACTCATCTCGTTGCTCTTTTAGCTTAGCGAGCCGATCTTTCCAGGCTTGATAATCTTCTTGAAGAAAAACTTCTATGATTATCTCTCGGCAATAATCGGCAGAAACTTTGCTTCCAAAACTTGATTCGTCTCTCAGGTAAAAAGTTTCTGACTGAAATCCGCCATAATTTCTTGATAATCTAAATACTCTCAAGGAAGTATGGCGTTGAGAATCCTTACGCAGATTAACCTCTATCTTTTCTACTTCAGCGTACAAATAGCACACGCTAATGAAATAATTATTCAGAGTCTGGGCTTGAAAAACTACCATGCCGGTCTTTGCGTCAAAGTAAGTAACCTCGACCAGGGGCAGATCCTCAAACTTTGGATCCTCTGCAGATCTCTTTACCTCGATTTCAGCCTTCTTAATGTTCTGAACGGCAATCGGTTTATTAGGTGTCACCTTACAGCTGGCACACAAAGTCGAAAGGAAAATGACCCCCAACAACTGCTTCATGAATATGCTCCTAATAAGGACTGGAGGAATAGTAATTCAAATCTTTGAATAAATCAAAAGGCGCGTTGAGCACGCCCCGACCGCCGGTCGAAGGCTCGAATTATATAGTCGTTACCTCCACAATCGCATAACTAGTAAGAATGTTTGGTGGTGTTAAGATACTGTCCCGTATACGATTTTTTATTTGACATAATTTGCGCGGCTACTCCTTCAGCGATAACTTCACCTCCCCTGTCTCCGCCCTCGGGCCCTAAATCAATAATCCAATCAGATTGCCGGATAACATCTAAATTATGTTCTATAACTAACACGGTGTTACCATTTTCCACTAATCTATTTAAGAGACGCATAAGTCGTTCGATATCCGCGAAGTGCAGACCAGAAGTGGGCTCATCCAAAATGTAAAATTCCCCAGTGTCTTGAAGACGACTGGCAAGTTTTAATCTCTGGGATTCTCCGCCTGACAAAGTATCAAGACTTTGCCCAAGCTCTACATAATCGAGACCAACTTCGACCAATAAATCTGTTTTGACTTTAATTTCTTTGTTGCTGAAAAAAACTCCTGCCTCTGATGCTGTCATGGCCAAGACCTCCGAAATATTTTTATCCTTATATTTATACTTTAGGACTTTTTCTTTATATCTTGAACCATTGCAAGTGTCACAATGGATTTTCACATTACCTAGAAAGTTCATTTCCATGTCTATATAGCCCAGACCTTTGCACTCATCGCAAGCTCCGTGAGAATTAAAACTAAACAAACTATCGGACATGCCATGCTCTTTTGCAAAAATCCTTCTTATAATATCAAAGATTCCAGTGTAAGTACCGACACATCCCCTTCGGTTATTACCGACAGGACTTTGATCAACTAAAACTATCTTTTCCTTGTGCTGTGTAAGAACCTCCTCAACAAGAGAGCTTTTACCAGAACCCGATACGCCAGTTAGTGACACTAGTACCCCTTTGGGTATTTTTAAATCAAATCCTTTGAGGTTATGCCTCCTTGCGTTACTTACTTTCAAAAACCCCGTTGGTGTTCTTTCCACTCTTGGTTTGTTCTGCCGAATGGTGCTTCCCAAGTATTGAGCAGAAACAGATTTTGGATTGTTTAATATTTCCTTGAATGTACCTTGAGCTACGACTTCCCCGCCATTTTTGCCCCCACCTGGGCCGATTTCTACAATGTGGTCCGAACTTTTAATAATCGCCTCATCATGTTCTACCACCAGAACTGTATTGCCGCTGTCTCGCAACTTCTCTAAATTTTTAACTACCCTGTCCACGTCTCTGGGATGAAGACCCGCAGTCGGTTCATCAAGAACATAGATTGTCTCAACTAAATCACAACCCATTTGGCGAGCCAATTTAACTCTTTGAGCTTCCCCTCCAGATAGAGTGTCCGTGGATCTGTTTAGAGATAAATAACCAATGCCTGCGTTAATTAGATTCTGCAGCTGCTCTTCGAGTTTTGGCCTGACGATCATTGCTTGCGGAATCGTAATTCCTCGAACAAATTCTAAACATTCTGCTAGGGCCATTTTACTAACCTCCCCAATATTCTTACCACCGATCTTTACACTCAATGCTTTACTATTGAGACGCCCACCACGACACTCGCTGCAATCCGTTTGTTGAAAGAAATTAATTTCTTCAGAATTGTACCTAATCTTTTCCTTAAGCCGGGTTACTATGCCCTGATATGTCCATTTATTTGCTCCATATTCGCTTTCATCCTGCCACAATTGCTTAGGAGCATAAAGAAGCTTCTCTAAATCCTCGTCATTATATTCTTCAATCTTCTTATCCATGTCGAAAAAGTTTGTGGCCTTAATAATTTTCCAATACCTTCCCCCCACTTGCCACGCGCTATGCAAAAGAGCCCCCTCATTTAGAGACTTGCCAAAATTAATTAACTTTCTAGGATCTATTTCCATAGTCACACCTAACCCATTACACTCGGAACATGCACCATTAGGATGATTGAAAGAAAAAAATGAAGAATCTAAAGAGGGCAAACCTATACGCGAGTAGAGCATGCGTAAATAAGTGTAGCTTTCTGTTAGTGTTCCGACTGTCGATCGAGGACTAGTGCTAACTCTGTCTTGACTGATAATTATAGTTGTTGATATGCCCTTGATCTCGTCAACATTAGGTCGATTGACTTTCTGTAAATATCTTCGAGCATATGATGGCAGTGACTCAAAATACTGTCTCTGACCTTCTTGGGCAAGAATATCAAAAGCAATGGTTGATTTACCAGAGCCCGAAACTCCAATAAAACAGACTATCTTATTCCGAGGGATTTTAAGATCAATATTTTTTAAGTTGTTCTCCTTAGCTCCTTTTAAGGTGATGCTCTCCATATTCTGCATATTATCATAAATCCTAATATCGCTCTCACACATTAAGATTCCCGCCGGAGCGAAAATCATGGTGCAGGAAAGGCATTTAGGGGTGGGTGGCCGCTTGCGGTCACGGAGGTGCGCCACGAACGCCGTTTATTTCTTATTAATCCACTTGATAATGGCGAAAATTGCCACAATCAAAAGCGTCCAGACCAGAAGCGTGGTAACCCAGAAAACAAGGCCGACGGAACCGCCACTCCACCCCATACCCTGCATAGTGTTATACATCATATTTTAATTACATCATTTTATAGCTTTTTGTTTTTAAGTAAAATTGCGTTAATCGCCACGATCACCGTGCTTGCTGACATAAAGACTGCCGCTAACGCCGGTTGAAGAATAATCCCTTTAAACGCGAGCGCGCCGGCGGCGAGGGGCAGAGCAACCACGTTGTAGCCGGTAGCCCAAAAAAGATTCTGGATCATCTTAGTGAAAGTCATCTGAGATAGCCGGACGATCTTTACAATGTCTCGGGGGTCATTTCGCATAAGAATAATGCCGGCGGACTCTATAGCAACATTGGTCCCGGCGCCGATGGCGATGCCAACATCCGCCTGCGTAAGTGCCGGAGCATCGTTGACACCATCGCCAACCATTGCAACTTTTAGGCCCCGGCTTTGTAGAGTCTTCACTTTTTCAGACTTCTGATGAGGTAACACTCGGGCAAAATATTCATCGATACCAAGCTCGGACGCAACCCACTTGGCTACATCTTCAGAATCACCGGTGATCATCGCCGACTTTACGCCTATTTCTTTGAGTGACCTGATCGCTTCTCGAGACTCCTCGCGAATAATATCGGCAAGAGCGATTACGCCAAGCAAAACATCTCCGATCACCGCAAAATTGATCGTTTTACCTTGCGCCGAAAGTTTATCAACTTTAGCTTGCACTTCGGAATCAAGGGATAAATTCAAATCCGATAAAAGCGCTTGGCTACCAACCAGCACCTCTCTACCCTCGATATTTGCCTTTGCGCCCTTCCCGGGTATTCGCTGGGAGTTACTAGCTTGGTAAATTTTTAGATTCCGCTTTACCGCTTCGGCAACCACCGCTCGCGCGATCGGATGCTCCGATTGGCTATCAACAGAGGCCATATATTGTAAAACTTTTTCTTCGCTCTCTGCGCCAACGGGAATAATTGTGTCAACGCCAAACTCGCCTTTTGTAAGGGTTCCGGTTTTATCAAAGAGCACGATGTCAACGTTACGCGCCGCTTCAAGCGCGAGACGCTGCTTAACGAGAAAACCATTTTGCGCGGCTTTTGTCGTAGAAATCGAAGCAACTAGTGGGATCGCAAGACCGAGCGCGTGCGGGCAAGCTATGACGAGCACTGCGACCATCCGCTCTATGGCAAAGGCGGGGTCAGCAACTGCTAACCATGCGGCCAAAGTTATACTCCCCACCACGATAGCGATAATAGTAAGGTAATAAGCGGCTCGATCCGACAACATTTGTAAACGCGATTTTGAGCTTTGCGCTTCGGCGACAAGGCGCATAACCCCCGCTAAAAAAGTTTTCTCACCAATATTCGTTACTTTTATTTTAAGTGTTCCATCTCCGTTGATTGTTCCCGCGATAACTTCACTCCCCTGCTTTTTTAACACCGGCCTTGATTCGCCGGTTGCGACGGATTCATTTACGTCAGATGTGCCATCTAATACAGAGCCATCGGTAGGAATCTTGCCACCGGGTTTTACAAGCACCACATCGCCACTCCTCACTGCGGTGAGTGGGACTATTTCCGTCTTGTCTCCTCGTATAACCTCTGCTTGGTCCGGTAAGAGCTTCGATAACTCTTTCAGCGCGCTCTGCGCGCCCGAAACAGCCCGCATCTCCATCCAGTGCCCCAGAAGCATGATGGTAATCAGAGTTGCCAGTTCCCAGTAAAGCGCCGCGCCTTTATTCAGTAGCGTTGAAGCGACGCTGTAGATGTAGGCCGTTGAGATTGCAAGCGTAATCAGCGTCATCATCCCGGGCAGGCGCGCTTTCAACTCTCTCCAAGCGCCAACCAAGAAAACCCAGCCGCCATAAAAGAAAATAATTGATGAGAGCGCGAACTGAAGATACTCGGAAGCGGGGAAAACCGGGGCCTGGAATCCGAGGAGTTTCTGCGCTACATCCGAGTATGCGACTACTGGAATTGATAATAATAAACTTACCCAAAACTTTTTTTTAAAAATATTTGTGGAATGCCCTTCGTGTTTCTTAAAATCACCGACTGATTCATGCGCGGGCGTTTTTTCCTTAGCGGGCAAGAGTTGCATTCCACATTCCGGACACATGCCCGGCTTATCCTGCTGTATCTCCGGATGCATCGGGCAGGTATAAAATTGGGTAGATTTTTGATCCATTAGATTTAGTATCTCACAAATAATAACGCGAATAAACCTAAAAAAGACGCCGGCGCCTCTTTTTTAGGTTTTCTAGGTTCTACGTCCTATTGAAACTAAGATTTACTATTTAAGTACTTACCGGCAACGCTCAACGCGAACGAAGGCAGAACAATAAACATAGTGGCGAAGGAGGTGGCGTAGGTGGGAACGAAGTTACTTGTGGTGAGCTTAGCCGAACCAGAACCATTTTTGAGAAGCGAACTGGCTATATTTACATACCAGATTTCACTACCCAACGGGGCTTGTCCTGAGTTTGTCGAAGGGCTGAGCACCGAGTCAAACTCGGCTTCGCTATTTCTTGAGACTTGCATTTTTCTGATAATAATGTATTGTATGGGCAGAACGTTAAAGGGAGATTGCTATGAGGAAAGAGACGGGGGTAAAGATCGGGAAAACTGCAGAGAAGGTCACGCGCTGGCTTGCACTATTTGTCGGCATTGGCGCAATCGCAGCCGCAATCTTGATCGCCGCAACAGCACACTCCGCAGGGGAAATGGAATTTTGGCCGGCATTATTATTTGGTCTTATGCTGTTTGGAACCCCGATTGGGCTCTGCTTTCTTGTTTTCTTTGACCAAAGCCCACCTCAACCTCCCAGTCCTTCATATGAACCAATTGCGGACTGTAGAGCGGGTGGCTGGCTGGGGAAAGGCAGGGGCGTGAACGGAAGATTCTGTTGCCAGCACCATTGGCGTAATTGGTGGTTTGACTAGTACAAATAGATCTTTTAAAGCCCGCGAGTAATCGCGGGGCTTTTTATTTTTACCCCCGTAAAATTCGCTGCGCTCATTACGGGGCAAGCCCACCCCGTTTTACCCTCCATAGCTTTCTTTGACCATCCGAAGCCTTGCGCGAAGGAGGTAGCGACGGAGGGCTACTCACTATTGTTTGGAAACAAAAAACTCCCTTGGCGGGATTTATTTTGCGCTCAACCATCTTTCACTTTTTCTAAATATCTTTTCTGTGTTTGGCCCGCAAAAGCAAAATAGTCTTGTTGTCCAAAAACTTAAAAATTACTCTGTAATCTCTGCCAACCCGAAAAGAATGACTGCCACTCAAACTGCCATGCAGGGGTTTTGTGTGTAGCTTTGAATGAAACGGGTCTTTTTGCAAAG
>CAYSNI010000052.1:0-4652 GCA_964432465.1 uncultured Candidatus Saccharibacteria bacterium
CATTAGTAAATCGCGACTCCAAGTCTTTCATCATCTTACTCCCCTTAAACAACTCTTTATCCTCCAGCATCTTATTGGTGATGTTAGTGATACTCATCGCCTTAATCGATACGGGCAACGGTGGCTTAAAATAGGCCGTATGGACCTTGTCCGAGGCCTTATAGCAAATCTGGCAAAGCCGGTCCTTGGCTACGTCATTTCCAGTCGTCTCCGTGTCTAAAAAGATTAGTTCGTTCATCGCTAGCTTATTCTATAGTATTGTTTGCCATTCGTTAAATTGTCCGTAGTTATTTGTCATCAATTATCTGTCATCAGTTATTAGTCCCGCCGTACTACTTCTATTTACTACTTTCTACTTACTAATTACTTTCTGTAGTTCCTCTAGAATCCGTACCATCGCCATCGTGTCCCGCTCACAATACGCCAGCATGTCCTTTTTCAACTTCGCTTTTTCCGCGGCCGAAAGCTTGCCGGCAAGACCAATCAACTGCAACCAACTGGACGAAGCCGTGCCGCCCTCCTGAATGGCCAGATCTTTATACGAAAGCTCCGGCACCAGCACCGGCAACACTTTTTTGATTGAAGTACTGCCCTTAAAATCTTTATGCACAAAATACTGCTTGGTAAAAATATCCATCAGATCATAAGTGCGGGAGTTCACATCTTCAATAAACGCCGCCGCCTCGGGCACGCGCTCGGCAATCTGCTTGTTAATCGTGCACTCAAACTTTTTGCTCCAGACGATAATACTCCCCTTCGGCCCGATCTGCTTCCGCATTGAATCCACGAAAGCCTTACTCGGGTCGGTAGACTTTTCGTGTAGATATTCAAAATGCTTTAGACCTGTGGTGAGTTTTGCCGAACCATTTGCGCCCACTTCGCCCTTCGAAGCTTTAGCGAAGGAGGGGCCTTCCATCACAAAAAGTGAATACTGAAATGGAATCTGCTGATAGGGATGGAAGCCGTCAAACATTGGCAGAGCCGACGGGAAGGTTTCGTAATCTATAAAATAGAGCGGGTATTGCAGACCAGCCAGCTCTTTCCGAATATTCCCGTCGTCCTTGATAATCTTGTCCCAAAGTAAGGCGTTCACCTGATTCCTCTGCGACTCGGAAAGCTCCAAATCTTCCGGCACCTCATGAATATCAAAATGGTTACCGTCAATCAGATCCGCCAGCTTTTTCTTACTTAAGCCGATGCGCACGATGTCATGCACGCTATATTTAGGTACTAATGGATTGGAATAATGAAACGTCGTGCAGTGATTAGATCGGCCCTTATACAGGCAGACACAGGTTCCCGGAGGCTCCTTATCAGCCGAGACGTATTGCAACGCCTGCTCCATTTCCACCGCCACCTCGGGGCAGAGCGCGTTAATCTCCTTGGTCAGATCATCCTTTTTAAACACTCCCACCAGATCCAACTCACCCTGACGGGTATATTCGGAATCCAGATGCATCAGATTGATTGTGCCGATTTCCAGACCGCACTTGCGGAGCAGATTCACTTGAAAAGCCAAGTCGTAATAATGACGCTTCTTGTCTGCTTCATTTGAGGCTTTAATTTCAATCACATCCCAGCTCTTGCTCTCGGGGCTGTACTCCAAAATATCTACCGCCGCTAAAAAACCGTCCTTCATAAATACCGGCTGAAAGATTGCTGGCTGTTTCTTGGCAATCAGCTCTGCCGTCAGATTTTGCGCCGCCTCATCACGCCCCTCTACCATCACGCCCTTCGGATACAGCTTCCGTGCCACGCCTTCCACCTCGTTACCGGTTTCTATAATGTGCTTCTCAAAATCCGAAAGCTCCTCCGCGTAGTAAAGATCGGGCTTATGAATTTTAAACCAGGTATTCTTTGCGCACTCCCGGAAAAGTATGTAATCAGTCTTGCTAAGTACCATTTACTGCAATTTTACCACTTAACCCTCTTCTTGTCCGTAGTTATCTGTCATCAGTTATCTGTCATCAGTTATTAGTCCCGCCGTACTATTTTCTATTCACTAATTCCTAACTACTTCCCCAATATCTTCCCCAACAGCGCCTCCCTCTCCCTTCCTTTCGCTTCAACTGAAGAATAGGTAGCTACCTCCTGTCCGTAGTTCTCCTTCTTAATCAGCGCAATCTGCGCTGCCGCTTCCTTTTGGTTTAACTTATCCAGCTTATTCGCCACAACCAGATAGGGATGTTTCTGCTCATGTAACAAATGAATCATCTCCTTATCAAAATCAGTCAACCCGGCTTTTATATCCAGAATTATCACAATGCAGATTGGCTTCGCGCCGGAAGCCGTCAGATACCAGTAAATATGCTTCTGAATCTTCTCTTTCGCCTCGGGACGCATCTCCGCGAATCCGTACCCGGGTAAATCAACAAAATAAAACTCGCGGTGATTAATGGAAAAGAAATTAATCTCCGTCGTCTTGCCGGGCTTCTTTCCAACTTTCACTAGATTTTTGCTATTCACCAAGGAGTTAATCATGCTGGACTTCCCTACATTAGAACGGCCGACAAAAGCCACCTGTGGCACGCCATCGGTTAAAATCTCATCTGTCCCCGTGATTCCCTTCACAAACTCCGCTGACCTGATATTCATTACTGAAGTATAGGTTATTTACCGCTTATAAACACCCTGCCGATGGCCGATATTTAAAACAATCACCACCAGCCTATTCTTCTCGATTTTATAAATTATCCGGTACGGCCACACCCGTACGCTAAAACGCCCGGCAAGTTCACCGGAAAGAGGTTTTCCTAAAAATGGATCTTTCTCAAGTTCCTTAATCGCCTTTAAGACGGCGCTCTGCTTTGCCTTAGGAAGTTTTTTTAGTTTTTTTTGGACTGACTTTACGAGAATGACTTGATATGTGGACATATCCGTATTTCTTTAAAACTTCGTCTAAGGTGATGTACTGACCTTTTTCGTATTCGGACTCACCCTTTCTAATCGCCTTCATTAATTCCGGGTCATTCATTATCTCAACCGTTTCTATAAGAGAGGCATATTCATCCGCGGACAAAACTACTGCCTTTGAACGGCCGTTTTCGGTGATTGTATAGTGCCGGTTAGGACGCTGTACATCCGCCACAATATCAAAAATTTTCCTTCTCGCCTCAGAAATCGGCATTGTGCTTTCTTTTTTCATATGTACATAATAGCGTACATCAAACCGTTAGGTCAAGATTGGCTGTGAATAACTCAAACTACTGCTATGAGTATACCATAGTCAATCTTGTATGACGTGTATGATTCTGGGGATATCTATTTCTTGACGCAAAACTATTACAAACTATTCTGAAGATATGGCTAGTCCGCCAGAAATAAAATTCGGTGCTTCAACCTCCTTTCCACCCCTGATTGACACGGAGTCCGGTGCTTCAACTTCCCCTCCGAGCCTAGAAGGAATGAAATCCGGTGCTTCAAATTCGATCAGCCTTTTCTATGTATACGTACTGGAAAGCCTGAAAGATAAGTATCGATATGTCGGCTATACCAACGACCTGAGGCGACGGCTAGAAGAACATAGAAAAGGACTCTCATTATCAACAAAACCAAGACTACCCATGAAACTAATTTATTTTGAAGGATCACTTAACCAGGAAGACGCAATGAGGCGTGAAGCTTATTTCAAGTCAACGCGAGGTCGCAACTCTCTAGCTAAGCGACTAGAGACGTATTATAAATCGAATTTGTAGTATCCGGATGCACAACCTCCAAACCAAATTATTAAAACTTCTCGGAAAGATAGATTTTTCCAAAGAAAGCCTGCGGAGCATCGCCAAGTTGGTCGGTGAGAAATATCCGCAGAAAATAAAACACCACATTACTCAATTGGAGAAAAACGGCCTCATCTCCGTAGACTGGGTCAACAAGCGCGTGCAAGTTGTTTCCCGTAATAAGTTATTAGTTCATGGCTCTAAGCCATCTCCCCTGTTATTAGTTCCTGTTGTCGGTACGGCCAACTGCGGCCCGGCGACCATCTTTGCCGATCAGAATGTGGAAGGCTTCGTAAAAGTCTCTAAAGTAATCCTCGGCATCAAAACGATTGGTGACTTCTTTGCTATCCGCGCTTCGGGCGACTCCATGAATCGGGCTAAAATTGCCGGAAAAAGCATTGAAGACGGTGACCTCGTGATTGTTGACCCGAAGCAAAAAGATCCGCGGAGCGGTGACTATGTGCTTTCTATAGTAGATAACATGGCCAACATTAAACGATTCTTCCGCGACTCCAAGAATATGCTCATCCGCCTAATGTCCGAATCAACCCAAGAATACGCCCCCATCTACATCTCCCCCACCGAGGACTACCTCATCGCCGGCAAAGTAATTTATGTGATTAAAAGAAGTTAAACCTATGTAATACGAAATAACCCTCCATATATTGAGATTCGTCATCATCAAAGATGCGTCAGTCATTATAAATTATCTTTGATTAATCGGCGGCTGAAACAAGCCCCCACAAGTCGGACGAATCGTTTCCGATTTTTTGTTAAATAAAATGAAATTAAAAGAATTTATTCAGGAGCTGGAAAGAATAGTAAAAAATGATGATGCGTCTAGTGAAGCTGAGGTGCGGATGGCTGACTATGCGCCTGTGGTGAAGCCAATCTACAAATTCAATGTTGTCTTTATAACAGATATTAAGCCAGGAA
>CAYSNI010000053.1:0-5832 GCA_964432465.1 uncultured Candidatus Saccharibacteria bacterium
AATTTTCCCACCGACCCTAAATCCGATCCAGTAATTTAACGCGTCACCGATAATTGCCGCCACGGAAAGCAGGATAAAAAGAATAATCGGATTAAAAAATCCTTTGGCCGCGAACGCGCCCGCGGCGAATAAGAGCGAATCTCCGGGTAGGAACGGCGCCAGCACCACGCCGGTTTCCAGAAATATTGTCAGGAAAAGAATTAGATACGAGAGCGTGCCGTACTGCTGTATAACCACACCCAGTGTTACGTCCAGATGAAGGAGCGCGTCAAAAATGGACCTCATTAGGTTGCACGTAAAAGTTTCGCCGCTACGTCCGGGTCTACGTCATTAATCTCCACGCCCGTCCCAAGCTCAAAACTGGCGCGAATGTTCATTCTCGGAATGGCCTCAATATGCCAGTGATAGTGCTTGTAGTTGTCCTTATTTTTAATCGGCGCGGTGTGCAGGAAAAAGTTGTAATCGGGATCGCCAAGTTTCTTTTCCATTTGACGAAGCGTGAATTGCAAGGCCTCCACTGCCGCGGCGACATCAGCATCTAAAGCATTTTCAAAATATGGCTGATGCTGTTTGGGGAAAATTCTTATTTCATACGGACCACGCGATACGAACGGAGCGAAAGCAATCGCTTTATCATTTTCAAAAATTACTCTCGTCTTCTCTTTCTTCTCCCAATCAATCATTTCGCAATGCACACACTGCTTTTTTTCTTTATAAAACCTAAGTGATCCTTCCAGCGAGTGATGCACGTCCGGCGGTACTACCGGCAAAGCAATCATCTGATAGTGCGGATGGTAGATGGAAGCGCCGGCGGCCGGACCCCAATTATGTAGAAAAAGGGCGTAGGCGATACAGGAATCGGCACCTAAAGTCAGATACCGATCACGGAATGCCTGGAAAAGTTGATTCGCGTCTTCCGTCGAGAGCTTCGGGAAATTAGCCTGATGATCTCTCGTGATAATCACGTCGTGATGACCGTTTGCCTCCAACATGGCGAAAGGCCCGGAGGTATGCGATACGGCGCAAGCCTTTTGATGCCGCAAGGCCGGATATTTATTTTCCAGAACCTGCACGCGCCAGTTCTTTTTATCGGGATAAATTAAAATCGGCTCCCGATTACCGGAAGCTTGCGGATTCTCGAAAGGGCAGGTACTTTTCGAAGCTTTTTTGCGCTTTGCCACTCCGGCTTTTTTAATCATATTCGGCCGAGTACTCCGTCCTGGCGCAATAATAATCCAGTCTCCCGAGACTGGATCCTGACGTAACTCGGAACTAGATTTAAAGCTCATAAATTAGAAGTTTGTAATGATTTACCGTTACTGATCCTGTTCTCATAATACCAATTCAGGACGTCTTTTGCGATTGGAACGGCGTTCAGACTCCCTTCACGGGCGTTCTCAATCAGCACCAATATCACGATTTCTGGATTTTCCGCGGGAGCGTATCCGACAAAAAAGGCGTTGGTTTTCGTATTATTGGAAACCTGGGAGCTTCCGGTCTTACCGGCAGAAGACACCGGCAGGGAAGAAAGAAGGTTGGCCGTGCCATACGATTTCGCCACCGCGTCTTTCATTCCCGCTTGAACCTCCTGAAGCTCCAACTCCCAGTCGGAATAATCAAACAAAGTGACAACCGGTCCTCCGGCCACCATTTTCGGCTGATACACTCGACCGCCGTTCGCAATCGAGGCGGTGAAGTTAATCAGCTGGATCGGACTCAACTGCAGATCGCCCTGGCCGATGCTGACGTTGTAGGTATCGCCGATGCGCCAAATCTGACCGGTACGCTTCTCCTTTTCCTCTGGCGCCGGCAAAAAACCGCTATTCTCACCGGGAAGATCAATACCTGTTTTCACTCCCAGTAAAAACTTTTGCCAATATTCCCGAAGCTTTCCAATACCCAAACCCTTCTGATCTTCAAAGCCGCCACCCACTTCATAAAAATAGACGTTGCTCGATTTCGCGAGCGCGGAACGGATATCCACCCAGCCCTGCGGGCGCCAATCTACAAAACGACTTGGTTTTTCCGGATCATACGGATTAGGAAGTTCGATATAGCCAATAGAAAGTATCTGCTTAAGAGGATCGATTACTTTCTCATGCAGAGCCGCCAGCCCCACCAATGTTTTAATCGTCGAACCGGGAGTGTAGGCGCCGGAAATTGCTCGATTAAAGAGCGGCTGACTAGAAGAATTAAGGTATTTCGCGACTTTGTTGTTATCAAAGCTTGGCAAGCTGATCAAAGAGAGTACCTCACCGGTGCGAGGATCCATCGCCAGTCCAACCCCCGTTTCTCGGCCCAGATTCGCTAATCCCTGCCTCAAACGATTATAAAAATAGCGTTGCAGATCCGCATCGATTGATGACACCAGCTGATTGCCCGATTTCGGTAACGAATCAACTTTCTTGTCGATCGTCTTTCCGGTCGCATCACGATAAACTAGTAACTTCCCATCGGTACCACGCAGGTATTCATTGTACTGCAGTTCCAATCCCGCCTTGCCGCCCAGTGTATTCGCTTTATCCGTAGAACCGATATATCCGATTATATGACTAAAAATCGCGCCATCCGGATAATTTCTAATATAGTCATCCGTAATCTGCAGATACGGGGCGTTAAGGTCTTTGATCCGAATTGCCTGCGCCGCCGTGATATTTCTCGCCACCGCGACCGAACCGCTACGCTCGAGATCAGCCGCCGAAATTGCTTCTCTGATTCCCGCCGCGTCGATCGAAAGAATCTCCGAAAGAGCATCGGACAAATCATCAATCTGCTCCGGGGTTTTTAAAACCTCCGCCACGTTCAGAAAAACGCTGAAGGCGCTTTTATTTTCCACCAACGGATTACCAAAACGATCCACGATCACCCCACGAGGCGCCGGCAGAGCCACTTCCTTACCCGCGTTCGCGTTAGCTCGGTTCGTGTAGAAAGTACCCCTGACGATATTCAAAAAACCAACCCGACCTAAGGCCAGCGCGCTGAATGCGACGATCACTATTACTACTAATAAAAATGTTTGTCGAGAAAGCGGCAACTCTAAATACTCTGATTCGGATTGCCGATCATTAAAGACTAGGTCCTCAACATTGAGCTCGTTTTTAGCCATAATTCAAAAGTCTTAAATAAAACAATAGCTATAACCAAATTGTAGATTAATTCTATGCCAAGCTGGCCCAAATTAGAAATGAGATATGACGGCGTGGTCAATGCGTAAAAAAGAACAGTAAAGACACTGACCAAAAATACATTATTCACGATCGGCTGCGTGTGCCACCGAGCTGCTACCCAAGCCGAGGTCATGCCGAGCAAAATAAAAACAAGAATTTCCGGTGAGAAAAATCCCCGCACTTTTAAAAGGATCGCCGCGACCGCAATAAAGAACGCGTACAGCCAGGCGTCTTCCACAAAAAAAGCTAACACAATCAGCACCACCAGTAACAAATTCGGCTTGACTCCACCGATAAGAAGAAGATTCGTGCTCTGTAAAATTCCCAAGACCACGATCAGGAATAAAATAATGACGACCTTAATCGCCCTCATCAGCGCGTGATCACCGCTACTTCTTTAAGATCGTTCTCCTGGTAAGGCATCGCCAGTCGCCCCTCTTGGAAAGAAACTTCACGCGCCTCCTGAACGCCGGTGATGGTGCCGATCTTCATGCCGAAAGGGAAATCACGGCTAGCGGAGACGACTTCGTCCCCCTCCAGTACGATTGATTTCCGGTCAATCATCGTTAGAAGCGGTTGCTGACCGCTAATCAAGAGCGCATCCACTCGCTGCTGCCCGATCCTAACGGAAAGCTGCCAATTTTTGTCGAAAATTGTACGCACGTTACTGTGATTTTCAAACACCTCAGTCACCTGACCTAAAAGATAGTTACCATCCGTGGTCACTACCATGCCCACCTTCACGCCATCCTCGGATCCGGCGGCGATGGTCAAGATACTGTGATTATTGAAAGGATACGTTGAATACACCTGGGCGATAAGCGCTGAGCGGCCGTTTTGTGTTACTGCGACCGGTTCGTCCAAGCTATTTAAAGTAAGCAATGCGGTCAGGTTAGTTTTCACGGGCGTCACCACATTATGAAAAATTATGATGCCAAAGATTGTGATTAAAGTAAGAAGCCAGCTGTAACGCATCGTTTTTTAAAAATACTAGATACGAATGTCCCTTGGAGTAAGAGGATTATCCAAAATTGGTTGATATTTTGCCAGATTTTCAACAGCTATTCCGGTGCCGCGCGCTACGCAGGTCAGTGGATCATCGACAATAGTCATCGCCACCCCAAGCTCCCGCGCCAATAAAGCATCCATTCCTTTAAGCAAACTTCCGCCACCGCACATGTGCACTCCCCGTTTTAAAATATCACCGGCTAGCTCCGGAGGAGAAACTTCGATTACTTCCTTCACCGCCTCCACAATCGACTTCAGCGACTTACCAATCGCGGCGCGAATGTGGGTATCCCGAACAGTCGCTTCTCGTGGCAAACCAGTCACTAAATCACGGCCACGGATCGTCATTTCCATTTTTTCATTTAGCGGTAAGGCCGACCCGATATGAATCTTTAACTCTTCAGAAGTTGGCTCGCCAACCGCCAATTTAAACTCGTCCCGTACAAATCGCATAATATCGTCATTCAGTCGATCGCCGGCTACCTTCAGACTTTTAGAAATAACCGTGCCACCCATAGAAATAATAGCGATCTCGGTCGTACCGCCGCCAATATCGATAATCATATTCGCCGTCGGCTCATCAATTGGCAGACGCGCGCCCAGCGCCGCCGCGAGCGGCTCCTCAATGACAAAAGCTTTCGAAACACCGGCGCCTACTACCGCGTCTTCCACGGATTTTCTTTCCACCTCGGTCAGGTTACTCGGCACGCCGATCACGGCTTTTTGGAAACTATAGAAAAGCTTCGTACCACCAAGCTTTCGGAGAAAATGGCGGAGCATTTCCTGCGTCATATCAAAATCAGAAATCACGCCATTCACTAACGGACGAATGACATTGATGTGCTGGGGCGTGCGGCCAATCATCTTCTTCGCCTCTTCGCCAATCGCCAAAATCTGGTTAGTTTTCGCGTTCACCGCCGCGATCGACGGCTCGTTGGTCACGATACCTCGACCAGCAAGATATACCAGCGAATTCGCCGTGCCTAAATCAATACCGATATTTTTAGAAAAAATTGCGAGTGGAGAACGCATAAAAAAGAATTGCCTTCATTATAGAGGACTGAAAAAATTTAGCAACTGACAACCTTGTTGTCATTCCGGGCTTGACCCGGAATCCAGCGGTTCGTATCATCATCACATGAAATCGTACTATGTTTACATTTTGGCGAATAAAAGAAATGGCACAGAAAATGGAAGCTGAATTTGATTGAGGAAAATAATCCTGACTGGAAAGATCTTTATTGCGAATTGTAACGCTCTGGATTCCCGCCTTCGCGGGAACGACAGCGACAAAGAAAAGCCCCGCCGCCGTGCCGTTCGAAGATATAATGAACGGACCTATCCATAGCGGTTGCGCATGTTCCCGAGAAGCGATATGACCTCGTTATTGTTTATAGAGAAAAACCCCCACAAAAAGTTTCCTTTCCTATATTTTTAAAAAAGAATTAAAAATGCCCTGTGTACGCTAGCGTACACAGGGTACCAAGTGACCGAGGGTCTAGGACCTGCCTACCGGCAGGCAGGCTTGCCTACCGGACAGGCAGGCTTGCCTGCCGGTAGGCAGGCAGGTCTGCTTCTAACGGGACGAGTTCCAGAATGCTAATAGTATATAGCAACCAGCCACTAGCCACTAGTAGTTAGTAAATAAAAATGCCCC
>CAYSNI010000054.1:0-4296 GCA_964432465.1 uncultured Candidatus Saccharibacteria bacterium
TTCGAGCAATTACAAAATCGAGCACCCCGCATCTTTCGCCTTAAATATTGAGCATCGGCACAATCAAAGCCGAAGGCGATGCTGTTCGTAAAGATTTTGCGCTTAGATAAGCGTGATGACGAATGGTGCGGGGTTACACCAGATCAGATACCTGTTCGGCTAGAATTTTCCCGTCGTGAATCGCTTTTTTATGGGCGGTCGGGACCATTCCGATTTTTTTATTAAAAGCCACTTGAATTTTACGGCGGCGCAATGTTTCGGAAAGAGTTTTTTTAATTGAGTTAGTCACCAAGTCGGCATAAAGAATTACTTTGCCGTGAATAGATCGCGCGGCGCGGCCGGCCATCTGAATCAGGCCGCGATAGTTACGAAGGAAGCCTTCCCGGTCCGCGTCCAGTATCGCTACCAAGCCAACTTCAGGTAAATCCAACCCTTCGCGAAGAAGGTTGATGCCCACCACCACGTCAATATCTCCGCGGCGAAGAGCGCTTAAAATTTCTGGGCGCTCTAAAGTTTTGATATCCGAGTGCAAATATTTAGTTTTAATATTGTGCTCCAAAAGATATTCCGTCAGATCTTCTGCCGAGCGTTTAGTCAGCGTAAGGGCGAGCACGCGTTGGTTATCGGCAATTCTCTTCTTAATTTCAATTAAAAGATCTCTTACCTGATCTTTCGCCGGCTTAATTTCAATTTGTGGATCTAAAATACCGGTCGGGCGAACTACCTGCTCTACAATTTGTTGGGACCGCTCTATTTCATAAGGACCCGGGGTAGCGGAGACGTGTATCTTTTGTCCGACTCGGGTGAGGAATTCTGTAAATTTTAGCGGCCGGTTATCCAGCGCGGAAGGCAAACGAAAGCCGTAGTTTACTAACGTGCCTTTTCGAGCGTGGTCGCCACGCTCCATTGCCTGGATTTGCGGAACGGTGATGTGAGATTCATCAATAAAAAGTAGGAACGGCTTTGGGAAGTAATCCAGAAGAGTCATCGGCGGTTCGCCCGGCTCGCGGAAACTTAAATGGCGGGAGTAGTTTTCTATCCCATTTACATACCCTTTTTTGGAAAGCATTTCCAGATCAAAAAGCACGCGCTTTTCCAGGCGCTCCGCTTCCTCAAACTTATTCGCGGATTGTAACTGCTCTACGCGCTCATCCAGCTCGGTCCGGATGTTTTTTAGTGACAACTTCATCTTTTCTTTAGGGGTAACCCAAAATTTAGCCGGGTAGATGCAAATAGATCGCATCTCCGTGCCTTCTTTCGTTTTCGGATCAAACTGTTTGATGAATTTGACCCGCGCACCAGAACGAAGTTCGGTACGGGGCTCCGCTCCGCTGGCGCGTAGCTTCGTCTTTTTGTGTTCAAATTCAATATGAATAATTTCGCCGGTCACCAAATGAATCTCAAGGCCGGTTTTCAATAATTCATACTGACCGAGATTGGGTTTACGGCTTACCCGTTCGTACTGTAAAAAAGCGAGACTGCGCTCTAAATCTTTAACTGACACCGTCTGTCCGCCTTGCAAATCCAAGCGCGCGCGTTGGTACTCGTTTGGATCGCCGACGCCGTAGATACAGGAGACGGACGCGATGACGATAGAGTCTTTTTTACTCAACACCGATTGAATCGTCGCGTGACGAAGTTTGTCGATCTCTTCATTGATGCGAGAATCTTTTTGAATGTAGGTTTTAGTCTGGGGGATGTACGCTTCCGGTTGATAGTAGTCGTAATAAGAAACAAAATAATGGACAGAGTTCTTCGGAAAGAACTGTCGGAACTCCTGGTAAAGTTGGGCGGCTAAAGTTTTGTTCGGAGAGATGATCAGCGTCGGCAAGCCGGTCTTTTCTATCACTGAAGCCATGGTGAAAGTCTTACCGGAGCCGGTGACGCCCAAAAGCACCTGATCTTTATGACCGGCCTCCAATCCAGTGACCAGTTTTTCAATCGCTTGTGGCTGGTCGCCCTTTGGCGAAAAGTTAGATATTAGTTTAAACATAGATGTATAATATAGATAACAATCAAATCAGCAGATGATCTACAATTTAACCGGAAAAGTTGTTGGGAAAAAGGATAATTTCGTCATTTTAGAAACGGGCGGAATTGGTTTTAAGGTCCTTCTTTCCGCGCGAACCGCCCAAAGTTTAACACAAAATAATGAAGCAATCAAATTATTCTGTTCTCTTCATAGTAGAGAGAATGCCCCGTTCGAGCTTTTTGGTTTTTTGACGGAGCAGGAGTTGTATCTTTTCGAAAAATTAAACACGGTCAGCGGTATTGGTCCAAAGACGGCGATGTCAGTGATGGGAGTGGCGTCAATTGATCAGTTGGGAGTAGCGATTAATGAAGGGAAGATGGATTTGTTGAAGAAAGCTTCCGGTATTGGCAAGAAAACCGCGGAACGGCTCGTGTTAGATTTGAAGGGAAAATTAGAAATTGGCAACTTGGCGAATTCGACTCAGGTTCTGCAGGGGATGGAATCAGACATGGAGCTGGAAGAGACCTTAGTTAGTCTTGGCTATAATCACCAGCAGGCAAAATCGGCAATTGGTAAGATTGATCCAAAAATTGCAGGCTTTAAAGAACGACTTCGGGAAGCTTTGAAAAAAACAAAATTATAATATCGCATGCGGCGATTAAAAAATATTTATCACTATCTTCTTTCGTGGGCGGCGAGCGTTGCCTACCGGTTTCCTTCCAAGAAGATTTTTGTAATTGGGGTGACCGGCACTAAAGGAAAGTCCACGACCGTGGAGCTGATTAACGCGATTCTGGAATCGGCCGGTAAAAAAACCGCGCTGTGCTCTTCGATTCGGTTCAAAATCAATGAGGAGGTAGAGAAAAATACCAGCGGCATGACGATGCCCGGTCGTTTTTTTCTCCAGAAATTTCTCAGGCGTGCGGTCAATGCCGGCTGTGAATACGCGATCGTGGAGGTTACTTCGCAGGGAATCCTTCAGCACCGGCACCGCTTCATTCAATGGAATGCCGCTTTATTTACCAACCTCCGGCCGGAACATATTGACGCGCACGGCTCGTTCGAGAATTATCGTAATTCCAAAGTGAGCTTTTTTGACTATGCCGCCAGAACTTCAAAAAAACTGAACAAACTATTTTTCGTAAACGATGGTGATCAGGCTCAAGATTATTTCGCGGAAGTAGTAGACGGGTACGGGAAATTAATTTCATTTAGCCGAGAGCAGTTTATTAAAAAAGAACTTGACGGCGGACGAGAATCAATCGGTGACTGGCTGTTCGGCAATTTCAATCTGGAAAACGCGGCGGCCGCGAATGCCGTTGCCCAACAGCTTGGTCTTGGCTGGCCACTGATCAAAAAAACCATGAAAGCTTTTCAGGGCGTGCCTGGCCGGATGGAATATATTCAGAAAGAGCCGTTCGCGGTGGTGATTGATTACGCGCATACGCCGGATAGTCTCGCGAAAATTTATAACGCGGTGTTGGAAGGAAAACGGAAAAGCGCGATCAAAAAAATTGTTTGCGTGCTTGGCGCGGCCGGTGGCGGTCGGGATAAGTGGAAGCGCCCGGTGATGGGCAGAATCGCTAGTGATCACTGCCGAGAAATAATTCTCACCAATGAAGATCCGTTCGATGAAGATCCTAGACAAATCATTGCCGAAATAAAATCAGGAATTTCCAATGCCCGATTTTCCCATTCGAACGTGCATGAAATTGTCGGCAGACGAGAGGCGATTAAAAAAGCGTTTTCTTTGGCAAAGAAGGGCGATGTGGTGGTGATTACCGGTAAAGGGAGCGAAGACTGGATTCGCACGGGAAAGGGAAAGAAAATCCCTTGGAACGAACGAGAGGTAGTTGAGGAACTGCTCAAAAGTCTGTAAGTTATTAGTTTTTAGTTCCACCAAGTAAACTTGGCTGTTAGTTTCTTGGAATATTTATTAAACTAATAACTAAAAACTTATATGAAGTCCCGTTAGAAACAGGCCTGCCTGTCCGGTAGGCAGGCCGCCCTGGGCGGTCGTAGTCCAGCCGGGTGTGCAGTATAGACGTTTATCTAATGACAATAAGACATTTATCAAAAAATTTATTTACTTGTTTCTAACGGGATGAAGCTTACATTTTACGGGGCCGCCGGACAGCTCAAGGGAAGAATTAAAAATAGCCTTCGTAGCGTTTGAAAGGTGCGGGGTTGACAAATTGATAATATTTGTTTATAGTGTGCACGTGCTCAATGGCGGTGTGCCATTGAGAAAAGCACATTGATTTGCCCGCGAGAAACGGGCGCAGGAAAGGAAGGTGCTCTATGGTCGCGAGTAACGACCTCAA
>CAYSNI010000055.1:0-8038 GCA_964432465.1 uncultured Candidatus Saccharibacteria bacterium
GCTCATCGAAGCTTAAATTTTTCGATTAAGACCACTAATCTCTCGATGACTAACTTCCAACCAGATATAATCGGGAATCTTGAATACTCTTATTATAAAAAGTCGATGTCGAAAAATTAAATAGAGTTTCTACTTACCTGGATGACTAACGAGTATTTTACTGAAGCGATTGTGATTGATAAAGAGCCGATAGGCGAAGCGGATCTGCAAATTTATTTATACACTAAAGATCTGGGTCGCATCACCGCCCGCGCGATCAGCGCCCGGAAGATCATTTCCAAATTAGCTAGCCACCTTGAGCCTTTAAGCAGAGTTCAGGTTCGCCTAGTGCAAAAAAATCGTTTTCAGGTTGTGGATGCGGTGCGGACCGGTTCATTGCCAAGAAGCCCGGCTGTTCTTCGGATTCTTCGTTTAGTGAAAGATCTAACTGGGGAGGGTCAGGCTGACTTGGAGTTATGGAATATTTTAGAAAGCGGTAACGCGACCGGTGCGTCTGTCTTAGGCGCCCTCGGTTTTGATAGCCAATATGCCGTTTGTGAGAATTGTGGAAATGAAAAACCAAGCCACTTTGTGTTTGGTCGCTTGGAATACATTTGCGCGTCTTGTTTTTTACAATCTGGAAAGCCAGCCGCTTTCGCGTTAAACTAAGTCCTATAGATTTACATGAGTCTTAAAGCTAAAGTTATCCTTATTTTTTCTCTGGTGATCATAATGGGCGTGGGCGTAATCGCTTATTTTGCTTATCAAGCCAGCGTATCGCGTGGTTTAGATATTCAGATTTCCGGACCGGAGAAGGTGTTAATCGGCGTACCTTTTGAGGTCCGGATTAATGTAGTTAACAGCTCAGAAAATCTTCTCCAACAAGTACGGCTAAACGTGAATCTTCCGGAGGGAATGTCCTTTCTCGGTTCGCCAGCCGCTAAAAATATCGACTTTCGAGATCTCGGTTCGTTAAATTCTGGGGAAGTAAGCCAGCAAACTTTCCGCCTGATCAATCTTGATGGTCAGAATACCTACAAAAAAATTACTGCTTCCGGGAATTATCTGGCCGGATCGTTAAGCTCTCGTTTTCAGAAAGAAGCGGATTTTCAATTAGCAGTAGGGGATTACGCGCTTGTCCTAGATATCGCGGCACCTCAAAAAATCTTTAGTGGTGAATCTTTTGATACCCAGATCATTTACAAAAATATTTCGACCGGTGATTTTGATAATTTGAAGCTCGTTCTCGAATATCCTCAGAGTTTTACGGCCTCTAGGTTTACTCTGAAGCCGGACCAAGGAAACAATATTTGGCTGTTAGGAGGACTGCGTAAGGGATCAGAGAACAAATTTACTGTTACCGGCAGTCTGATTGGTTCGGATGCCGCAACGTTCGATCTGAAAGCAACTTTGAGCGCCACGTTTTTGGGTCAGGAGTATCCGATTAATGTGAATTTGGCGACGCTTGGTATTGCGGCCTCTCCTTTGTCGATAAAAATCTCTCTTAACGGTAATACGGAATATGTTGCCAAGGCCGGTGATTTTCTGAATTATGTTTTGACCTACACGAATACAACGGACATCGGATTGCGTGATGTTATTATTAAATCCCAGCTGATCGGGGAGATGTTTGATTTTTCCCAACTGACCAGTAGTGGATCATTCAGTTCCAGTAATAACACTATTACTTGGAATGCTTCTCAGATCTCGTCACTCTCCACCTTGGCGCCGGGAGAATCGGGCAACGTCAGTTTTTCTATCAGAGTTAAAGAGGTCTATCCAATTCGTCGTCTTAGTGATAAAAACTTTACTTTGAAAACAAGGGCCAGTATCGAATCACCAACCGTTCCGAACTTTGTTGAGGCTAGTAAGACATTCAGTTTGAGCAGTTTGGATACCAAAGTTGCGGATCAGATTAAGTTGAATACCAAAGTATTTTTCCGCGACGCTTTATCAGGTATCGTCAATAAAGGTCCATTCCCGCCGAGAGTGAATCAGCCGACTCAATATACAGTCCACTGGCAGATTACTAACTACTCCAATGATGTTAAGGAGGTTACTGTTCGGGCGTTTTTAGGTGGTAATGTGAAATTTACCGGGCTTGCTAAGGTAAACTCCGGTAGCGCGGTTCCGACTTATAATGATCGTACCCAGGAAGTTACTTGGACGATTAGCCGGATTCCGGCCACGGTAGGAGTAATTTCGACTCCAATTGAAGCGACTTTTCAGATTGAAGCTACTCCGTCTTCTTCCGACGTGGGCCGTTTCATGGAGCTAATTAAGGACTCAAGCATTAAAGGCACTGACGAATTTACCAGTTTAGAGGTAAGCTATTCTAATCCGTCAGTGACCACACAATTGCCGGACGACGCGACAGTGATTAATACTCCCGGCATCGTTAAGCAATAATATGGATCAACTAGAAAAAATTATCAGTCTTTCTAAGCGCCGTGGCTTTATTTTCCCCGGATCGGAAATTTACGGCGGACTCGCCAATTCCTGGGATTACGGCCCGCTCGGCACCGAGCTGAAGAAAAATATTAAAGACGAATGGTGGAGTCGGTTTGTTCGCCGGCGCACTGACGTTGTTGGTATTGATGCCGCGTTGATGATGAACCCGAAGGTTTGGGAAGCGTCCGGCCACGTCGGCGGATTTTCTGATCCGCTAGTAGAGTGTAAAAAGTGCCACACCCGATTTCGTCTAGACGAAATCGGAAGCTCCAAATTTCAAAATCTAAACGCCAAACAAATTTCAAATCCTAAATCTGAAACAAATAATTTATCTCCCGAGCCCGGTCGAGGGACTACCTTATGTCCCAACTGTGGTAGCGCGGAACTGACTGCAGCGAAGCAGTTCAATCTAATGTTCAAGACTTTTATGGGTCCTGCCGAAGAAAAAGCAAACGCCGTGTACTTACGTCCCGAAACGGCGCAGGCGATGTTTGTGGATTTTAAAAATGTGTTGGAAACCACCCGGAAGCGCCTTCCTTTTGGTATCGCGCAGATGGGTAAGGCGTTCCGCAATGAGATTACTCCCGGCAATTTTATTTTTCGAACTCGTGAATTTGAACAGATGGAAATTGAATACTTCGTCCATCCGGGCGAATGGGAAAAGCATTTTGAATACTGGCTTAAAGAAATGAAGCGCTGGTTGAAAGATTTAGGCGTTTCCGATAAGAAACTGCACTACGCGGAGATCCCCGAAGGGGAGCGGGCGCATTATTCTAAGCGCACGGTAGATATTGAGTACGACTATCCGTTCGGCCGGAAGGAGCTTTACGGCCTCGCGTATCGTGGCGATTTTGACCTTGCCCAGCATGAGAAGGCGAGCGGGCAGGATTTGAAATATGTTAATCCCGAAGATCCGAAGGAGAAGTTTTTACCGCACGTGATTGAGCCGACCTGGGGCGTAGATCGATCGGTACTGGTGGCGATGTTGGAGGCGTACCACGAGGAGAAAATTAAAAATTCAAAATTAAAAATTCAAAACGGAAATAAAGAACAGGAAGAGGAGATTAGGACTGTAATGCGTTTTCCGAAATGGCTCGCACCCGTGAAGGTAGCTATCTTGCCGCTTTCCAAAAAAGACAATCTTTCCAAGGTTGCGAAAAAGATCCACGAAGAGCTCGCGGAAAAATTTGTGGTGGAATACGACGAGACGCAGAGCATTGGTAAGCGTTATCGTCGCCAGGACGAGATCGGCACGCCGTATTGCGTGACCGTGGATTTTGATACGCTCGGCGAAGGCAATAAAAAAGATAAAGATACCGTCACCGTCCGCGACCGGGACTCAATGAAACAGAAGCGAGTGAAGATTGTTGATTTGGCGGAATATTTGGGGAAAGAACTCGCCTAACTTTTAGTTCTCTGGTAAAATCTCCTTACATGGAGAAATTTAAAAAGATCACTTTAAAAAATGGGATGCGGGTTATTTTGGCGCCACAGGAAGGACCGGCGACGACCGTCCTGGTTTTAGTAGAGGCTGGCTCAAAATATGAAACAAAAAAAATTAACGGGCTCTCGCATTTCCTTGAGCATATGTGTTTTAAGGGCACGACCAAGCGTCCGAAGGCGATTGATATTGCCGGTGAGTTGGATTATATCGGCTCCGAATACAACGCTTTCACCTCTCAGGAGTGGACCGGCTATTATGCTAAGGCTCAAGCTAAGCACACCGGAAAAATTCTAGATGTAGTCACGGATCTTTATCTGAATCCGGTTTTTGACGAGAAGGAGATAGAGAAGGAGAAGGGCGTAATTATAGAAGAGCTGAATATGTATGAAGATACGCCGCAGAGAAAAGTGGGGGATCTTTTCTTGGAGCTTCTTTACGGCGATCAACCGGCCGGTTGGGACGTGGGCGGAAAAAAAGAAATTATTCGTACGCTAACCCGGGAAGATTTTATTCATTATCGTAACGATCATTATGTCGCAAAGGCAACCGTAGTAGTGGTTACCGGAAATTTTAAAGAGAAAGAAGTGCTCGCTGATATTGATAAACATTTTGCCGACGTCTCCACTGGGGACAAGCACGGCAAGATTGCGACCACCGAAAGTCAGAGCAAGCCGGAGATTTTAGTGCGTCACAAAGCTTCTGATCAAACCCATCTGATTATCGGTTGCCGGGCTTTCAGCGCTTTTGATAAACGAAAATACGCGTTGGATGTATTAGCCGACGTGCTCGGCGGGGGGATGAGCTCTCGGCTTTTCCAGAAAGTCCGTGAAGAACTGGGCGCCGCGTATTACGTACGCGCCGGCAGTGATCTTTTTTCAGATCATGGTTATCTAGGAATCTCCGCGGGAGTTGAGCATTCCAAGCTAGAGATCGTTATTAAAGCGATTCTTGGCGAACTGAAGCGGATTGCTGACGGCGACTTCAGTGAAGCCGATCTGGTGCATGGTAAAGATCATATTACTGGAAAGATGATGCTGGGCCTGGAAACATCTGATTCTTTAGCGATGTTCTATGGAGGGCAGGAGATATTAGAGAAAGATATTAAGATGGCGGATGAAGTGGCGGCTAAGATTAACGCCGTGACCAGACAGGAGGTGTTGGATGTGGCGAAGGAGATTTTCCAGGACTCTAAGCTGAATATGGCTCTAATCGGACCTTATAAAGATAAAAAACCGTTTGAGGATATTTTACACTTTTAATAAATTGTAGTTATATATAGTTAATGGAGACAAAAGCACCCTCAATTAGCTGGGGGAGTCTGTGGCGGGTCATTCTGATGATCGCCCTGGCTTCTATCTTATTTATCGCGCAGGATATCCTGATCGCGCTATTTTTGGCGATAGTAATTTCTTCCGCGTTAGATCCGATTGTCACTTGGCTTGAGAAAAAAAAGATACCCAGGCTTTTGAGTACGCTCGGTCTTTATATAGTGATCATATTTTTATTGGCCCTAACCGCCTATGCCATTATCCCAGTTGCGCTTTCTGAGTTTAGTAATTTATTAAGTAACGTTGGAAAGTACTCCGGCGCGCTCTCTAACGTCCTCGATACTTCGGTTCTAATCGAGTCTGTAAATCAAGGGCTGAAAAAGTTCACCGATCTTCTGTTAAGCGGCAGCACTTCCCTGTTAGACGTAGGGTCTAAATTTTTTGGTGGGCTGTCCACCGTTATTTCTGTCTTTGTGCTTTCCTTTTATCTTACGGTGGGCAAGGACGGTGTAGAGCGTTTTTTTGTGACCATTATGCCTTCAATGTATGAGTCAAAGGTTTTGGATGTGTATACGCGTATTAAAAAGAAGTTAGGAAGGTGGCTGGCCGGGCAGCTGGTATTGAGCGGCCTCTTCGGCTTCCTGGTGTTTATCGGCCTTTGGATTCTCGGTGTGAAATACAGTCTTTTACTGGGCATTGTCGCCGCTGTCCTTGAGTTAGTACCGTTCGTCGGACCAATTTTTAGCGGTAGTATCGCGGTCTTGGTTGGCTTTACCGCGTCTCCTCAGCTTGCTTTGTATACTCTTATTTTGTTCATCGTACTTCAACAGCTTGAAGGGCATCTCCTGATTCCGAGCGTGAACAAGTTCTCCACCGATGTGGATCCGGTCGTGGTGCTGGTTTCTATGCTTATTGGCGCCAAGGTGTTCGGGATTATGGGTTTAATTTTGGCCGTGCCGGCTGCCGTGTTGCTTCAGGAGCTGATTGCCGATTGGTCTCAGACTAAGGCGAGACGGCGTGGACTTGGCCTCTAGGCAAGCGATTAGCGACTAGCAGTTAGTGGCTAGTCAATTCGCTTTTTTTGAAGTATGTTTCTACTAGTCGCTAGTGGCTAACTCCTAACTACTGTGCAGAAATTCTACATCACCACTTCAATACCGTACGTAAACTCCGTTCCGCACCTCGGCAATGTACTGGACTCGGTCTACGCGGACGTACTCGCGCGCTACAAAAGAGAGCGTGGCTTTGATGTGAGATTTTTGACCGGCTCTGATGAGCACGGCGTGAAAATTGTCCGTAGCGCCGCCGCTACCGGCCTTACCCCAAATGAGTTCGTGGATAAAAATTCGGCTCAATTCAAAGCGTTGAAGGAGGCGCTGAATCTTTCCTGGAATGATTTTATCCGTACCAGTGATCGGAAGCGTCATTGGCCGGGAGCGCAAAAAATATGGAAAAAGCTGGAAGAAGCGGGTGATTTATATAAAAAAATCTATCGTGGCCTCTATTGCGTTGGCCATGAGGCATTTGTAACCGAAAAAGACCTTGGTCCCGTTAGAAGCCGACCTGCCGGTGCGGCAGTGGCTACGGCCACCACGGGGCGGCCTGCTTCTAACGGGATGGAGGCGTGGGTTTGTAACGATCACCAAACCGTTCCTGAAATAGTTGAAGAAGAGAACTGGTTTTTCAAGCTTTCTAAATATTCCAAAGAAATTGAGAAGAGGATTATTACCAAAAAATTTGTAATTACGCCCGAATCCCGCGAGCACGAGATTTTATCGCTTTTAAAGACCGGGCTGGAAGATATCAGCTTTTCCCGTCCGAGCAAGGACTTAAGCTGGGGAGTGCCCGTGCCTGGCGACGATACTCAGACGATCTATGTGTGGGCGGAGGCTCTAGTCTCTTACATCTCTGCGCTCGGTTACGGCTCGGATAATGAGGCTGATTTTGAGAAATTTTGGCTTAATACTGACGAAATTACCCAGGTAATCGGCAAGGATAACCTCCGATTTCATGCGGCGATCTGGCCGGGTATACTGCTCGCCTCCGGCCTACCCCTGCCCAAGACTCTTTTCGTACACGGCTTTTTAACTGTAGACGGAAAAAAGATCTCTAAAACCGTCGGCAATGTGATTGATCCGTTTGAACTTATAAAGAAATACGGCACCGATGCCGTCCGCTACTATCTCTTAAAGGAAATTTCTCCGTTTGAAGACGGTGATTTTAGCTATGAAAAATTTGAAACTTTGTATAACAGCGATCTTGCGAACGGCATCGGAAATTTTACAGCTAGGGTCTTAGCTTTAGGTGAGAAAGCGAGTGAGCTTAAAGGAACGGCTTCAAAAGAAATTATCGCCAAAATCGAAGAAATTAAAAAGATTTTTGAAACGAAACTTTTGGAATTTAAATTTCACGAGGCTGCTGCGGCAATCTGGGAGCTGGTGCATTTCGGCGATGTTTATGTAAATAACGAGAAGCCTTGGGAAGGAAGCAAGCCGGAAGTTATTCTCAACGCGACAATAATTCTCGAAGAGCTGGCTAATCTGCTTTTGCCATTTCTGCCATCTACCGCCGGTAAGATATCGGCAAGTATTTCTCATGGCAAGGATTCAATTTCTGTTAAGAAAGGCGAGGCGCTTTTCCCGCGTTTATAATAAATAAAATGGAATCCCCAGACTTCCTCAAAAAGAAATACAGTGAGCTCCACACCTCGGAAGAGGTAGCCTCAGCCGCTGAAAGAACGGAAAAAAGAACCGGCAAACGGGTTTCTGAAAAGCCGGTTGACCGCATCCAAAATTACCTCAATCGTTTCACCGAGATTATTGAGCGGAAAGACGCTCCTGAGAAGGAGAGGGGAATTGAAGCGCTCAAATCCCTCCTCCATAAGGAGTTCGTCATC
>CAYSNI010000056.1:0-15328 GCA_964432465.1 uncultured Candidatus Saccharibacteria bacterium
GGATTGCTCATGAAATGAAGCCCAGAGAAGAAATCCATCAACGGCTTCGCCCAGCCGAACGCTACTAACAACGACCACGCCGCGTGCAAAGTACCGGCCAAAGACCCTAAAACTAAACCGACCTTGTGTTTATTGATCATATTGTATTTATTATGCCATTAAAATAAAAATCGTGGTAGTCTGAGCTTAGTTATTTAGGAGATAGCCAGATGAAAAAGCGAATCTTCCTAATCTGTCCAGTGCGGAATGTTCCGGCGGATGTGAAAGCCAAAATTGAGGCTTACGTAGCGAAGCTGGAGTCCGAGCGGAGCATTGTCTATTATCCGGCGCGCGATACTGATCAGACTGATCCGGTTGGCTTGCGGATTTGCACGGATAACCGTTGGGGAATCCGTCAGGCGGATGAAATCCATATCTGGTACTGCAAGGGATCGATCGGATCCATCTTTGACTTCGGCGTGGTCTTCCAGCTGGAAAAGAAACTTCTCATTGCCAATCCGGACGAATTAAAACCGACGGAAGGTAAGAGCTTTGAGAACGTCCTCATCGCCTACGCTTTCAACGGCAACGAAGTATCACCACCAGAAACGCAAAAGTAACAATTCTGAATTAAAAACCCCGCGCTTTACAGCACGGGGGATTTTTTTTATTTCTTTTTGATTCCTTCAAAAAGTCCGGCCGAGGTCTGGAGTTCAAACCGGCCCTTCAGCTTCATCTGCTCAATGCTGTCCACGCCCATGTAACTCATGGCCGAGCGCATGCCGTTCTGGATGTCACTCATAACATCGCTAATCGTTCCGGTAACCGGCACCTCTTCCTTGATACCCTCCGGGCGTCTTTCCCGGTCAAGCGTATCATCTTTCAGACGTTCCTGCTGAGCATGAAAAGACGCGGAGCCGATATAATCCTTCACGCGCAGGCCCTGCTTATTAAAGTAAGCCGGTGCCGCGGACTCTTCAGTACCGATGAACAACCTACCGGACATTACCGCATCCGCGCCGGCAATCAACGCCTTACAGATATCGCCGGCATTCTTAATACCGCCATCCGCGACGATCCCACCAACTCTGACCGGGCCGGACGCGGATATAGCCGATGGCGCGTCCTGTTTCACAATCGCGGCGCATTTCGCCACCGCGGAAATTTGAGGGGTGCCAATACCGATCTCACGCGTCCGGCAGGGATCACCGGGACCCTGACCGACCTTGATGATGTCCGCGCCCCATTCAAAAAGCGCTTTCGCTCCTTCCGGAGTAGAAACATTACCAACCATCAATGGTAGATGCGGGTAACGCTTTTTCACCCCAATCAATGTATCCTTGACGTTGATTGAGAACGCCCTGGCCGTATCAATCAGAAGCATACAGATGCCTTTTCGCATCTGGGCCTCAACCTCGTGCAAACGCTCTTTCGTAAAATGCCGGCCGACACCGATACTGCCAACCCGCAGAAACCTTCCGTTCTCATCGCGAGTCGCGTCCGGATAGTGATTCTTATAGAAAAGTCCGTGCGCCGTGATCAGTCCAGTCAGACGACCATGCTTACCAACCAATGGTAGCTTTTCAATCCGGTATTTTCGAAGAACTTTCGCCGCCTCTTCAAACAAACGCGGCGTAGCCCGTCGCAATTTGTGAAGCTTACGTTTTCCTCCCATCAGATCACCAACGAGTTTGGTATCATCCTTTTCGTAGCGCCAATCACGCGTGCTGAGAATACCAATCGGGCGATAATCATTGTCTACGACCACGAGACCGTAAATACCGAATTTCTTCATCATTGCTTTTGCTTGGCCAAGAGTTTTGTTCGGACTGATGGCGAGAGGATTATCAATCAGAGCGCATTGAGCTCGACCGATCCGTTCGAGTATTTCCAGGCGATCCTTCAGAGGAAGCATTTGTGGCGGAATCCCAAGACCACCACCTTGCTCAATCGCGACAATCGCTTTCACACCCGCAACGCAGGCCATATTGGCCAGAAGTACCGGCATTTCTAGGGACAGATCATCAACTAAATCGACGCCGAAATCATCAATTTCGGAGCGCGATCGAATTTCAGAATATCCCTCGGAAAGCGTGACGTCTCCAAAGGTTACGTTGATACCAACCGGCAACCCTCGGGCTTCAAGGTAAGCGTTAATATGATCAGCTTCATCAGTAGTCAGAGCGTATTTCTTACGCAACGATCCCCAATCTTTCGCGAGCTCATGCTCTAGAAGTTCCAGGTCTTTCATCTCCACCTCCTTTGCCACGCCGTAGTGCTTTGCGACGACGGGCGACTATTAACGAACCTCAACAATATTAGACGCAAATTTGCGTTAACGCAAATTGCTCACTCAATCGCCCGGAAATACCCGTCCTGCTAGGCTTGGCATTAATTTCGCCTTCGCGAAATTAAAAAACTGCCCCGAATTCAATCGGAGCGATTTTTCTTCTAGTAATCCCCCATTCCTCCCATTGGCGGACCGGCAGGCGAATTATCCTTCTTGGGAATTTCAGTCACGGCGGCGCCAATCGTCAGATAGTTAGCGGCGACAGAAACCGCATTCAGAAGCGCGGTCTTGGTGACCTTAAGCGGATCCACAATGCCCGCGGCCTTCAGATCGCCGACAGCCTGCTTACCGGCATCAAAACCCGTCCAGCCCGTCTGGCCGGCAAGTTGCTTAATGATGGCAGAAGCGTCCTGACCGCTGTTCTCAAGAATGGCGCGGATCGGCGCTTCACTCGCGGCAAGTAATATCTCGGCGGCGGCAGACTTGTCATCTTTCAATACCGAACCGGCACGCAATAACGCGATACCGCCTCCCGGCACGATACCCTCTTCCATCGCGGCACGAGTCGCGGCGACCGCGTCTTCCACGCGTTGCTTTAATTCTTTCTGAGCCGACTCAGTCGGGGCGCCGACTTTAATCACGGCTACTCCGCCAGCCAGCTTTCCAAGACGCTCCTGAAGCTTCTCTTTATCAAATCCGGTTTCCGTCTTTTGTAGCTGAGCACGAATTGCCGTCACTCTTTTTTCAATCTCTTTCTTATCCCCTTTACCGCCCACGATTGTAGTATTGTCCTTTGTAGAAACTACCCGGTGCGCCTTACCAAGGTCGTCCAAGGAAATAGAATCAAATTTCTTGCCGACTTCTTCGGAAATAAACTGCGCCCCCGTAACCGTAGCAATATCCTGCAACATCTCTTTGCGGCGATCGCCAAATCCCGGCGCTTTCACAGCGAGCACGGTGAAGATGCCGCGGAGTTTGTTAACGATTAAAGTAGTTAACGCTTCGCCCTCAACTTCATCGGCGATAATCACCATCTCTTTTTTCCCGGACTGCACTACCTTTTCCAGAATTGGCAGAAGCTCCTGAATTGAGGAGATTTTTTTATCAGTCACTAACATGTACGGCTCTTCCAACACCGCCTCTAAACGCTCAGGATTGGTAATCATATACGGAGCAATGTAACCCCGATCAAACTGCATGCCTTCTACCACCTCGTAGGAATTACTGATGGTATTAGAATCGTCAATCGTAACCACTCCGTCCTTCCCGACTTTATTAATCACCTCGGCAATCAGCCCGCCAATCTCTTTGTCTTTAGCGGAAAGCGAAGCGACTTCCTGAAGTTTCTTAACATCGTTGACCAACTCTCTCTGAGTTTCCAAATGGGCAATCAATTTTTGCGCTCCAGCCTTTAGCTCATCAGCTAACTGAATCACGTGCACGCCCTTAGTTTTTAAAACCTTTTCGCCGTGCTCAATAAGAGCGTGCGCCAACACGATAGAAGTGGTAGTGCCGTCACCGACTGCGTCATTGGTCTTATCAGCGGCCTGTTTGATTAAATCCGCGCCGAGATTTTCAAATCTATCTTCCAGTTCAATTTCTTTTGCCACCGTCACGCCGTCAAAAGTAACCTGCGGCGCGCCATAGCCCTTTTCAAAAACCACCGCTTTACCGCGCGGACCAAGAGTCGCCGTGACCGCTTTCGCAAGCTTATCCACGCCCTTCTTAAGCGCCTCCCGAGCCTTTGCGTCAAATAAAATTTGTTTGGCCATTTTTAAATAGTAATTAGGATTTAGTAGTTAGTAATTAAGAGCTACTCTACAATAGCGAGAATCTCATCCTCACTACCGACCAGATATTTTTTACCATCCATCTCTATCTCGTCCGGACCGTATTTTTTAAAAAGCACTTTATCACCTACCTTGACCGACATCGGCACTAACTCCCCTTTTTCATTCCGCTTTCCCTGACCTATCGCCAAAACTTTGCCGAGTATCGGCTTTTCTTTCTCCATCGTATCGGGCAAAACAATTCCCGACTTGGTCGTCTTGTCTTCTTTTAATGGTTCGATAAAAACGTGATTGGATAAAGGTTTGATATTCATCCCGTTAGAATTGGGACCGATTCTGCGACGTAAGATTTATAATCATTGGCTTATTGTGGAAGTATCCAGCGAGAGGTAGGCGGCCGAGTTGGGCAGCCACTTCTAACGGGATGAATATTTTTAATTAAAACATTACTGATTCTGACTTTGTAACAAGAATTATACATAAAAAAGCCCAGCACCACAAGGATATGTGGCACCGGGCTTGTATATTACTCTACGTATTTCGGGACTAGTCCAGAGTTGGCCAAATCCCACAACACATGGAAGGCCAACTTAGAAACCCGGGTCAACTTGGGATAGTTAATTCTCTCCCAAGTATCAGTCGGTGTGTGATAGTCCCGATGCTCGCCCGTATGGAAGAACAGCACGGGAATCCGATTACCGACGGGTCGAGCATTGAAGAAAGACTCTTGGTCGCTCCGATAAAAGGAGTCCTTACTCTCCGAGTCCTGATAGTTCAAAGAAAACTTAAGGCCTTCCTTCTTATTCGCCTTCTCCACCAACTGGTGAAGATCGGGGCAGGCTTCTTTCAGTGTTCTCTTCCAGTTGGTTCCGATTGCCCACAGCGAAGCGTCTTCGTTGCGACCGACCATATCTAGGTTGATGGCAGCCACAATTGCCTCCACTTTTACGGTCGGCACTGCATTTGGAAGCCGCTCCATGAATCTCATAGAGCCGATACAGCCTAGCTCTTCCGCGCCCCAGAAGCCGATGATGATGTTGCGTTTCGGCTTGATGCCACGCTTCTGAAGTTCCCCAAGCGCTTCGGCGATTTCCAGCACCGCCGCGGTTCCGGAAGCATTATCGTCCGCGCCGGGATGCAACTTGTTCGGTTCGCCATTGCGCGACCCGAACTCGCCCATTCCAACGTGATCATAATGCGCGCCGATAATCACCCACTCGTCACTGTCGCAAGGAAAGTAGCCGACAACATTCTTAGAGCTCTTGTCATTAAACAGCTTGAAGTCAGCCGTATAAAGACGGCGCGGACCCTCGCCGCGGTTGCCTACCAATAAATCTCCAAGCGGTGCCGCTCCGTATTCCGCGAGTTCTCGCGCCAGAAAAAACGCGGCCAGTTCGTGAGTCTTATTGAGCGAGTTTCTTCCGCCCATAACTTCATGGCTCAAAAGCCGAACATTATCCAAAAGCTCCTCATGCGTGATCTGCTCGGCCGCCTCTTCTACGACTGGAGTTTCCTGTGTCTCCGCAGAGACCGGTCGTAACTCATAAACAATCAGAATCAAAGCCAACAGCAAAATCTGCGGACCATACAGCAACAACAATGCCAAATTTATTCGCTTGTCTAACTCCGAGCGTTCCTGGTTCATCGCCATGACTCTTCCTTTCAAAGAACTATGGCAACTATCGTAGACCTAAATACTATATTTGTAAATAATCGGATGCGTTCCTTAATCACGGCCCATCTTCCTGATCGGGGTGCTAGTTCAGTCCGATTCCCCATTAAGCAGCCATGTACGTTATATAAAACACCCTCAGCATGAGGGTGTTTTATATAACGTGTAGGGTGCCCGAAGGGAATCGGACCCTCGTAACCGCTGCCACAGAGCGGTGTTCTACCATTGAACTACGGGCACCATTTCTTGCTTGATATTAACACGAACACTTCTTTCCGTAAATAAACTGTAGATAAATAAAGGCCCCGGGACACAGATCGTGAGATCATGTCCCGGGGCTGGGTCTGGGGGGAGGGTGTCCAGCCTACCGGTGAGGCAGGCTGGTGGGTGGCTCTTCTAGGCGTAGTGCACTTTCGTGCACATGCTCATCCGCCTGCGGACGAGCGTGTTCGGGGCGTCCGACGGGATGACGTACAGCCGGTGACCCTTCTTTCGGGTCACCTTCCCGTGCCGCCGAACGGAGCGTCCGTTCGGGCCGTCGCTCCAGACGGCATAGATCGGTTCGGGCGACGCGGGCGCCTCGGCCTGCTCGCTCTCGAGCAGGCTCTTGACGACCCGGCCGATGACGCCCTGCCGGACCTGTTCCGCGCGGACAGCGCGCTTGGCCGCGGCCGCCTTGTTCTCCCGGCCGAAGTAGATGGCCAGGCCCAGAGAAACCAGAACCAAGACGATGCCGAAGATGAGAAGCGACATGACATATCCTCCAATTTTCAAAAGAACTCTGATCAGCGCGCCACGACAGGTGGTGAGCTGATTTAGAGGGGGAAGCCTGAGGACTTCCCCATGCGCTAGGGAGAGTTTGGGGCCCTCCCTAGCGCCTGATAACCTTCAAATGTACTCGGACACTATAGCATATAAGTACCTATTCTGTCAAGTAATACCCTCCGAACATCTTTTCCTTCAAAGAAGTTATGAGCTATTATATAGGAAAGCTATGCGATTTAAAACGTTTCTACTTCTTTCGATTTTAACCGGCCTGATCCTGGGCGCGGGATATTTCATCGGCGGACAGAACGGAGTGATTATAGCTCTAATGCTCGCGGCGGTGATGAACTTCGTCAGCTACTGGTTCTCCGACAGGATAGTTCTCGCCATGTATAAAGCAAAGCCACTGCCGGAAAATATCCATCCTCAATTGCACGCAAGTGTCCGAAAAATTGCGGAAAAGATGCATATCCCGATGCCCCGACTCTACATGGTCAACCTTCCCGTACCGAACGCCTTTGCCACCGGCAGGAATAAAGAACACGCGGTCGTGGCCGTCTCCCCTTCTATATTAGAGTTACTTAATGAACGGGAACTGGAAGGCGTCCTTGCCCACGAGCTTTCTCACATTCAGAACCGCGACATCCTCATTTCCAGCATCGCCGCCACTTTAGCCGGAGCGCTCTCGTATCTTTCCCAGATAGCCTATTACGGAATGCTTTTTAGTGGCGGTAAAGATGACCGGGGACAACGCGGCAATCCACTAGTCGCGATACTAATGATCGTAATCACTCCGATTATTGCTACTCTGCTCCATCTCGCGATTTCCCGCTCGCGCGAATTCCTTGCCGACGAAACCGGCGCGAAAGCAATCGGTGCTTCTGAAGGTCTCGCCAGCGCGCTTCTTAAATTGCACGGCTATTCAAAACAACATCCGCTGATCGGCCAACCGAAGCACGAAGCCACCGCGCATCTTTTTATCGTTAATCCGTTCAAGCCTTCTGTATTACTTCGCCTTTTCTCCACTCACCCGCCGGTAGAGGAGCGGGTAAAGCGGCTGGAGGCCGCAAAGTTGTAATTACTGATTTTTTGTGGTATACTTCAGGCAGTTTTTTAATTGATTCGGAGGATCGATGGCCAAAGTGTTCACCTGGAAGGAAATAGAGCAGGGCGGGACAAAGCAAGAAAATCCATCGGTAATCGAACTGGACGTTCATCAGAGTCAGGCCGAGATCCGGCAGTACCTTACGGAAAAAGCCGAACGCCTTTTGCAAAATTGGACGCGGTTAAAAGGCGGGACCAAGGAGACCGAGGCCAGGCAGTGCGCATTTTTAGAGGAAGCGTTAGAAGCTTCGGTGGAAGTTGCCGGACGAGCACTGTGCTGGCTAGGCATTCATCTTAAGCACTACTCTAGGTATGAGATTTTCAGAAATTTTTCTCAATTCGGAAGCGAACCGCTTTGGCGCATCTTACGGGACACGCTGATTCCGATCGAGCAGGAATATTATGAAAATGTCCGCCAGCGAGTGAAGGATAGGAACGTCGCGGCCTACCTGATGATGATCGCCGACCTGAAGCGAATCGCTATGCCGATGGCTTATCACTTCACGAAAGATTGCCTAGCCTTTCTCGACCAGCGAGAATTTGTCGGACTACAAAATAAATCGGCACCCTAGTGGTGCCGATTTTATATGCCGAACTTCCAAACGAAACCACAACCGTAAGGTTGCGGAAGTGTGGGCATATCCTCTGCTATGACGTGTCATAGCAGAGGATCGGTAATGCCAGAACTGAAAAACCCCAGACCTTAAGGTCTGGGGTTTCATTACAGCGACTTCATTCTCCGATACGCGGCGGATCCGCACCAGATCCAGATCAGGAAGCAGAACAAGGTGAGTATTCCACCGGCTCCAAAAAGCAGATGAAGCGCATAAAAGAGCGCGAGGAAAACGCAGGCTCCAACTTCAAACATCGCACACCCGCGCGTATGCCGGAAAGGCGGATTGGCAAGGCTTAGCAAAACCAATATTAGCATTAGGCTCAGTGCCAGAATCCCTAGCATTATCTCTTCTCCAAAAAGCTAAATCGATTAAAACATTTTATTTGCGAAAAAACAAGAATTCGAATATGATAAATCAATATTTGCCCTCGTCGTTCAATGGACAGGACGCAAGATTGCGGATCTTGCAATGTTGGTTCGATTCCAACCGAGGGCACAAAATAAAATACGGGGCTTGTCCCCGTATTTTATTTTCCTGTCAATTTGATGGAATCGAACCGCACTCTAAAACTTTAACCAGCGGAAGAAATGATCGGACAGCGTGTCCTCATATTCAATCTCCGGTAAATGATTATTGAGAAAGTGTCGGACATCCTGCGTCCGTTTTGTCGGGTACAAAATTCTTAAATAATTACCCAAGCGGTGTTTTCGTTGAAGTACAAGCTCTGATAGTCCGTCTTCCAAGCCATCTACTCTTCGTGTCGCGAAACCAGAGAACTGCTCATACAAATAAACCTTACTACTACTCGCCGCGCTAGAGCCCTGATGAAACATGTCGATCGTCAATGCCTCGTCTGAAAGTCTCATACTGAGCTGTCGAGGGGAACGCCGGGCATGAAAGGTAATCGTCACCATGGCAATAATTGTAAAAATCGCGAAAAGAAAATTGCTCTGCCAGAGAGCGCTGGTAAAAATAATCGTGCCAATAAAATACAAAACTAGATACCAAACACGAGGCTTTTCCCAATGTTCAAACTCCGGCGCCTGCCATTCTAGATCTTTATTCGACATGTGATTATTTTAACACAAGCTACCGCAATGCCGACTGAATAATCGTACCTAAAAGATCCGGAAAGCTGATCCCTTCGGCTTTTGCTTCTTGTGGCAACAAACTTGTTTCCGTCAGGCCGGGAATCGTATTAATCTCCAAAATATAGAATTTGCCATCTTCGCTCATCATAAAATCGCTACGGGACATCCCGCTCGCGCCGATAATTTTATGCGCCTTAACCGCCGCCACTTGAATCGCTTGGAGCTGATCAGCAGTTAATCTCGCAGGCGTGATCTCGTGGGTGGCGCCAGCGGTATACTTAGCTTTGTAATCAAAAAATTTACCGCCTTTTGGAATAATTTCGGTTGGCGGAAGTGCTTTCGTTTTCCCGTCAATTTCCAATACGCCACAGGTTAGCTCACGCCCCTTTATAAACTTCTGCACCATCACTCGTTTTGAATACTTCTCAGCGGTTTTAATCGCTACCGGCAACTCGCGGAGATCGCGGACGATACTAACGCCAACGCTGGATCCCCTGTCCGCCGGCTTTACTACTACCGGGAAATTGAACAGGAACTTCTTCGCGCCACCAACCACGGCGAAATCGGGTACGCTTAGCCCGTTCTCCTCAAATAATACCGAGGACCTCACTTTATCAATCCCGATCCGGCTTGCCTTTGTACCCGAGCCTGTAAACGGAATATTGTAGCGGCTCAAGATCTTCTGCACCGTTCCGTCCTCGCCATATTCACCATGCATAGCAATGAAAACCACATCAAACTGCTTTTTTAACTCACTTGGGATAATTGGCCATTTACCTCGCTTGGAAATTTTAATCGGTTTTACGGAATACTGCTTCTTATCTAGCCCGCCAATAACCATTCGACCGCTTTTCAACGAAATGTCATGTTCAGAGGAAGGCCCGCCCATCAGCACCGCGACTCGAATTCTGCTTTTTTTCTCCATAGGAATAATGTAGTTATTATAGGATAAAAAAACCCGACTGGCTAAGTCGGGCTAATGAGATCTTTTTCTTTATAAGTCCGCATTCGGAGACGACGATCATAGATGTGAATGGTTACGACAACCTTGTCGCCGATATTCATCATCCGATGGATCATCACGGGAGTTTCCCAAAAAGTCTTTCCCGGGCCAAAGGCTTCTATGGTGCGCAGTCGGCCATCCTTGTAATAAACGGCGTTAGAGATAATTCCGCTCATCACCACTACCAGACCGGTCGCCTGGCCATGATCATGAAACTCCGAAGCGGAATCAGGCGGCCAGAGGCACTGCACGATCTGCTTCTTGTCACTCTGAAATAGGATTTTCCTTCTATACAATTTCCACTCCTGCTTGCGACTCACTTTCAGTCCTCCTGATTTACATCTGCTATCGGTTATCCGACGGTAATACCCGACGGTGGCGCATTAAGCATGCGCCTGCTGCATCAAAAACTAGCTAAACTGTATAAAAATATTCCTGCCCCGTCAATCTTTCTTATTTTCTGTTTTCTTGTTATCCTATTCTTAGTTTTGGAGGCGTGGCTGAGCGGCCTAAAGCAGCAACCTGCTAAGTTGTTGACCCTGAAAGGGGTCCGAAGGTTCGAATCCTTCCGCCTCCGCGGAGCTGAAAATAAAATGACCCCGTCTTGGGGTTATTTTATTTTTAGCCTTCTGCAAAGCAGAATGAGGATTCGAAGACCGCAGGTGATTTTTTCAGCAGAAAAAAATACCGAGGGGCGGGCTGCGAAAAATTTCCTGCAGGAAATTTATTTGTAGCCGAATCCCCGCCATAGGCGGGCAAGCTTCCGCCTCCGCAGTCAACATTTTTTATCGAGAGACCGAGAGGCCTCGAAAGAAGTGAAAATAATAGAGCGACAAAAATCGCTCTATTATTTTGAGTAGGCTATGCTGTAAACTGGTCGTATGAGTTTCGAAGAACCGCAATTGAACATATCGCCATCAGCTGACGAACCGGAAAAGGATAAATCCCAGCACGAAAAAGGCATTGGTGTTTCAATAAACAAACTGATTCAATAAATATGAAGATATTAGAACTACTGTTTAACCTGAATTTAATTCTGCTCTCCATTGATCATTTCATCACGGGCGGATCAGCCTTCTTGTATCCTCAAAAAGCGATTAAAATGTACAAAACAATTTTTGGCGCTGAATTGCCGCCCACCGAGGAATATATGGCAATAATAAAACCATGGGGGGCCCTCGGTATTTTCGCCGGGTATATAGGACTGTTGCCGCTTTATGATTCAGTTCGATATCAAGAGGTGTTATTTGGTCTGTTTATACTTTTACTCATCAGAATGTTTATACGATTATCAAACATCAAAAGAGCCGAAACATATTTTCGGCTCTCCACAAAAAGAAATCTGACCCACGTTTTTCTTATTTTTGTTTCTGCCCTTATGCTTGGGCTTCAGATTTTGGTCTCAAAATAAATAAAGCAATCGAGAGAATTGCAATCGGTATTATTACCTGCAGGTTTCTTGCCATAGTCGTTTGAAATGCTTCGTTGAGTAAATCAAAAAATACAAACCGTTGGATAATTCTAATACCAAAAAGCGTGATTGGGAGCCAAACTAAATTGCGATACTGAATAGGTTTCCATGCAAGTAGGGCCATGGCAATTGCAAATACGATCATGTATACCGAGATAAACTTCGCGAGGTATAGAAATTGAGCATTGATTTCTGGGGTTGCTCCATAGACTCTATTAACCACTGAGACAACGAAGCCCGTGCTACCGAAAATACCAATCAAGGCAAGTATAAAATGATAGACCGAAACAAATCCGGCCAAGAACCTGAAAACTTTGAGAGAATCACTGGATTGCATATTATTGATAGTTTAAGATTTATAATCGTATTTACTTATGCTCATTGTACTATATATATCGCACAACAAGAAGCCTCTGTGCATAACTACTTTTTATCGTTTGTATCATAAAGGTTACAATATCGGCCAATCTGAAACCTATCACGAGTTTTCTTTGATAATTTTATCTTTCCTGCCGTCAACGCTCCTAGAAAATCCTGATCATATGCAAGTCCTAAGGCGTGGTTTTGATTTTCTGGTTTTATTGGATCTACATACGTCCCAAAAATCTTGTCCCACAACATAGTGAAATTGCCATAGTTTCCTCGAAGGTCAACAGCGTGGTGTATTTCGTGTTCTTGAGGTGAGGTAATGGCTAAATATCGGAAGCTACGATACATCCACCACTGTCCCATGAAAAATTCTGAATGAGTGATAGCTAAAATGATTGACTGAATAAAAATAACCCAATATACAAGGGGCATTAGAGAAATGTTTTCGAGATGGACTATTTTTAGCATAAGAATGATGCTGAGAATTGTTCCGAGCGTCGCGGGAAGCACCGCCACCACCACGAATGGACGGACGCTGAGTCCGGGAAGGGCAAGAAATAACCTGTTCGGTAGGTGGTGGTATTCATGTGTAAAGAAGAATTGCTTACTATGACTTAAAGATCGGTGAACAATATAATCCCAAAATCCTGCTATGTAAAAAATTAGGACGCCGATTAATAACCAGCCGACTATCGGTAATTTCTCATTATTTAAATCGAAAATATGTATAGACGGGAGAATATTTTTGACCCATTCTATCAGAATTTCTGTTTTAGGAATAAGGGCAAGGCCGCCAAATTGTATAAGCCCATATACCACAATTGTTATCATTAAAAATAGCAATGATGGAAAATTCAAACGCCTCTTTTACTCCACGATAGTACATTTGTTATAATGAGCACTGATGAAATCCAAAGCTATAAAAATCAATTGAGCGCTAATTATAAGTATAAAAAAAGTCTTTGTTGACATATACGTGCAATTTTACCATCGCTTCATAAAATAAAAAATGGCAGGTCCTTACGGATTCTGCCATTGAGTTAATCATTGAGAAGATTGGTGAGGTTTTTCTCGTAACCGAGATTCGCCTTACTTTTTACGGTCACCTCTTTTCGGGTCAACGCATTTATTCCGAAATAGCCAAGAGCGGAAAAAAGGCTACTAATATTATGCCTTGCCATGCTTCTTCTACAAATACTTCCCAGGCTGTAGAAAGCTCGCTTAGCGTCCTCACATAGCCTAGACATCTCCTCGGGACTCATTGTGGCAGGACGAAAAACAAAGTCCCCATATCGATAATTGTAGTCAAGCCACCACTTCTCATTTATCATTCGTCCCTCTTTTTGCAAACGTAAATAAAGTGGCGTGCGAGGTATGGGAGTGAGCGGGTTGAAATTTGCGATAAAGAATTTCTGCTTGATTGCAAAATCTACAAGCCGCCCCACAGATTCAGCCGTGTCATGATCGTATCCGACAATGAACGAGCCGTGTATCCTGATCCCAACATTGTGGAAGCGCCGAATAGCCTCTACCATCGGAATACTTTCGTTGAATCGCTTGTTCATTATTCTCAGATTTTCGCTCTCGATAGACTCAAGACCAAGCAAAACACCTAAACAGCCGCTTTTGGCGACCAGATCAAGCAACTCTTCATTCTTAGCAAGATTCACGCTCGTCTGGGCTACCCACTTTATTTTCAGGGGCTTTATGGCTTTACAAAACTCATACAGAGTTTTTGGGTAAGATCCCAGATTATCGTCAACAACTACGAACAGTTTCCGTTCTGAAGATTTTATCTCGGACACAAGACGATCGAGCGGTCTAGCAGCATATTTCCCGTTAAAGTAGACCGGGATATCACAGAAGTCGCACCGAAAGGGGCAACCCCTGCCAAACTCCACGAGGCTCGCCGGGAAATATTTCTTGCCAGCAAATATATCTTTGTCGGCGGAAGTGCCTTGGGGTATCAAATCTGTTTCTTTATAGTGCTTTTGCAGTTTGCCAAACTTGAAGTCATTAAGTATTTGAGGCCACAATTTTTCAGCGTGGCCACTCACGACAACATCAGCGTAGCCAGAAACTTCGTCGGGCAAAAGCGTTGGATGAACACCACCTATCACTACCGGAACACCACGGTCTCGATAATGTTTGGCTATCTCGTATGCCCTCAATGCTGTTGATGTTTCAACGCTGATACCGACAAGGTCAGTAGAATCGTTGTAATCAACATTTTCAATCCGATCGTCGTAAAATTTGAGTTCGATATTTTTGGGTGTTACACCCGCCAGTATCGCTATACTGAGCGGTTCGAGCGTCCAAGGTCGTTCCAATTTTTTGTCGCCCACTCGGCCGATCGTCGGCTGGATAAGTGTTACCTTCACAAGAAAAACCTCCAAATATGTTAAGGAGCCCATGAACCTTACCATAAAACGTGGGAAAGCAGAAAAAATTTTACTATGTAAATGACCTATTTTAGTGGTATGCTATTAGCAGTTTTTTCACAACTTAACAAGAGGAGAATCAAATTATGAAGATCGTATTACTCATGCCGCAGTCGGCTAGGTATGGAAAGGATGGCGCGTTTGATCAGCGCCTACGGTATGCACCGCTCACACTGACAACACTCGCCGCTCTCATTCCATCGGAGCTGAATGCCTCGGTGCAGTGCATCGATGAATGGACTGAGGATTTCGATCCTCATACCATTGAAGCAGACCTCATCGGAATCACAGCAATCACCGGAAACGCCCCCAAGGCATACCGATATAGCCGCATCCTTCGGGATCGTGGCATTGCCGTGGTGCTTGGTGGAATCCACGTCACTCTTGTGCCTGAAGAGGCAGAGAATCATGCTGACGCCATTGTTTGTGGTTACGCTGAAGAAGCGTGGCCTGAACTATTGCGAGACTTTGTGGCCGGAACGCTTAGGAAGCGCTACGATCGCCAGCCGGTGACCATGGATGGGTACCCTCGTCCAAGGCGCGACTTGCTCAAGAGTCAGAAGTACACAAACATGAATGTCGTGCAGGCGACTCGCGGTTGCATTTACCGCTGCACGTTTTGTGTTGTGCCAACCGCATGGCCAAAGCAGTACCAGCGGGATCCGGAAGATGTCGCTCGGGAAGTTGCAGAACTCCCAGGGAATACATTCATTCTCATCGATCTCTCGCCATCTTC
>CAYSNI010000057.1:0-3750 GCA_964432465.1 uncultured Candidatus Saccharibacteria bacterium
GAAATTGTATTTAACGGGTCTAAACATAAAAGTTGGCTCGCTTTAATTTTCTCGGCGGCTTATTTGGCATATCCGCCGATGCAGCATGGTGCCGCATTTGAAATGCACGCCTTTACTTTAGTTACGCCGATACTACTGGCCGCGTTTTATTTTGCTTTAGTTCGAAAATTCTGGCCCAGCCTTTTATTTATTAGCCTTGCGATTTTAAGTAAAGAAAATGTCGGGTTAAGCGTTTCTCTACTGGGCCTTTACTGGATTTTTATGGGAATGAGAGGTAGGGACCGTGCCTTAGCTCGTTTCGGGACGGCGGTGGCCATCGCTAGTTTTGTATGGTTTGCGCTTTCGGTTTTTGTTATCACCCCGTATTTCCGCGGTCGTGGCGAGCAGCACTTCGCGACAATGTTTTATTCAGAATTTGGTAACACGCCGGGCCGGATCATTTCCGGAACGTTAACTAGCCCGGGCAAAGTTACGGAAAAATTGGCGCAGGCATCTACCGGCGAATACATATTCCAACTCCTTGGTCCGGTAGGATTTTTATCCCTTGCGTCGCCACTACAACTCATTCCGGCCTTGCCGGAGTTAGCGATTAATCTGCTTTCCAGTAATTCCAAAATGCGCGGCGTAGAGCGTCACTATACGGCGCTGATTCAGTTTTTTATCTTTATCTCGGCTATTTATGGAGCGAAGCGGATTTCACTAATAATTAAAACCGATTTCCATAAAAATAATTCCGAAATTCGCGTAATAGTATGGCTTATGGCGGCGGTGCTGGCCTTCGGATTTTTTAAAGGACTTCTTCCGCTTTCCAGAAATCCATTGCCGAAAATTTGGAGTGTGCCTTCTTCGGCCAAAGAAGAGGCATTTCAGTGGAAAAATAAATTGAAAGATGAAAACTTAAAAATTACCTCTACGAATAATCTCGCGCCGTTATTCTCCGGAAGAAAATATTTTTATAACCTTTCAGATACTTATCAGTTGGCTGATTACGCCGTCATTAACATGGAAGAAATCGGCCCGCTAATTCCCGCGATTGCCAGAGAAAGGCTTCGCGCGGATAAAAACTTTATTTTAGTGCACAAAACTCCCGCTCTAGAGGTTTATAAGAAATTAAAGGATAATTAGAAGATGATTTCTGTAGTGGTCCCATTTAAAAATGAAAAGGAAAGCCTTAGAACTCTATATGAGGACGTATTAGACGCGCTGAAGAAATCCGGGGATTTTGAAATTATCTTTGTTGATGACGGCTCTGAAGATGAAGGCGGCCTCGTGGCTCAAAAAATTTCCGAAAGTGACAGCCGTGTCAGGTTTTTCCGGAATACCCTTTCTTTTGGAAAGGGGAGCGCGCTAGCGCTCGGAATTAAAGAAGGACGTGGCGAGACTTTTGTGTTTATTGATGCCGATCTTCAGGACAGCCCCGCCGAGATACCCAGATTTATCGCCACGCTTAATTCCGGATACGATTTAGTAAATGGGCATCGCGTGAACAGGGTCTCCAACAAGTCAGCGATTCTCTATTCAAAAATCTTTAACTGGTTCTTACGGGCTTTCCTAGGTTCGCCGTTTCATGATGAGAACTGCGGTTTTAAGGCGTTCCGCCGTAGCCTGCTGGAAAGAGTTACTTTCTATCCGGACGACTTTCGAATGTTTCCGCTAGCGGCGCATCGGTCCGGGCTCAAGGTTACCGAGATAGAGATCGCGCATCGCCCGCGGGTTTTTGGCCGTTCCAAGTTTGGTCCATTTAAGTTTTTGAATGGCATTCGGGATGTGCTTTTGTTTATGTGGCGATACGGACTGAAAAAGAAAGGCTAGGTTCGATTCACCCATGAATTTAAAAAGTCACTCATAGAGAGTGACTTTTTAAATTGTGGAGATGGTCGGAATCGAACCGACGTACAGGGCAGCTGCTAGACACCATCGACAAGTTTAGGGTTTTGCCTCGTTTGATTTAAGTGCTGATTGCTACGAAGCGGACCAATCAACAACGAGCTTGAGATATAACACCGGTGATGACCCAATCAAGCATCAGGTCGCCGATGGCCGACGGTATTACGCGTAGGCTAACGCAAATTTTTGATTAGCAGTTATTAAGGTTTGCCGAAGTTTAACGAGTTCCGGCAGCTCGACTTGCAGTGTTTAGAAGTGGTGCTCTGTCGAAGCCTGTACACCCCCGCGAAAAATGCGGCTTCGCCGCATCTCGCGGCAAGCCGATTTTGAGCGAGCCCCGTGATCCCGTGATGGCTCATCCATTTTTACGGGATTTTACGGGGCCTATTCATTTATTCCTTTAAAGACCGGCGGATCTCGATATTGGTCTCTCTCTTCTTGATAACGTCCCGCTTCTCGTACTGTTTCTTTCCGCGGGCGAGTCCGAGCTCAACTTTAACCTTACCTGCCTTATTATACAACTTAAGTGGCACTAAAGTCAAGCGGTCAGACTTCATCTTCCCAATCAAATAGGCAATCTCCTTTCTATTAAGAAGGAGTCGGCGGGAGCGAGTCGGATCATAATCGGGAGGTGTGTTTTTTGCCTGATATGGCTGAATGTTGGCGCCAGTAAGCCAAAGCTGGTTATCTTTAACGGTCGCGAAACAGCCGGCGATATTTGCCCGGCCGGTTTTTACTGCCTTCACTTCGTATCCTTTGAGCTCAATCCCGGCCTCAAAGTTTTCAACGATATCGTAATTGAAGTGAGCTTTTCTGTTTTCTGCTAGCGCTTCCATATACTTATCTTGCCGTTTAATAGTGGTTTTAGCAATTTTACTGGAAAAAATGGGGGGCAGTGGCCAGTGAGGCGCGGCGTCTTTTATGTGGCATTTCTGCCACTATCCTGTCAGATAGTGCTATCTGACAGGATAGTGGCAAGAAAGAGACGGATTAGTTGTCCGCACTAGGAGTTTAATTAAAAGAACCGGCCGGTTTTTACTGCCTTCACTTCATAACCCTTGAGTTCTATGCCCGCCTCAAAATGCTCAACGATCTCATAGTTGAAGTAGGCCTTTTTGTTTTCGGATAAAACTATCATTTTGGTTACCTACATTATAAGTTTAGTTCCTGAGCTTGTCGAAGGACTACGTTATTGTAACGCTTCGACTTCGCTCAGCGGATAATGATGGCGCTCCCGCGCCCGATGCTTCTGCATCGCCTGAGCTTGTCGAAGGGCAACAACAGTGCTACATTCCTAGCAGTACTTTTGGGAGGTTTTTATGAAGCGCCTTTCGGTTTTTGCAGTCGCGGCTGTTCTGGCAATTTCCATTGGATGCCAAAACCCCAATTATGTCGAGAAGCGCTTTAAGGTTTTAGAGCTAGAGGGCACCTCGAGTCCAATTAATGGTACGGATAGTTGGGGCTTGAGCTATGTGCCGCCAGTTGATAAAGGTTCCGATTGCATTGTGGTGGAGTGGTACGAGTTTGTTAATCGGCCCGACAACATCCCGAATCTTAGCAAGTCTTGTCTGGTAAGCAATCATGGTTTTCGAGTTAGAGTTAAGCTAATAGTTTTGGGAAATATTCCTACCAGAGGTACGAGCTTTCTGGCTGAAGCGATTGAGATTAAGGTGTTAAAAGATTTGCAATGCAAGATCTGCAGAGGAGAGAACAACTAGACCGCCAGTTTGGCGAAAGCCCTACGAAAGTGGGGCTTTTTTATTTTTGCGAAGGCAAAAATATCCTGAGCCAGCAGGCGAAGGACGTCCTTTTGCGTAGCAGGGCTACGCATCTTATACTAATAGCAATGATTCAGAAGATAGA
>CAYSNI010000058.1:0-9347 GCA_964432465.1 uncultured Candidatus Saccharibacteria bacterium
GGGACATCCCGCGAGGGTGGATTTCCGCCCCGCCGTCCTTATGGTGATGCTCCGCGAAGATCCTTTAGCTCCGATCAGAACAAGCCGATGAATTTAGATACCACCCGCCGGCCAATGTCCGATATGCAAAGAGTACCGCAACGACCGTTAGCTTCTCATATCAAGCCGGTTTTCAAGCCTGAGCCGAAAATAATCGAAATGCCTAAAGTCCTGTCCGCACCGGTCCCTACATTGGGAAAGCCGAAGTTGGTAGAAGTGCCTCCTCAACCAAAATATCAGGCGCCCACGATGTCCTTGAAAGATTTGCCGGTTCGTCCTGAGGTCTTGATTGAAGAAAAGAAGGGTCAAATTTTCTCTCCGGAAAATAAATCTAAGGTAGACGTAGAGGTGCTGAAGAAAGCTTTGCAGGATTCGCTCGATAAGAAAAAACCCCAGTAAGGGGTTTTTTCTTATTATCCCGTCCGCCTCTTTACTAGTTACTATATTCTAACTACTTTCCACCCTATTCTTTCCCCTTTTCCATCCTTTCCACATACTCCCCAGTTTCTGTATTTACTCGGACGAGATCACCGGCATTTACGAAGAGAGGGGTGGTGACTACGGCGCCGGTTTCAAGCGTGACTGCCTTGCCGCCGCCGGAGGCGGTATCTCCCTTAAAACCTGGAGGTGCCTCTTTGACCAGGAGGTCAACTTTGATTGGCGGTTTCACGCTGATGATTTTGTCACCAAATTTGTAGGCGGTTACTAAAGTATTAGTTTTCATGAATTTTCCCGGCGTACCAATCTGCTCTTCGGTGAGAAAGAAGCGATTGGCCGGATTATCTTTTCCGCAGAACCAGAACTGGTCTTTGGAATTGTAGAGATACTTGATTTCTTCGCGGGTCATGTCCGCTTCCTCAAAGCTCTCGCTGGAGTGAAAGGCTTGTTCCACAATTTTGCCTGTCATCAGGTTTTTGATCTTGCACTTAGTTACCGGTTTACGCTGCTGCATGCGTAAAAACTCGTATTCCATTACTTCATACGGTTGTCCATCCATCACGAAGATCGTGCCTTTTTTCAGTTCGTTATAAGCCAACATGGTATTGATACTAACGGATGCAATAGGTTAAATCAACCGTCAATGTACACATTGACAAACGCAACTAAGTTGCATTATAATAACTCCCATGAGGAATACTCCGGTGTTGGAAGCGCTTCTCAATATCTTCACCCGTAACTCCAAGCCGCAAAGCGTGGGTGAGATTTTGATTCACCTCGCGAAATCCACGCTCCGGCCGAATAAGACCACTATCTATCGGCAATTGGAAAAACTGGAGTCGCAGGGAACGATCCGTAAGGTTAGAGTGGGTGACGATTCTCTTCGCTATGAAAAAGCTGAAGATCACCATCACCATGTAGTCTGTACTAATTGTCGCCGCGTGGAGGACGTTGATCTGAAAGATTCTTTATCGGCGGTGGAAAAACGGATCGCCAAAGAGAAAAAGTTTTCCAATCTTAATCACAATTTAGAATTTTATGGAATTTGCTCCAACTGCAGAAATTAAAAGAAACCTTACCGTCCTGGATAATGCCGGGAAATTAGGGAAAGAAATAGCTGATATCTATCAGGAGCTTTTAGATACCGATCTTGAGCCGTCGCCCCGGGTCAATTCACTTTTCCAAAGATTAGTCACGATCATTCAGCAATCTGACGACGCGACTGCCCGACTGGTATTAACACAAACCAATATCAGAGCCGTGCGGAAAAGTCTTCATAATGTATGCGCGCTCGGGGAAGCAAAGTTGGAGAGTTTCTGGACTGCCCGAATCGCGGAATCCGGCGATCCACGGGCCGCGTTAAAAGAATTTCCATATTTTGAAAATTATAGGAAATTAGCCGCGCTGGAATTTGGGGCGTTCAAAGCGTATTCCGACGTCGGAGTCCGTCGGGCGTTATTTGTCGGGTCCGGACCTTTGCCGTTGAGTGCGATACTGCTGGCCAAGGATTTCGGGGTATCAATTGACTGCTTGGACAATGACGCACGCGCCGTCGAGCTTGCCGCGCAACTTATAGGAAAACTTGGGATTACTGATAAGATTCGGATTGTTTCCGGAGACGCGCGGAAGTTTGAAGATTTCTCAGGCTATGATCTGATCATACTGGCGGCACTGGTGGGAGACGCGGATGAAAAGCCTGCCATCATCAATCGGATTAGCGAGCGCATGGCCCACGGCTCGTATCTTCTAATCCGAAGCGCCCACTTACTTCGGACGTTACTGTATCCGGAAGCGTCAATTGGATCCTTTAAGAATCTGATTACTAAGGCCGAAATCCATCCGAAGGATGATGTGATTAATTCCATTATTATTACCAAACATGAATAAAAAGATCCCTACACTGCTCGTGCATGGTTCATTAGGCAGCGGTAAAACAACCCTGATTAAGCGGCTTCTTTCGGTCGGATTTTTTGCCGGTTCATTTATAATTGAAAACGAATTTGCCAGTGAAAATATAGACAAGCAGACGCTTGAAAGCCATCAGGATGACTGGAGTGTATTTGATATTGCCGGTGGATGTATCTGTTGCTCTTCCGGAGCGGAGCTGGAAGAGGCGCTTAAGTTTGTTGTTGATAAAGGCTGGCGGAAACCGGTGATTATTGAAACGACTGGTGTAGCCAGCTCGGCTCAGCTTATTCAAAAGTTGTTTTTAAACCCGGTATTTTTGGAGCATTTTGAGTTGATTAAAAATATATATGTGCTTGATCCGCTTGAGGTTGACCCCGTTTATCTGGAAAAAGAGAAGGAGCTTGATATCAAGCTCGCAGATCTTGTAGTGATCAATAAAACCGACCTTGCGGAGAATGACCGCGTTGAAGCGATTGAGAAGATTGTGGCCAAAATTTCTTTGAATAAGGCCATATCCTGCCGGGCCATTCACGCGGAGGTTGATCCGGCTTTAATAGATGTGACCAGTGGGTCTCGTATTGAGGAGGCGATTGCCGAGAATTTTTCGGATCTTCAGGCGTTTGGAATCAGCGACCATGGCGCTACCTACGCGGTATTTGATATTCCAAATCGTATGAATAAAGGGGATGCTGAGCGTTTATTGGTCGCGGTTAAGCTGGTGCCGGGCGTTACTATGAAGCGAGCTAAAGGATATTTTTCCGACCCACAGGGGGATTGGTGGCATCTGGAGGCGACTCGTCAGCATCAGGCGATTAATCCAACCGAACCCAAGAAAAAAGGCGTCCTTGTATTCATTGGCGACGGTATCAATAAAGAAGTCATTGGTCGTGCGCTATCAGAAATTCAAACCAATGCTTAACGAAGTTGAAAAATTATTAGGGCAGTATCGGGAGTATTTGGAAACGCAGTCTAAGTTGGACTCGCTTCAAGGTGTCCGTATGGCCATGGCGGTGCGTTTAGGTAAAGAGCATGGCAAGAAAATTTCGGAGATCTTATCCGCCCGGGATCATTATCCGGAATTTGCCGAAATTGATCGGCAGGAGGCCGCTCATAAGGCTGAGTTGCAAAACATCTCGGATGCTATGTTTTTCCCCACGCCGGTTATTTGGATGGCATACAAATATCTGGCCTATCAAGGAACTTCAAGCGCTATCGTTACCATGCAGGATATGAAACAGCACTGCGCGAAACCAGGCTATATTTGTACAAAACGGTTTAATTTTTTAAATTCTTATCTTCAAAAGAAAGGCATTGATCTTATCGAGGTAGCTCAGTTTCCGGATGTAATGAAATTGCCTGAACTTTATGAATCTACGATGATGACCGAACTTTGCGCGGATAAGGTATTTATGGACGGTTGGAGTTCGTGCGAGTTTTATAAAGAAGGAGATCGGGTGGCGAAGTGGGAAAACTTTTCCTGATTTAAACCAAGCCGTCTCTCTTTAGGCTAATTAGCACGAATTAGCCAATAGAGAGTTTTGCCAAAGCCTCCCATTTCTTATATAATATCGGCATGTCAAAGAGTAAGGGCAAAGTTTTTGTAGGCATGAGCGGCGGGGTGGACAGCTCTGTAGCTGCGGCATTGCTAAAAGAGCAGGGATACGAAGTCGTAGGCGTGCACTTGAAATGCTTTAATGTGGATGGTTGTGCCGCTGCTGACGCGGAAGACGCTCGCCGCGCCGCTGAGCATCTCGGTATTCCTTTTTACACCTTTGATTACGAGCAGGAATATAAAGACCGAGTAGTGAAATATATGGTGGATGGCTATAAGAAAGGCATCACTCCGAATCCGGACGTGATGTGCAATAAGGAGATCAAGTTCGGTCTTTTCTATGAAAAGGCGATTGCGCTGGGGGCAGATTACGTTGCCACGGGGCACTATGTTAGGAAAGTAAAAATTAAAAATGAAAAAAGGGAAATTGACGTGCTCGCTGTGGCTCGCGACGCGAGCAAAGATCAGTCTTACTTTCTTTGGGCGATAAAGCCGGAGCAGTTGAGGCGGTGTTTGTTTCCTGTCGGCGATTACATCAAGCGCACGGAGATCCGGAAGCTAGCGAAAAAGTTTGATCTGCCGAACGCGGAGAAGAAAGACTCCCAAGGAATCTGTTTTTTGGGTCAGGTGATGCTGCCGGATTTTCTGAAGCAGTATATTAAACCGAAAAAAGGGAAGATTGTAGACATTCATGGCAATGAGCTTGGTGAGCATCATGGCGCGCATTTTTATACGATTGGACAACGACATGGTCTTGGCGTGGGCGGCACCAAGAAGCCATTATACGTAGCTTCAAAGGACGTGAAAAAGAATATTGTAGTTGTCGCTGAAGGCGATGAACATGAGTCGTTATATCGAAAAGAGATTTCCTTGGTGAATACTAATTTTTTCGTTTCTAAATCCTATCTACTAAAACATATTTCTGTATTCGCCCGTGTCCGTTACCGCCAGCCAGCCGCTAAAGCAATCGCGCTATTCTCAAGTTCTCAAGAACATTGGAATAAAAGAAAATTAACTTTGAATTTTGTAAAGCCGCAAAAGTTCGTCGCCGAAGGTCAGTCCGCAGTTTTTTATGACGCGAAAGGCATAATGCTTGGCGGGGGAGTAATTGCTAATTAAGACGGCAGGGCGTACTTTATAGGGAGTTGCTTGAAAGGACTCTCCTACGCGAAAGCTTCGGAGAGAAAGAGTGAAATGTGGTGCCAATATTTTTGCTGGCAACTTTGGCCTGGATTCTGGCTCTCGTGTATTACCAGAAGTGTAACGGGCTTGTGCCGATAAAAGATGAATGGGGCTGGAAATTCGTTGCTAGATTTTTTCTAGGTTTTAGTATCGGAATTGTAGTGATGTATTTAATCTCCCGTAATCCGACCCCAGTATTATCAGCTCCGAAGGTGGAATCAGGATCCGTGCCACTAATCATCGCTGGCCTTACTCTGCCTCAATGGGCTGTCATCGTTGTATTCGCGTGCTTATTTTATGGAACCTTCGTCTTCTTGCTGATAAGGAGCATCAAGTATCTGTCGGGTTCACGGAAAAAGTTGGCACAAATTTTGTCGTTTCTTGGCGCGTGTATTGTTTCCTCATTATTTACGGCAAAAGTTATGTGGAATCCGCCGATTGTCGGCAACATCCTAATTTTTCTTATCATTCTGCCCGTGCTGGAGTTCGCTATTCGGCTCAAGAAAAGCGCTTTTATCGGAATTTTCAGCATAATAATGCTCCTGGATATTTTCTTGGTGTGGGCGTTTAACAGCACGCCAGCCGTTGCCGCAATCAATCCGCTTCAAGTGAGCGATGGCAATTGGTACATCTCCATATTTAAAAGCAAGTTTATGCAGCACTTCCCTTGGCCGATTGGATTTCGTTGGGACGGTCGACTACTTGGCAATGGTGACGTATTCTTCATCTGCTTGACGACGATGTACCTGAAGCGGGTATGGAATACTCGAGCAGCGATATTGGCAGGGGTTCTTGTCACGGCTCCGTTGCTCGTGCTGCCGTATGTTAGCGAGGCGCTTGGAATCTATTTTTGGCCGTATACGATCTTCATTGCACCAGTGGCACTGATTATGGCGGCGCTGGCGCCGAAAAGGGCGCACATCGCCATTCCTCAAGATTGGCAAGATTTGGATGGCGATATCGAAGTAATCGGCCGGCCCCCAAAGTCGTAGAATAAAAATTAAATCGGTGGTATGCTACCACCGATTTTTATTTATGAGTCCCGTTAGAGGTGGCTGCCCAACTCGGCCACCTCTCTTACGCGGAATATCCAAAAAACAATGATTATAAACCTTACGTCGCAGAATCGGTTCCACTTCTAACGGGATGAAGCTTCACGATCTTTATTTCTGGCTTGTGATGGCATTTCTGGGAGGCATTTTTATTTTTAGCATTGTGGGGTTTTATTCCGACGCGCCGACCGAGGGAAGATTCGGGAAGCAGCAGTTTACCGGCGTGATCCGCGAGGCGGAGCAGAGGCTAAACAGTCAGAAGCTGGTGGTCGGTGATATTCAGATCACCACCAGCCGGTACCCTCAATTTCATTATGGCGATGAGATTCGAATCAGCGGTGCCGTCCGTTTACCGATGGAAGATTTCTCGTCCTATTACAAAAAGGAGGGTATCGGTTTGGTAATGTCGTTTCCGGAGATAGAATTACTCGCGACGGGAAAGGGTAATCCCGTGAAATCCTTTTTATTCAATTTCCGAGATTCCATAAAAGATGGGTTTAAAAAAGTATTGCCGTTTGATCAGGCGGCATTTTTATCGGGACTGACGCTCGGGGATACTTCGGAATTTTCGGATGAATTTGAAGAAAAGTTGCGTCTCACGGGGACCAGTCATCTGGTGGCGCTTTCGGGCTACAACATTTCAATCATAGTTAAAACTATTACGGTAGCGCTGGGTAGCTGGTGGCTAGCTAGACGGTTTCGTTTTCTAATAAGCGTCCTTGTGATTCTTGGTTTTGTGATGATGACGGGAGCGGAGGCGTCGGTAGTGCGAGCGGCGATTATGGCGGCGTTGGTTCTGATGGCTGACCAAGTGAGGCGGCCGTATCACTTCCGCAACGCCATGGCGACCGCCGCGTTGGCGATGGCGGTTTTTAATCCGAATCTGCTCGCGTTTGATGCCGGGTTCCAGCTTTCTTTCGCGGCTTTACTGGGCATCGTTTATTTGGCGCCACACTTGAAAAGGTGGTTAAAATTGAAAGACGCACCGGGTATCTTAAACTGGCGGGAGCATTTTCTGAATACCTCTGCCGCCCAGCTTGCCGTCCTGCCTATCTTACTGATAAATTTTGGTTACTTCTCACCAATCGGGATTTTGACGAATGTGCTAATTCTGGGCGTGATTCCGCTGACGATGGCTCTGGGGTTTTTGCTTGGAGTGGCCACTCTTTTTTCTACGAGTGTTGCTTGGTTAATCGCTCTACCGACGGTCGCGTTTCTTTCCTACGAAATTTGGATAATTAATCTATGCGTAAACATTCTCAAAATATTTATTTAGCCGCGCTGATCTTAGTCGCGGCGAATCTGTTTATTTGGCACTCAGTCGCTTTCACGCGTGAAAGCGACGACTTGGGGTTATATTTTTTGGACGTGGGACAGGGCGATAGCCAGCTTATTGATTTTGAAGGCGCGCAAATTTTAATTGACGGAGGCAAGGGACCCAAAGTGTTGTCGGAATTGCCTAAGCTCATGACGCTCGGGGATCGTTATATTGATCTCGTGATTTTGACTCACCCCGAGCTAGATCATTTTGGCGGGCTGATCGATGTTCTAAAAACTTACGAAATCGGATTAGTTATTACCAATGGCCGGAAAGGAGTCGCGTCTTCATACGCTGATTTTGAAAAAGTAATCGCCGAACGGAATATTCCAACCGCGGTGGTGGAAGCGGATGATGTAATCACGTATCGCGATATGAGACTGACCATTCTTCATCCTAGGGTTACAGAAGTAAATCATAAAAATGCTAACGAGTCTGGATTAGTCATCTTGTTAGAGAAGGATGGGTTAAGGGCACTTTACACCGCTGACATTGGTTTTGAAACGGAGCAGAAATTATTGGCTCGCTACAATCTTTCCGCGCAGATTCTGAAGGTCGGTCACCACGGTTCGAAATTTTCGACCGGAGGTGGATTTTTAAAAGAGGTTCAGCCTAAGGTGGCAGTAATCGAAGTGGGTAAGAATTCCTATGGTCATCCGACCGCGTCTGTCTTAGATAGACTAATGGCTGTAGGCTCGCAAATTTTCCGTACTGACCGCTATGGAACGGTCAGAATTATTTTTGACAAAGGGGAATTAAAAGTATTAGATTATCGGTAGATACTTTTAGAAATAGGAGAGCCAGTGAAGAAGCGAAAACCAGAGCGAGTTGTTCTAAAAGGTCTACTGGATGGATTTTTTGAAACCGGTAGCGAAGGTACTTATTGGGTTTTGGATACGGGCGAGAAGGATCCGATTTTCATCCAGCCCGGAGATCATCTGAAAATTTTCGACAAAGACGGCCAGGTCGTGTTTGACGGCAAAATAATTGCCGATCGAAAAACTGGCTGGAAGCAATATCCGATGAATCCCGATCCAAAAATGGGACAGCAGGCGGTGTTCAGATGGGACTGGTATGTCCACTGGATTCAGAAGGGCTGGGAGCCTGATAATTGGGCCAAGCTCTTTATTTGGCACTGGTTTGAAGAGGGAAGAGGCGTGCCGCAGTACCGAGCGGAGTTGACTCAAAAGAAAAAGTCCCGTTAACTCGGGACTTTTATATTTTTGACGGATAGCTTCTGAAAACCTACACTACATACATATGAAATTCGAAAAACCGGAGCCGTTTGAAGCCGAAAAGGAAAAGGGCATTGAGCAGATTGATTTGCGCGAATTAAGCGCTGGCGACCGTGTGAAAATTGAGACGGGCGATGACCCGGAGAATATTTCCATTTACGAAATGACCATTCTCGGCAGGGAAAAAGGAAGGCCGCGCGTAGACGCGAAAAAGCAGTATTTTTATAAAGGTGAGGCGCGAGATAAGAGCCGGTTTACGGCACGTTGGGTAGCGGGCGGTTTTGATCTGCCGAGCTATGGCGGCGACGAGAAGTTTAAGGGACAGAAACTGAGCAAGGAAGAAAAGGAATTTTTGAATAATTTGGTAAAACCAGGCGATCATTTGTATTTCGAAACTATTAAGACGCCAAAAGAAAATTCTACTACGGTTGCGAATATGACCATGCCAATTAGGAAGATTATGGAATTGGTCAAGAAAGTGGAAAAGACAAAAGAAAAATAGCGTGGTAATATCCTACTCATGAGAACGACTGGTGGTGAGCTCGGCCGAACCATGATTGCCGATATCGTAAAACACGAAGGGAAAGAAGTGGAATTGATGGGTTGGGTAACTGTGCGCCGCG
>CAYSNI010000059.1:0-9751 GCA_964432465.1 uncultured Candidatus Saccharibacteria bacterium
CCTGCTGGTTCAAAGTAGTCGGATCGTGGGTGGCGAAAAACACGTTTAATAAATCCGGATATTTAATCTCCTCCGGATTAAATTCAATTTTAATGGCTTCGGCCTGGCCGGTTTTCCCGCCCGACACTTGCTCATAAGTCGGATTCTCCACTGTACCACCCGCGTAACCCGGCACAACCGAAATAACACCTTTTAAATTGCTGAAGATAGCCTCGGTGCACCAAAAGCACCCGCCGGCAAAAATTGCTGTTTGTTTTGTCATATATTCTTATTTAAACACAATTGCCAGCCACAAATCCAGTGGTCCAACACAACTGCAAAGAATAACCGCCTGACGGACGATCAATATTCAAAATATCCCCTGCCAAATACAAATTTTCAAAAAGCCGGGAACGCATCGTTTTGAAATCCACTTCTTCAAGCGCCACGCCGCCAGAAGTCACGATCGCTTTATTAGCGCCAAGTAAGCTGTCCACGCGCATCGTCATTCGTTTTAAAAGTGAGACAAGCGTTTGGCGCTGTTCTTTCCGGATATCATTACAGACTGTATCGCCGCCGATACCGGAAATATCAATGACGGCCGACGCGACTGCCGCCGGTAAAAGTCCAGAAAGGGAGTTCTTGAACTTCTTATTACTATGCTTCGCGAACTCCGCTTGCACTTTTTTATCCAGCGCGCCCGGATCCAGTTTCGGAAATAGATCAAGCACTATCCTCGCCTCGCCGTACGTCAGCAACTCCCCGATCTCTTTACTCATATTTAAGATCGTCGGACCGCTTACGCCAAAATGAGTAAAAAGAATCTTTCCGATTTTGGAATCCTGAATCTCGTTGTCCTGCACCACACTGATCTTGATGTCAGGAATTGTCACACCCTGCAGCTTCTTTACCCACTCGTCCTTGATCGCAACTGGTACGAGCGACGGAATCGGCTTGATCACCGTATGCCCCAATTTTTCGAGCCACAAAAAACCCTCACCCGTCGAGCCCGTGTCCGGACGCGACTTACCACCGGTAGCCAAAATGTAGGCTTTGGAGCGAATCTCTTTGCCATTCCCCATCTTCACGCCAGTTATCTCGGTCATTCGCTTATTCGCGCGAATAAGCGAATGAGTCGCAAACCCCATCACCGGAGTGCCGGCCAACACCACCACCTTCATCTGTTTCAAATGCGCCGCTAACGTGTCCCGCACGTCGCGGGCTTTTTCACTTGCCGGGAAAATACGCTGATTCGCTTCTTCTTTAGTGGGCATCTGGTGCGAATGGAAAAAATCTAACGCCGATTTCACGCCAAATTGGGCGAAGGCGGAAAATAAAAACTTGTCACTGCCTTTGAATTTCGCCAGGAGCTTCCGCGTGTCCAGCTCGCCGTTAGTCACATTGCACCGCCCGCCGCCGGTAATCAGCAGTTTCTTGCCAAGGATGTCGTTCTTTTCAATCAAAAGCACGGACGCGCTTGCCTGCCCATTGGCACGGCCTTTTTCCGCCGCTCGTCCCGCCGCCATCATCCCGGCCGCTCCTCCGCCGATCACGACGACGTCCCACTCCTTCTCGTAAGCTAAATTTGGATTCTTCGCTCCTCTTGGCATTGACAGATACTAGCACAAATTTTCTTAAATGGTCTATTCCAATGTTCTTGAGAACATTGGAATAGAAAACAACTATTTTAACAACTCGGCAAATTCTTTTTTTACCTTCTCCAGTTTCGGGTTGATCACTATTTCGCAATACGGATTACCTGGGTTTTTGGCAAAATAATCTTTGTGGTAATCCTCCGCTTCCCAAAACTTATCTAACGGTTCAACCGCAGTGACAATTGGCGCGCCCATCTTACTGGAGTCGTTGAGCTGTTTGATAAAGGCCTCAGCTTCTTTTTTCTGGCCTTCGGTCGTGGAAAAAATCACCGATCGGTATTGCGAGCCAACATCCGCGCCCTGGCGGTTTTTTGTAGTCGGATCATGTGAACCAAAAAAGATCGTCATCAAAGTGTGATATTTTACCTGCGCTGGATCATATTCAACTTTCACCACCTCCGCGTGTCCGGTCGTGCCGGAGCTAACCTCTTCATATGTAGGATTCACCTTTGTACCACCGGCATAACCAGGCAACACCGAGCTCACCCCTTTCAACATTTTTAAAACCGCCTCCGTGCACCAGAAGCATCCGCCGCCAAAAACCGCTACTTCTTTCATGCATCAATACTACCACGAGCCGTGGGCCGTTCTGTTATCTGATTTGAGTACCTGCCCGTCTATCGAGAGGGTTAGAAAAAATTGATCACTAGTTTCGCTTGATTTTCCTTAGGGAAGCAGTTAATCTACGGGCAGTTAGCTAAGGAGACTAGATGCTCGTTGAATTGGACGAGGCGATTGTTCTTCTGAAGCACGGCACGACTCACCGCGAGATAATCTGGCACAGAAGTCGATGCGCTATCAATTCCGGACATTGCCTGCAGGAGATCCGCCCCGCGTTTGTGACAGTCCATCACACACGAGGCGCACCCGTGTGGTTCAACAAGGTAATCATCGGCCTGCGTGGTCCGACTCGAACGCCCTGCGTTGCCATCGTCGACCTCGGAAACCGATGGTGCTACTACGACGCAGTCGGTGAAAATGAGAAGATGATCAGAAACTTCTACTCTTTCATCTGTGTCCGAGTAGTAAAAGCTAAGAAATGCGAAAATTGCCGACCGAAAACCAAGCATTACCGTAAGAATGAATGGGTCTAAATATTCCATTCCCTCCCAGCCATAAGGCTGCGGGGGAATTTTTTTATTTGCATGGTAAGATATACAGATGACAGATACCAAAGATCAGTACTGGAAAAAAGACCTAGATCCCGAGCTAAAACGTGTTGCCAAAGATAAGGGCACCGAACCTCCCTATACAGGGAAATACCTAAAGGAGCATGCCGACGGCACCTATCATTGTGCTGTCTGCGGTAATCCGATTTTTGACTCGAAGACCAAATTCGAATCCGGTACAGGCTGGCCGAGCTTTTACGAACCAATCTCCAAAGACGCGGTTACTTATCATGAAGATAAGGAGATGGGTATGAGTCGCGTGGAGGTTCGCTGTGGCAAGTGTGACGCGCATCTCGGGCATGTGTTTGATGACGGCCCAACAACTTCACCTGGCGGCGGACAAGCAACGGGGAAAAGATACTGCATCAACTCCGTCTGTTTAGATTTAGAAAAAAAAATAGCGTCCTAGTTAGGACGCTATTCCTTAAATTCCGGGGTATCCGGCTGATCACTCGTATCGGTTATTAACCGGACAAAACGCAGCTTTCCGTTCGCGACATCTTCCCGCTCGTCACATTCAAAATGTGGTACAAAGTTTGGCTGGAGAATATCATGGGCGCCAGGGATTGAAGCCCTGGGTACGGACGCGTAAACCGTCACATTCGGATTTAATACCGAGATCACCACGAACGCGCTTGGATGCTTCAGCGGTAAAGCACTATTCAAGCCGGAAATGATCCTAAGCGAACCTAATCCCCTTAATAGGCTGTCCGGCTTTCTTTCTGGTCTTATTCTAGCGATAGTTCTATCTAAGCCATCAAGAGCTAAATCAATGATTGCCGCGGATATCGCCTCAAAAAAGTCTGCGCCCTTATCTCGACCCCTTGCCTCAAGAATCGTGAAGGCCAAAAGAAGTGGGTCGAGTTCTTTAAAATCAAAATATCGGAGTATCCGTCGGCGATGACTTTCTTCCATAAAACACCTCGTAATGTTCTAGGAGTAGTATATCAAATAAAAAAACAGCCCGCGATAACGGGCTGTTATTAATTTATTCAGAAATCTCCTCACCATCATGAAAAATTTGAATAGTGACATCGCCAGCCTCAAGCGCCTCTCTCGTTTCGGCAAGCACGAGAGGAACAACATTGCTACTGAGCATTTCATGAAAGATGGCGTGGTGGTGTCGATACATCGGAACGTAACCCCACTCAGCCTCACTCTTAATCTTGGTAAGACCGATGATGTACGGATGATTCTCTGGAAGCGCGCCGTTCAGGCAAGCCACCAGATATCCCCGAATTTTAATCATGATCTCTTCACCCAACTCATCAAGGTTTTCTATGCCTAACGAATGGCTAACTTCAAAGAAAGCATTGGTTAGAAGATCGCCCATCTCGGAAGAAAACTGTTCAATGTCCCCGCTAGCGAGACGACCGCTCTTTTTCTTGAGGTCTCTCACAAAAATCGGCGCGACTTTCTCAGCAATGATCGAAATCACTACGTCGGCATTCGCGTGCATATTGGCTCCCTACAACAATCACCACAACTAATTATTAAAAATCTAACTGCTAGTTTAACACAAACATCGTGAAAGTACAATAGGGAGAGTAGAAAAATATGGTAGAATATCCACATGGCAAAACCGTTAATTGGCGCTCATGTTTCCGCCGCCGGCGGATTATACCCAGCGATTAAACTTGGCGAGGATCTGGGCGTGGAAGCGATTCAAATCTTCGGCTCCTCTCCCCAGCAGTGGTACACGAAAATGCCGACCGAAAAAGACGCGGCGGAGTTTAAAAAACTCCGAGCAAAAAGCCCCATCAAGGCCGTCTATCTGCACGCGCCATATTTAGTGAATCTCGCCTCTCCTCTTCAGGAGCAGTGGGATAAATCCGTAAAATGCCTCGGCGAACACCTGAAAATTGTCGAAATGATCGGCGCCGACGGCTTGATCTTCCACACTGGCTCAAAAGCGAATTCAGATCATCAGGAAGCGTTAGAGCGGGTGGCCAAAGGTATGAAGAAAGTTCTGGCCGCGGTTGAGGGCAACGCGAAATTGATTCTGGAAAACAGCGCTGGCGGTGGTAATAAGATTGGCAACGTTCCCAAAGATATCGGAACGATTCTTAAATTGGTCAAACATCCACGCGCCGCCGTCTGCCTGGATACCGCGCACGCTTTTGAAGCGGGACAAATAGAAGCCTACACCGGCCCAAAGGTAAAAGATTTTTTTAATAAGTGGGATAAAGAAATCGGGTTGGAAAATATTGTCGCCCTCCACGCTAACGACTCCAAAACTAAATTTGATTCCCACCATGACCGGCACGAGAATATCGGCCAAGGCTATATCGGCCTTGCCGGATTTAAAGCGCTCGCTAAAGAAAAACGAATCGCGCATACCGCCTGGCTGTTAGAAGTTCCGGGCTATGAGGATATGGGCCCGGATAAGAAGAATGTGGACACGCTTAAATCTTGTTTTAAATGAAGAAAAAAGTAGCGATTTTTGACATTGACGGCACGATTTTCCGCTCCAGCTTATTGATTGAAATGATGGATGCGCTAATTCACGACGGCATTTTCCCGAAGTCTGCGAGTAAGGAGTACGCGCGTGACCTCCAAAATTGGGTGACTCGGAAAGACGGATACGAAAAATACATCCTGTCAGTAGTCCGATCATTTATGAAACACATCAAAGGGGTTAAATATTCTGATTTCCTTCTTATCAGTAAGGAAGTACTCGCCTCTCAACATAACCGAGTCTATCGCTATACCAGAGATCTAATTCGTGACCTGAAAAGACGCGGCTACTATCTCCTAGCCATTTCCCAATCCCCCATGGAACTAGTGCAGGGTTTCGGCAAAAAGATGGGATTCGATAAAATGTACGGCCGGATCTATGAAGTCGGAGCGGATAAGCGGTTTACCGGAAAAATCCTTCATCTCGATCTGATCGCTGACAAGAGTAATGTGATCCGACGAGCAGTAGAAAAAGAAGGACTGACTCTCAAAGGCTCCTACGGTGTCGGGGATACAGAAGGCGATATTAATTTGCTAAAAATGGTAGAAAATCCGATCTGCTTTAATCCGAACGAACACTTATACAAGCACGCCAAAAATAGAAAATGGAAAATTGTAGTGGAACGAAAAGATATGATTTATACTTTATAATCTTATGTCTAAATATTTGGAACGCCATGCCCGACTTGGGCAATATCTAAAAGACGTTGTTTTCGCGGCCAATGACGGTATCGTGACCACCTTCGCCGTGATTGCGGGTACCGTGGGCGCGGATCTCTCCGTGACAATTATTTTAATCATCGGCATTGCCAGTCTAATCGCGGACGGTTTTTCCATGGCCACCGGTAACTATCTCGGCACTAAGTCTGAGCAAGAATTTTACTATCTGGAAGAATCTCGAGAAAAGACTGAGGTGCGAACCATGCGAGAAGAAGAGTTGCTCGAAATCCGAAAGATTCTCTCGGAAAAAGGCTTTACCGGCGATAAGCTGGAGCAGATGATAGACCTAATTTCTTCCAACGAAAAATACTGGGTAGATTTCATGATGCACGAAGAATTAAGTCTCTATCTGCCGTCTTCCAAAAATCCCCTATTGCACGCAGTTGCCACTTTTTGCGCCTTCATCCTAGCCGGAATCCTGCCTTTATTACCTTATCTTTTTATTCAAAACAGTAACAATTTTCTGATCGCCGGCATTTTTGCCGGCCTGACGCTTTTTACCGTTGGCGCTTTAAGAAAGTTCTTCTCCGCCCGCTCCTGGCTTATGTCTGGCTTAGAAATGCTTTTAGTCGGCGGATCGGCGGCCTTAATTGCCTTCCTTATCGGTTTTGTCCTGAAATCACTTTTGCATTAAGCTTAATCTATGAAGAAGTTTTTGATTATAATGATAATCGTCCTAGGCATTGTCTTAATTTGGGGAGTTTTATTTCGCGCGGATTATCTAAAAAATGATCCACCTCCGGCGAATAGCGACACGCCAACAAAGAACATTCCGGTACAGGGAGATGTCGTTGAACTAGATTTCCCCAAATTAGGGTCGGTAGTAAAAAGTCCGCTGACAATTTCCGGTCGAGCCCGAGGCTACTGGTATTTTGAAGCTACCTTCCCTGTAGAAATTACCGACGCGGATGGAAATCAACTCGGCCAACACTACGCCGAAGCTCAAAGCGATTGGATGACGGTGGAATTGGTGCCGTTTACCTCTAAGATTACATTTAAGAGCTCCTCAACGGAAAATGGATTCTTAATTCTCCACAAAGACAACCCTTCCGGCCTGCCGGAAAACGACCGGAAAATCAGCTATCCGATTAAATTCCGCTAAAGACTCGGCTTAACTAGCATGGCCTCACTTTATATAAAGCGTTATAATAAGGATAATGTTCAGTAAATTTGACCTCGTGCTGATCAAGTACGCGGAGAAAATTTTCCCAATCTTATCACGACTTTCTATTTTTCTAGTGTATTTTTGGTTCGGAATATTAAAAGTAGTCAACGCCAGTCCTGCCAGTCCACTGGTTATTGAATTGATGCGCGCCACTTTGCCTTCCTATATAACACCGGAATCTTTTCTAATTTTCTTTGGTTATTTTGAAATGCTGATCGGACTCGCCTTCCTGATCCCCGGCCTTGAGCGCTGGGCAATCGGCCTGCTTATTCCCCACATGATTATGACCGCTTTGCCCTTAATCCTTTTGCCGACAGTTGCCTGGACATCCTTTCTAGTGCCAACCCTTGAGGGACAGTACATTATCAAAAATCTGGTAATCATCGCGCTGGCGTCCGGAATCGGCAGTCAGATTAAGCCTTGGAATAAGAAAGCTTAGTTTTGCTATACTGAACCTATGCCTGAAAAAACATCACCCAAAGACGTCTTTCTACATTTATTAGCCATTGTCACTCTTTATACGAGCGCGATTAGTTTTTTAGTGCTGACCTTCCAATATATTAATATCTTATTCCCGGACGCGTTAGAAAATGGTTACTACGCCTTTTCTGGTGCCCGCGCCGCTATCCGCTGGTCTATCGCCTCTTTGCTAGTGGTCTTCCCGGTCTACGTAATTACTTCCTTACACCTTAACCGGACCTACAAAAAATCTGTCTCCCATCGCAATCTTCGCATCCGAAAATGGCTGGTCTATTTTACTCTGTTCGCGGCGGCGTTGATCATCATCGGTGATTTCGTCACTCTGATTAACACCTTTTTAAGCGGTGAGCTAACTAACCGGTTCATTCTAAAAGTACTCTCCGTATTCTTCGTAGCCGGCAGTACCTTCTTTTACTACATTTCCGATCTTCGTAAGAATAAGACAGACTAAGATGAAATTATTTGTTTACAGCGTGATTGTAATCGTCTCCGCGGCCGTCATTGGTGGTTTTTTAGTCGTCGGCTCACCACAAGAGGAGCGCCTTCGTCGTTTCGACGAACAGCGCGTCAGCAGTCTTCAATACATCCAGTCGGAAGTACTCAACTACTGGATTAATAAAGGCACTCTGCCAAAAGCTCTTTCCGATCTTCGCGACGACCTTCGCGGTATCGTGATTCCGACAGATCCGGAAACTGGCACAAATTATGTTTATTCCGTAAAGGATAAGATGGGCTTCTCAATCTGCGCCAACTTCTCTAGACCGAATAATTACAACGACCCGAAAACCGGACGCCCAGTCACTTCGATGGCTCCGTATTATGACGGCCTTTCTCAAAATTGGCAGCATGATGCCGGCTACACCTGCTTTGACCGGACTATCGATCCTGACTACTACCCGCCTGTTAAAACCCGCTAGTTTGTGGAATAATAGCTTCTAGGTTCTTTTAGATGGAGGTCGCATGCATCCATTCTGGATCGCGGCGATTGCAGTATTCGTGCTTCTGGAAATAAATGTACTTTTTACCTCCGTATACCTCCACCGGGCTATGTCTCACCGGAGCGTTATCCTGAAAAATTTTCCCGGGCTGATAATGAGAATGTGGCTATGGTTCTTTGCCGGCCAGTCGATGCGCTCTTGGGTTGCGGTACACCGCAAACATCACCAGTTCTCTGACCAGGAAGGCGACCCTCATAGTCCTTATCTTTTGGGATTATGGAAATTGTTTTGGCAGCACGAATTTGTGTACGCTAGAGCCGCATCCGATCCCGAATTACTGAAACAGTACACGCGCGGAATTCCTCCGAGCCGTTTTGACTGGCTGCTTGAGCGAGGGTTAATCGGATTAATTACCGGACTCACCCTCGTTACCGCCGCCTTCTGGCTGTTGCTGGGTGGCTGGACCGGTGTCCTGCTGGGCGCGTTCATTTATCTGCTCCAGCTTGTCCTGTACCTGAAAGCTGGCGCAATAATCAACGCCCTATGTCACATGTTCGGCTATCGGAATTTCAAAGATAACCTGGCAACTAATCTTTGGTGGGCCGGCTGGTTCATTGCCGGCGAAGGCTGGCACAACAACCATCACCATGATCTTTCGTCGCCGAAACTCAGTTACAAATGGTACGAATTCGATCCGGCCTGGGTTTTCATCAAGATCCTGGTCGCGCTGAAAATGGCCACGGTTCTGAAAACAATCAATCAAAAAAGAGCCTTTACAGCTCCCAAAGCCTCATCCTAAGATGAGGCTTTTTAATTTAACGCCTAAAGAATAACGAAGCTAAGAAAATAGCCGCACTGCTTAAAACTACCATTGGTCCCGGCGGCAAAGCCCAATACGAAGAAAGAAGTACCCCGCTTACGGCACTAATGATTCCAAAAATAACGCTGATTACACCGTAGGACCGAAAACTACTTGAAAGGTTTTTCGCGGAAATCGCGGGGATAACCACGAGAGCACCCATTAGCAAAGTGCCGACAACCTTCACGCCCAACGCCACTACGATTGCGACTAGCGAAAGAAAGAGCAGGTCTACCAGATCTACTTTGACACCCTGAGACTTGGCGAAGTCACGGGATAAGATCCCAAGCATCAGAACCCTGCGCATCAGTACGGTCAGGACAAAAACC
>CAYSNI010000060.1:0-13917 GCA_964432465.1 uncultured Candidatus Saccharibacteria bacterium
CAACTGCCTCCTGCTTCTGGCCACTCTTATCATTCCAAACTCGATTCGTCGCCAAAGAGAAACTAGCAACCTGTTGCCCAGACGGAGTAGCCCGTAATACCGGGTCTGCGGTTAACCTACCCAAGATAAAAACTTTGTTCAGATTCATCCCGTTAGAAACAGACCGCCCTGGGCGGTCGTAACTCGGCCGTCCGACAACGGCTTTCAGAAAATAGCGTGAAATTTTTAGTTTGATTAGCTTTCATAAATTGATTGTCTCTAACGGGATTCATCACCTTAATTTTATTACTATTTAAGGATTTCTTCTAATTTTTCCGACAAAGCTTCATTACTCAAAATTCGAGAAGTGTTAGCTATGGTCTTTTTTTCCGCTACTGATCCACCCATTGCCTGACGCTCGGACTGCTCTACCACCGGCACTTTTACAGGCGGCGTCAAAATAATAAAGCGCAGTACGTTCGGAGTAAGATTCAACATATCTTTCATTTGTAGAATCACTTCCGGAGCGGCTTTAAAATGGTAGTAACCGAAGAAAGCGGAAGCGTGACGCTTAATCTTATACGCTAACTGAATTGAGGTTACTGGTTTTTGAAAAAAAACCTCCGCCCCCAATTTGTTCAAAACTCCCATCAGTTCCTTTTCCGCATCAGCGGAGTTGAGTAAGAAGGAAATTTCGTATTCTTTTTTATTTTCGTCGTTCATTTTGAGTTTCGCCTAATTTAACACTATTCTTCATTCTTTGCAACCTCATCAACTGCCTCATCTTTTGCCACTAATCGAGCTTTCGCCCCGGTACCCACCGGGATCAAGCGACCAATAATAACGCTTTCTTTCAGGCCACGAAGTGTGTCTACCTTACCTTCAAGAGCCGCGCCAATCAATACCCTGGCAGTTTCTTGGAACGAAGCGGAAGAAAGGAAGCTTTCCGTAGAAAGTGCTACTTTCGTAATACCCATTAAAAGCTGGGCGGCTTTCGCCGGAGTTTTACCGGCTTTCTTCAAAGCGCGGTTCACCTCCAAAAAGCGGGATTTTTCCAATACATCCCCTGGAACAAATTCGCTATCGCCAGCCTCTTTCACCTTCACTCGAGAAAACATCTGACGAACGATTACCTCCAGATGCTTATTGTTGATACTGGCGCCTTCTGAACCGTAAATTCTTTGAATTTCACTAATGATGTAGTTTTGGGCCGCCTCCGAACCACGAAGCGCGAATAATTCTTTAAGATCCAAATTACCCTCACAGAGCTGCTGGCCCTTTTTAACTTCCTCGCCCTGTTTTACAAACACATCTACCATGCGAGAAACAATATATTCTTTGTTTTCTTTATTACCCTGAGTAATATTAATCACCTTGGAAAGGCCTCGGTCCTCGATAGAAGCAACAACACCTTCCTCTTCAGCCAAAAAGGCACGGCCTTTCGGAGGACGGGCTTCAAAGACTTCTTCAACACGCGGCAAGCCGTGAGTAATATCCGAACCAGCCACACCACCAATGTGGAAAGTTCTCATAGTCAGCTGAGTTCCAGGTTCACCAATAGATTGAGCGGCCACGATACCGACCGCTTCTCCAACCTTGATTGGCTTGTTGTTGCCTAAATCATACCCGTAACAAGTGGAGCAAACGCCATACAAAGACTTACAAGAAATTGGAGATTTGATCTTCAAGCTTTCAATGTCAGACTTATTAATCACTTCCGCGGTGACGCGATCAATAATCTCACCGGCTTTCACAACTACTTTTCCGTCTACTTTCACATCCTCAAGGGCAGTACGAGAGAAGAGACGGGTCGCCATAGTAGAACCAAACTCCACACCCTCCGCGCGATTGACGATGATACCTTCTTTCGTACCACAATCTTCTTCTTTGATCACTAGGTCTTGTGATACGTCAACCAAGCGTCGGGTCAGATAACCAGCAGACGCGGTCTTAAGAGCAGTATCGGTGGAACCTTTACGTGCGCCGTGAGTAGAAATGAAATACTCCAATACGCTCAAACCCTCTTTATAGGAAGATCGGATAGGCAACTCAATAGTTTCACCCTTCGGGTTAGCCACCAAACCTTTCATACCGGCCATCTGTACTGGCTGTGCCCAAGAACCACGGGCGCCGGAATCAATAATCTGATATACCGAACTGTCCTTACGGAGAATAGTCGGAACAAGTTTAGCGAGTTCGCCCTTCACCTTATCCCAAACCATGATTACTCGGGCGCGACGTTCATTGTCGGTCAAAAGTCCCTGCTGGAACTGGTCGCGAATAATTGCAATTTGTTCTTCCGCTTTCGCGATCATTTCCGCTTTCTGCGGTGGCGCGATTAGATCGTCCATTCCCCAGGAAATACCCGAGATGGTCGCAAAGTCAAAGCCAACTTTTTTAATCTCGTCAAGATAGTCGCTGGCCTTTTCTACGCCATAGCGATGAATTACTTCAGCGACAATCTTAGACATTTCTTTCTTGTTCATTACCCGATTCACGAAACCAAAGTCTTCTGGCAAAGTTTGATTAAAAATAATCCGGCCAATCGTCACCGTGTCCGCTTTCGGCGAGCCAATTTTAATTGGCGCGTTCAAAGCCACGACTTCGTGATGGTAAGCCATCATCGCTTCCTCGTTGGTAGCAAAAAGCTTGCCGGCACCCACTGCGTCTTCTTTCAACCCGGTAAGATAGTAGCAACCGAGAACGATATCCTGCGTCGGCACGGTGATCGGATCGCCGGTCGCCGGCTTCAAAAGATTACGACTAGCGATCATGATCTCACTCGCCTCTTTCTGCGCCTGCACACCAAGCGGGAGATGGACGGCCATCTGGTCACCATCAAAGTCAGCGTTAAAGGCGGGGCAGACCATTGGCGGAATGCGAATCGCCAAATCTTCGGTTAATACCGGCTGGAATGCCTGAACGCCAAGGCGGTGCAAAGTCGGAGCGCGATTCAAAAGTACTTTCCGGTTAGTAATCACCTCCTCAAGAATTGCCCAAATTTCAGACGGAGCTTGATCAATCAAGCGGTTAGCATTACGGATGTTGTAGGCCAAACCGCGCTCGATAACCTTGTTGATCACGAACGGCTTAAAAAGTTCCAGCGCCATCTTTTTCGGCAAGCCGCATTGACCTAATTTCAAATCTGGACCGATCACGATTACGGAACGAGCAGAGTAGTCTACGCGCTTACCGAGTAAGTTTTGACGGAATCGTCCCTGCTTACCTTTCAACATGTCCGCAAGTGAGCGGAGTGGGCGACGCTGGCTAGATAATTGCTGTACGCCGAAACGAGCAGAGTTGTCGATCAAGGCGTCCACGGCCTCCTGCAACATACGTTTTTCATTGACCACAATCACATCCGGAGCCTTTAATTCCATCAATTTCTTCAAACGATTGTTGCGGTTGATGACCCGGCGGTACAGGTCGTTAAGATCGGAGGTCGCATAACGGCCTCCATCCAAAGCCACCATTGGCCGAAGATCCGGCGGCAATACCGGCAGTACGGTCATCACCATCCATTCCGGCTTAATTTTGCTCTTGTACAAGGAGGTCGCAAGTTTCAACCGGCGAAGCAACAACTTTTCTTTCATCGGATCCTTAGTAGTCTCTAATTCTTTTTCCAGATCCTTCACCAGATGCTTTAAATCCAAAGCAGCCAAAATCCGTTGGATCGCCTCCGCGCCCGTGCTCGCGTCAAATACATCGGCAAAACGCTTGGACAGATTGAAATACTCGGCATCATTCAAAATCTGGCCGACTTCCAAAGAATTTAATTCCTTTTTAGCGGCCGACAATCCCTGCCGAAGCTCATCCGTCTTGACCCCCTCCTTTCGGGCAGTTTTTTTCCGAACGGCGAATTCCTGCTCCAATTCTCCAAGGACTCGCTTTTTATTGGCCTCGTTAACGCCCGTAACAATGTAAGAAGCGTAATAAATAACTTTCTCAAGCTTTCCGAGCGGCACGTCCAAAAGAACACCAATCTTAGATGGGACGTTTTTAAAGAACCAGATATGAGCAACTGGTGTAGCCAAAGAAATATGGGCCATGCGATCACGTCGCACGATTGCGCGGGTAACTTCTACGCCGCATTTATCACAAGTTACACCTTTGTAGCGAATACGGCGATATTTACCGCAGTAGCATTCCCAATCTTTAGTCGGACCGAAAATACGTTCGGAAAAAAGCCCGTCCTTTTCCGGACGCTGAGTGCGATAGTTAATCGTTTCTGGCTTAATTACTTCACCATAAGACCAGCGGAGAATGTCTTCCGGGGAAGCGAGCTTTAATCTAATTGCGTCGAAATTCATATTAGTATTTTATTGATTTTCTTCCATTTTTCGTCCGCCTTTTTTGTCGAGATCCGCGCCGACAAGCTCCACGTTCAAGCCAAGCGCCTTCAACTCACTGACCAACACGTTGAAAGAAGCGGGAATGTTCGGGGCTTTAATCTCGCCGCCTCTGATGATTGCTTCATATACCGCTGAACGCCCCACCACGTCGTCCGATTTCACCGTCAACATTTCCTGCAAAGTGTGCGCGGCACCGTAGCCTTCCAAGGCCCAGACTTCCATCTCGCCAAAACGCTGGCCACCAAACTGCGCTTTACCGCCGAGTGGCTGCTGGGTGATTAAGGAATAAGGACCAATGGAACGCATGTGAATCTTGTCTTCCACTAAGTGGTTTAACTTCAACATGTACATCACGCCAACCATAACCGGCTGAGCAAACTGCTTGCCAGTGCGGCCGTCATAAAGTGGCACCTTGCCAGTCGTTGGCAAACCGGCCTTAGTTAATTCTTCTCTAATCTGATCCTCAGTTGCCCCGGCAAGCACCGGAGTGATTGCCCGATAACCAAGTTTTTTTGCCGCCCAACCCAAATGCACCTCCAGAATTTGACCGAGGTTCATACGAGAAGCTACGCCGAGTGGATTCAAAACTACATCTACCGGAGTACCATCTTCCAAATAAGGCATGTCTTCTACCGGACGAACCTGAGAAATAACACCCTTGTTGCCGTGACGGCCGGCGAGCTTGTCACCCGCTCGTACTTTGCGAAGCTGAGCAATCTCTACCTGGATACGTTTGATGATGCCCGGTTCCAACTTGTCGCCGCGCTCGCGGGAGAAAATCTTAATACCGATAACTCGGCCATTCTTGCCGTGTGGCACGGTAACAGAAGAATCTTTCACGTCGCGGGCCTTCTCACCGAAGATAGCGCGAAGCAAACGCTCTTCCGAGGTCAGCTCGCTTTCTCCTTTCGGAGAAATTTTACCTACTAAAATGTCGCCGGATTTTACTTCAGCGCCGATACGCACGATACCCTCCTCGTCGAGATTTTTTAATTTTTCTTCGGAAACGTTCGGAATATCTGGAGTAGTAATTTCCGGACCAAGTTTTGTATCTCGAACATCGCAATAGTAATCTTCAATATGGATTGAGGTAAAATTGTCATTCTCCACTACCCTTTCAGAAAGCACGATCGCGTCCTCAAAATTGGAACCTTCAAAGGACAAGAAGGCTACAACGAGATTCTGGCCGAGCGCGAGCACCCCGTTTTCAGTAGACGGACCGTCCGCCAAAACTTGGCCCTTCTTTACTTTGTCACCCTTATTCACTAACGGTCGCTGGGAAATGCAAGTAAATTGGTTAGAACGTTTGAATTTGTTTAAGGGATATTCAATCTTATCACCGTCTTTTGTTTTTAAGACGATATGCTTGGCGTCCACGGCATCGATCGTGCCCTCTTTCGTGGCCAAAACTAAATGGCCGGAATCGTAGGCCGCTTTATCCTCCATGCCGGTACTCACGAATGGCGCGCTGGACTTAACCGAAACCACAGCTTGACGTTGCATGTTCGAACCCATCAAAGCGCGATTCGCGTCGTCGTGTTCCAAGAATGGAATCAACGAAGTGGCGACGGATACCGTCTGGTTCGGGGCGACATCTATCAGATGCACTTCTAATTTCAAGCAGGTACCTGGCTCACCATTAATGCGCGCTTCAATTATTTCTCCAATCAACTCACCTTTCTCATCAAAAGGCACGCCGGCATGCGCGATATTGCGACGCTCTTCTTCTAGGGCGTTTAGCCAGACAATTTCATCGGTAATTTTCCCCTTCTTTACCACCGCGTAAGGAGTTTCAATAAAACCAAGATCATTAATTCTAGCGTAGCTCGCCAAATGATTTACTAAACCAATATTAGCGCCTTCCGGAGTTTCAATCGGACAGATCCGGCCGTAGTGAGAGTGATGCACGTCACGGACTTCAAAACCGGCGCGCTCACGAGTCAAACCGCCAGGACCCATCGCGGACAAGCGACGCTTGTGCTCCAATTCAGCCAGCGGATTCACCTGGTCCATAAATTGAGAAAGCTGAGAGGAAGAGAAGAACTCTTTCACCGCGGACATAAGCGGACGAGCATTGATCAACTGCACTGGAGTTAAAGTATTCGGTTCAAGCGTGGACATCCGGTCCTGCACGATACGCCGCATGCGGGCCAAGCCCAGGCGGAATTTATTTTGCAAAAGTTCACCAACCGCGCGAACGCGGCGATTACCCAAGTGGTCAATGTCGTCTGGCTCCACGTTCTGACTATTATTCATCCGGATCACTTCTTTAACAATTGCAATAAGGTCAGCAAGCTCGAGCAGACGTGATTCGCTCTTAATACCCGCGGCGCCCAAGCGTTGATTGAACTGATAACGGCCGACCGCGGAAAGATCATAACGATCGAGGCGCTGAAACATGGCGTCAATTAAGCTGGAGGCGTTTTCCACTGTGGCAAGATCACCCGGACGAATACGCTTATAAATTTCAATGTATGATTCATCTTTATTTTTCGCGGCGTCTTTCTTCAAAGTAGCAGCAATATATTTCGTCTCGCCAGTATCTACATCGGCGAAAGTTTTGGTGATATCCTCATTTTCGGTCATGCCAAAAATACGAATAAGATCAGAGATTGGCGCTTTACGCTTGCGATCAATCTTCACGCTGATGACACCATCCGGATCAGTTTCCAACTCGAGCCAAGCGCCGCGATTCGGAATTACTTTCGCGCCGAAAAATTTTCGTCCGCGATACAGATTGGCGGTGAAATACGCGCCCGAGGAACGGATCAGCTGTGGAACAACAACGCGCTCAACGCCGTTGATGATAAAAGTACCGCGAGGAGTCATCACCGGAAAATCACCAAAATACACCTCCTGCTCCTTGGTGTCTTTGGTTTTGTTATTAATTAATTTTAATTTGACGCGAAGCGGCGCTTCAAAAGTAAGGTCCTTATATTTCGCGTAGGCTTCATCGTATTTCGGTTCGTCAAAATAGGAATCGATGAATTTTAATTCAATATCCTTGCCCGCGTAGTCTTTCATCGGGAAGGTTTCTTCAAAAAGATCAGAGAGTCCGCCCTTTAGAAACCAGCTGTAGGACTGGGTTTGAATTTCGACTAAATTTGGTTGCGCGACTAGCGCCCCAGGATGACGGGAAAAAAATTTGGTGGGTAATTTATTAATCATTCGGCCGAAATGATTTGTGTTTTTTATAATATTTTTCTTTTTCCTCCACCACCAGATGTCGATATTCCGGAAAAAGAATTGCTTCTCGTGGATCGAATGACACGAAATGTGACAAAAACCTAAATTCCGTTTTTTAAAACGGAATGGATAAGGTTTTAAGTTATCTAGAGTATATGCTGCTCCGCCTATTTTTGTCAAGAGGCGGGTCGTGTCAAGAGCAGTTATCCACCGATTTTGGTTCTATTTGAGCTTATTTCCATAGTCAGGAAGTGATCGGGCGTCCTTACTCGACGCCTTTCAACGCAACACCCGACCTACTTGCCTGGTGGGGATATCTCCACTTGACTCAACTTGCTGAAACCAATAAAAAATCCGGCCGCTTTGGCCGGAAATTAATTTTTAGGCGAACTTATCTAAGGTATTTAAATTTGTTAGCAACGTGCTCGTCGAAGGTTTTGGAGAAGATAGTGCGGCGAGTTTTCGGATCGGAGAGATAGTAGAGATAATCCGATTTCACTGGATGCACGGCAGCGGTAATCGCGTCGGCACCTGGGTTGGCGATTGGGGTTTTTGGCAGGCCCGGTCGTTCGTAAGTTTCCGGAGCGACGTCCACCTGCAATGCCATGCCGATTGATAGACGTCGATATAAAATCCCAGCGACAATCGGCCGCTCTTCGGAAAATGGCACTTCCTTTTCGATAATCGAAGCAACGATTAATGCTTGGTAGGCATCCGGCGCGTCTTTTAATACCGGCAGCGCTTTTCCATAAAAATTCTTCATGAACCGAGTGATCACATCGTCCACACTGGAATTCGGGAAAAAGCGGTAAGTATCCGGAAAGAAAAACCCTTCGAGCGATTTACCGCGACGCTTAGTAAGCTGACCTTTTTTAATCACGTTGGCTTTGACGAGAGAATCTTCAACTTCAACTATCGTCTCACCTTCGATCACGGTGATTACTACATCTTCCTTAGGACCAGCAACTAATGCGGAATTTATTTTCGGTAAGCTCATCGCTTGATTAAAAACATAGTGACCGGGCTTCAACTTATGAGCGGATCCGGATAGGCCACTGTAAAGCACAAAAAAATTGGTCGATTTGATTAGTCCGGAAGCGTACAGTTGAGCGGCGATCTCCTTAACACCATGGCCTTTTTCGACAACCAAATCCACTGACTTTCCGCTCGCGTCCACCGCCGACAAAAAATATGCCGGAAATGGCACTACCAACAACACGGCCAGGCCAATGCCGAGAACCCATGATTTTTTTGCAGCAATCAGATTAAAAAATTTTTCAGGATAATCCATGTTTAAGAAAATATTTTATATTAGACATCAACGGGTGCGGATAAATGAGGAACGGACAACCACGCTCTGGATTATGCCGATCAACATCGCACTGGTCAACAGACTTGAGCCACCGTAACTTAAGAAAGGAAACGTAATTCCTACCACCGGTAAAAGACCCATCGCCGAGCCCATGTTAATAATAAAATGACTCAGAAATATGATGGCGGTCCCTAAGCAAACCAACTTAGAAAAATTATCATGTGCGGCGGCGCCGATCTGAATAATTCGCATCAACATAAGTGTAAATGCGACGATGACCAGAGTAGCTCCAAAAAATCCCCACTCTTCGGTGAAGGCGGAGAAGACGAAGTCAGTCGCCGCCGCCGGAAGAAATCCAAGCTGAACCTGCGTCCCCTGTCCGTATCCCTTACCAAAAAATCCGGCGGAGCCGATCGCAATTTTTGATTGAATTACATTGTAGTTAAAACCCAGCGTATCATAATTAGGATTCACAAAAGCAAAGACACGTTCTTTTTGATAAGGCTTTAAGAAAAAATTCCACGCTAGACCAAACAATAGTGCCAGGATCAGTAACCCCACCAGGAGATGCTTCCAGCGGATGCCACTAACCAAAAGAAAGCCTAGCCAGATACAAAAGATACTGATAGCGGAGCCAAGATCCGGCTGCCGAAGGACCAGAAATCCCGGAATAGCGAAGTAGATAAATGATTTCAAAATCACTCCCAATCGAGCGATGCCGATATGCCGCCGGGCAAAAAAATAAGCCAGAAGAATGATCAGGGAAACTTTTGCGAGTTCGGAAGTTTGGAATTGCACCGGCCCGACCACAATCCAACTTCGCGTACCGCGAATCGAAGGAGCAACCACCGCAGTTACGATCAGCAAAACAACAGTAAAAAGAAAAAATCCAAAGACCAGCCAGCGATAATTCGCCAACGATCGCCAATCAATAGCGCTAAAAAGCCAGACGATGCCGATCGCTAGGATATAGGAAATGAATTGCTGAATAAAAAGATCCTGATCAATACTGGAAAGAATCAATAAACTACATAGCGCCAGAAATAACAAGGCGCCGTTTAAAATCCAATCCTGCTTCATCCCGTTAGAGGCAACCAAATAAAACTTTTGATAATGGCATTATTATAATTCATTATAACGTCGGGATTGAATAGTCGGCCGAGCCACGACCGTCCAGGGCGGCCTGCCTACCGGACAGGCAGGTCTGCTTCTAGCGGGACTTCATCGTTTGGGTCCGGGATAAATCTGAGCTTCGATTTCGGAAGCTTTGAGATTCTGGCTGATTGGCACCGCTACGCTAAACGCTCGCTCTTCGAAGGGACGGATTGACTGCAAAATAGTCTTCGAAGCGCCAATCTGCGCTTTTGTATCTTTTCGGACAATCACCACTCCTATGGTAACTTCCGCGATACTGGAAGATTCCCGGTTAGCAATAATGCCATTCACTGTCGCTCGATTACCGGAAACAGTCAGGTTGATCTGTCGCAACTGGATCTCCGGAACGGCAAACTGAGTCTTCGACTTCCAATTGGGATTCGCGATTATGACCTCCGGCGAACCAAATACCCTACCAGAATTAAAAGGTAAATTCGGTTCTACCACTACTCGCTGGGCTTCGGCGGAATATACAAACGCATCTCTGGTCATTGAAAAAAGTTTCTCTTGATTGACGCCATAGAAACTCAACGTAAAGGAAAAGTCAGCGCCATACTCAAGATTCGGATTGGAGAAGCTGATAATCGCGTTGGTATTGCTACCAACAGGAAAATATTGCACCCCAGTCTGGATCGGTTGCAGGCGCGCTACTTCGCAGGACTGACAGTTGGGGCCACCGCAATCTACTTCCACTTCCTGCTGGTTAAGACGACCATCCAGGCAAGTTGGCGCGGTAAAAATATTCAGCCGATAGGCGCTAAAGCCAACTCCAACAATAATCGCCGAATAAAAAATCCCGTAAATTAACTGCTTAATAATTCTCATATGGACTTAATCTCTTATACATTATAGGATACAAACAGTCATTTAAAAAGAAGTGGTAGGAGAAACTCGCATGAGCGGATACCTGAGTAAGTTTTTACTCGGCTTCATGATTGTGCTGATCAGCGGCCTTATCATCTGGTCTAGTGTCCAAGTGTTCCAGGATTTACAAATCACCTTTCAATATGACGAACTGGGAGGAGAGGCTGTCCTTCAAGCTCAGGAAATAAGGAAACTTCAGGACTTCATGCAAATCGAAGAGAAAAATCTTGAATCTCAAGACGAACGTGCGCACTTCATAGAAATCCGAGAGAAGCTCGACTTCGCAATTAAGTATCTGCTGGACTCCCTGGATTGTCTTGAAACCAGAGATTATGAATCCGCTAGAGAAATTTTGAGAGGAAGTAAGCAGTTTATCCAGCAAATCAAAAACGAACTGGAGCCCTATCGAAAATATGTCTAACCAAAAAGCCACGCAGAACGCGTGGCTTTTTTATTGTCTCCAGTGATATCCCGGCGAATCCTACTTTCCCGACCACCGAAATGGCAAGTATCATTGGAGTTACGATTTTTCACTTCTCTGTTCGGAATGGGAAGAGGTGTTGCAACCGTAACTAAATCACCGAGAGATCACTGAAGACAATGCTTCAGCTTGCCCGCCTGTGGCGGACTTGCCCGCCCTAGGCGGGAAATTGTAAAAGTTAATTCGGTATTGTTCTAAATGCGGAATACGCACCAAGTAAATACCATACATGATACTGTGCCTGCGACAACACAGCACCAAAAACAACTGCGCTCAATATTGAGGGCGCAAGCCCCCACTGCACAAATAGCGCGACTATTGAGTCGTGATATTTGTGCAGTGGGGGCATACGGTTTATTAGTACTCCTCAGCTGAAACCCTTACGGGCCTTACACTTAGAGCCTATCAACGTGGTAGTCTTCCACGAACCGCGTCCTTGCGGACAGTGACTAATCTTGGGCTAGGCTTCGTGCTTAGATGCTTTCAGCGCTTATCCCTTCCGAACATAGCTACCCAGCGCTTCAGTTGGTACCAAAGCTGGCAGACCAGAGGTTCGTTCATCCCGGTCCTCTCGTACTAGGGACGACTGCCCTCAATCACTAACGCCCGTAACAGATAGAGACCAACCTGTCTCACGACGGTTTGAACCCAGCTCACGTGCCCTTTTAAATGGCGAACAGCCATACGCTTGGGAGCTTCTCCACCCCCGCGCTAGGGCGAGCCGACATCGAGGTGCCGAGCGTGGTCGTCGCTGGGAACGCTCGGACCACACCAGCCTGTTATCCCCGGAGTAACTTTTAGCCGTTGTCTCCAACCTTTCTATAAAGAGTTGTCGGGTCACTAACTTCTGCTTTCGCACCGGCGCGGCTTGTCAGCCTTGCCGTTAAGCGAGCTTGTGCGTTTACACGTCCAGCCCGATTTCCATCCGGGCTAAGCTCACCTTAATAAACTCCTCCGCTACTTTTTAGGAGGATAACGCCCCATTAAAACTGCCCAGCAGGCACTGTCCCGCGACGTTTTTGCCGTCGAGGTTAGACTTTAAAAATCGAAAGATGGCTGTTTCATCGTCGGATCCATGTCACCCGAAAGTAACACTTCAAATCCTCACCACTACGCTACGCAGTCAATTTCTAAAGCCAATACCAACCTACAGTAAAGCTTCCGGGGTCTTTTCGTCTTGCTACGGGTATCCCGCGTCTTCACGGGAATCGCATTTTCATCGAGCTTGTCGCTGAGACAGTTCTCCACTCGTTACACTATTCGTGCGCTTCGGAACTTACCCGAAAAGGAATTGCGCTACCTTAGAACGATTATAGTTATCGCTGACATTGACGGGGGCTTCGGGCGGTGAGTTGTACCGGAGTAAACCAGCACAACCCCCACCGTTAACCTTCCCGCATCGGTCAAGTGTCACCCCCTATACATCCTCTTGCGAGTTAGCAGGGAGCTGTGTTTTTGATAAACAGTCGGCAGAGATACTTTAGCTGCGGCCCTTCTTGCGAAGGGCAGGCCTTATTGCGAACTTACGGCCGCTTTTTTGCCGAGTTCCTTAGCGACAAGTCACTCGTTCCCCTTAGGATTCTCTCCTCACCCACCAGTGTCGGTTTACGGTACGAAGTCCTATATAGCTAGCATCCTGCACAAACTGCCCCATCAGATTTGATAGCGAAAAAATTAGACGAATTCTCGGCTTGTCGGTGAAGCGATGCAGGTGCATCGCGAGACGACGTAACTCGGAATTCGGCCATTTTCTGGCTACCCTTTCGGGCGGGCGGATTTTAAGCGTCTCCTTGTTGCGCTCGCTGTTAATAGATATTTTCTATTGCCAGCTCGCGCGTCGCGGATTCATCTCAAAATTCGCTCCGTCAAATTAATGCGGCATTTTGTGCAGGATGCTTCTTAGAAGTTTTTCTCGGAAGTCTCTTCGACCTAATTAGCTGGGGAAAACCCAGCCTTACGTCAACGCGCGCCTATCCTCATTAAAGAGAGCTACCCGGATTTGCCTGGATAACTAGACTTTTCGTAAACGACGCCAAACCATTAAGGCGCTAGATCTTATATTCTCCGTCACTCCATCGAATACATAGGACGGGCCGGAATATTAACCGGCTTCCCATCAGCTGCGGCTCTCGCCATTGCCTAAGGATCGCCTAACCCGTGGTTGATTGACATTGCCACGGAAACCTTGGATTTTCGGGGATCTAATTTCTCATTAGATTATACGATTACTCATACCAACATTCTCTCTTCGCAACACTCCAGAGGCCCTCACGGGTCCTCCTTCACAGCAGTTGCGAATGCTCTCCTACCACTTGCCTCACATCTAAGTGAAGCAAATCCGCGTCTTCGGCACCTTACTTAGCCCCGATACATTTTGGGCGCCACCAACCGTCGAATAGTGAGTTGTTACACACTCTTTAAAGGATGGCTACCTCTAAGCCAACCTCCTAACTGTCTATGGTTGATGACTACCTTTAACACTTAGTAAGGATTTAGGGGCCTTAGACGGCGATCTGGGCTTTTTCCCTCGCGACCACGGAGCTTTGCCCCCGTAGTCTGACTATCCGGACGTTACGTACAGTATTCGG
>CAYSNI010000061.1:0-12842 GCA_964432465.1 uncultured Candidatus Saccharibacteria bacterium
CCCTTGCCGGTCATCGGGAAATGCTTTTCAGTGATGTCGTCGTTGGTCCAGTCGTACTTTCCGGCGGCGATCATCTGCGCCACTGACTGGGAGTAGTCCACAGTCACGGTGAAAATGTCGCCGACTTTACTGGCCACTCCGGCGATCAGGTCGGCGATTTTTTCCACCAGATGCTTGCCGTCCGGCGTGGCCAAGCGATGGATGTCCTCATCGGAACCGCCACGCGCCCTGACTGCCTGCACCAGATCGGTGAAAATCGCCGTGATCAGACCCGCTCCGCTCACCATCGCTGAAACGTCCCTTTTCGCCATCTCCGAATCTCCTTCATTAGCTCGCCCCTCATCCCGGCAACATACCGGAACCCCAGGCTCGCCAGTCAAAAAACTGCCTTATTTATAACATTATTTAACCTATTTTGTCAAGTCAGCAGATACATTTACTATCTCATGAGATAGTATTTATTTCTCCGGATTTCTTTTCCGGTACTTTTTAAGCAAGGTAGAGTTATACGACAAAAACTTCCAGCGGGGCGCTGTCATGTCCAAAAATCCTTCTGAGACAATCGCGACATAATCCAGCCACTTCGAGAATGCCGATTCCTGCGGGGAATCCGACGAAACGCCCATTGGTTTTGACGGATGTCCATTTTTCATTTCACGATAACTTTGATAGCCTTGCTGATCAAAAAATGATTTTTTCATAACGCTGATTGTAACCGGCGAAACCCATAATTGCTCACTGATCTGCTTGTAGCTGAATCCTTTTTTAACTAACGCAAGAACCGCGAGACGCCGAGCTACGGTCTCCCTTTCCTGGAACGTCATTAGGCTATTGAATAATTGATCGATTTCTTCGGCATTTTTAGCTTTTGCGAATTTTTCTATTACTTCCTTCCAAATCACTTGCTCCAAATTATTTGCAGTCCGAATTATTTTCATTTGATTTTCATTCACTATCTCATGAGATAGTGAACCTATTTGCGACATAGGAGATTGTAGCATAATTTCTCCGGCTACTTTATAATCAACTTCATATGGATCCCGTTAGAAGTGGCTGCCCAACTCGGCCGTCTCTCCTACGCGGAATATCCAAATTAATACAATGATTACAAACATTACGTCGCAGGATCGGTTCCACTTCTAACGGGATGGAAGAACAGAAACCGGAGCAGCCGAAAATAAGGGCCGCTGATAGCGAGCCTCGCAAAATGAGGGACCATCGAGAGATCGGGCAAATTTTAGATTTGTTTTCGTTCCAGGAGATAGCCCCGGGCGCGCCGTTTTGGCATAACAACGGCATGATCATCTTCAAAGAGCTGGAAAAGTGGCTTCGGGAAGAAATGTATAAAAACGGCGACTATCAGGAAATATCCACGCCGATTATAGTCAAGCGGGATGTGTTTGAAAAATCCGGCCACTGGGAACACTACCGCGAGAATATGTTCTATTTTGATAACCCACGCGATGACAAGGAGCATATGGTAGTGAAGCCGATGAACTGTCCGGAATCCACCTACGTCTACAACTCTACCATCCGGAGCTATAAAGAACTCCCTATTCGCCTCGCCGAGATCGGCCGATTACACCGCAACGAACTTTCGGGTACGCTCGGAGGAATGTTCCGCGTGCGCCAGATTACGATGGATGATGCCCACATCTACGCCCTGCCGAATCAAGTAAAAAAAGAGGTTATCAAATTCATGGCGATTCTAGACCGCTTCTACGCTATGTTCAATCTTAAGGCAACGTATATTCTCGCCACTCGGCCAGATAAAGCGCTTGGCTCCCCTTCTGACTGGGATAAGGCCGAGAAGGCGCTGACTGAAGCTCTCCAAAAAGCCGGAAAAGAATTTACAATCGCCAAAGGCGAAGGCGCGTTTTACGGCCCGAAAATTGAGGTTCACCTTAATGACTCGCTCGGCCGAGATTGGCAGTTAGGCACCGCCCAGCTGGATCTCGTAATGTTGCCGAAGCAGTTTGAGACTTACTACGTCGCCGAAGATGGCTCCAAGAAACTGCCCTGGGTCATTCATCACGCGATCTTCGGGTCTTTTGAGCGGTTTATTGGCATGCTTTTAGAACACACCGATGGCCATCTCCCAACCTGGCTGTCCCCGGTTCAAGTAGAGGTGCTGAGCATCGGCGAAGGCCATATGAAATACGCCGGACAGATCGTGAAAAAACTCCAGAAAAAAGGCGTCCGCGCGAAATTAAATATCCAAAACGAGAGCGTCGGCAAAAAGATCCGCGAAGCGGAAATCCATCGCGTACCGTTTATCGCCGTCGTCGGTGATAAAGAAGTTGCCGAGGGCACAGTCAGCGTCCGCCATTGGAAAGACAAAAAAAATGAACCGATGAAAATTGCTGATTTTATAAAAAAAGCTCTCGCGGAGATAAAGAACAAGTCTTACTAAAAAATACCCCTCTCAAGGGGTATTTTCAAAAGTATCAATAACCTCATCGTTAAAATACAGTCTTAGATAGAGCAATCCCTCCCGATTTTTACGAGTAACAAAGCCAAAATTCCAGTCATTCGGGGTCTGAATAACTATCCAGCTCCCCTTGCATAAAATCGCCTCCACCCAAGCATCTTCGTCTCCAATCAACCCCCAGGTTTTAATTGCCTCATTACCACTAAATGGGCGTAAAGCCGCCCCCTCGATCTTGCCGTCCTTATGGCCAAATCGATAGCTTCGGCCAAACCAGTAGCTCTGAAGCCGATCCCGAATCAAAGCATCCTTTTCCGATACGTATTCCAGAAGATTAACATGAACCGTGTCTTCTAATTTTGGATCCCAGTAGTGGTCAGAGATAAAAAGCAGCTTCCAGTCTGAAGACAAGAAATCAGGCGGGGGAGGAATTTTCTTTTCAGCCACAAAATACCTTTCTCAAACTACTACTTAAAGTATATTCTCTTTAATCACCTTCTTCAAAATTTCCGGATTGCCGCGGCCCTTCAGCGCGGCCATCGACTTCCCTACTAAAAATTGGAGCGCGGCCTCCTTACCTTTTTTTAAATCCTCAACGGCTTTCGGATTTTCGGAAATAATTTTCACTACAGTCTCTTTGAGCGCGCCTTCGTCAGACACCTGCGTCAGGCCGCCTTCCGCAACGATCACGCCTGGATCCATCCCCGTCTCAAGCATTTTCACGAGCACGTCTTTCGCAACCCGACTATTAATTTTCCCAGCTGAAATCATTTCGATCAAATCTGCGAAATTCTCGGGATCCACTTTCATCGCTTCGAAAGTAACTTCTTTCACAGTCATGAGACCGCTGAGATCGCTAATCAAATAGTTAGCAAGTAACTTTGTCTTCTCAGCGGTATTCTCTTTATTATCAGCGGTCATCTCCGAGACCGCTTCTTCAAAAAATTTGCCCATCCGCCGATCTAAAACTAAAAGCTCCGCCTGATCAGCAGAAATACCGTACTCTTTCAAAAACCGCTGTCGCTTCGCCTGAGGCAGTTCCGGAATATCTAGCTTTATCTGTTTCAGATCAAAATGCGCGAGATCGAGCGGCGGTAAATCCGGTTCAGGGAAATAACGATAGTCGTGAGCGTCCTCTTTAATCCGCTGAGACACGGTCTTACTGTGGACGTCATCCCAGCCCCGCGTTTCCTGGATTATCTTATCTCCAGATTCCAAAACTTCTTCCTGTCGCTTCGTTTCGTACTCGATTGCTCCCTGCACCGCCTTAAAGGAATTGATATTTTTTACCTCTACTTTTGTACCCATGTTCAGACTGATGTTGGCCTCCACGCGCATCTGACCCTTTTCCATGTCCGCGTCAGAAACACCTAAATAACGTAAAATCAACTGTAACTCTTTAGCAAAAGCCACCGCCTGATCAGCAGTTCGGATGTCTGGCTCAGTCACCAGTTCCATCAAAGGCACACTGGCTCGGTTATAGTCCACATAAGTACTTTTTCCGTCGTCGGAATGGACAAGACGGCCGGTATCCTCTTCAAGATGTATTCGGCGAATGCGAACCCCACTCAAAGAACCACCAAAAATCAGCGGAAGATCGTATTGCGAAATCTGATAACCCTTTGGCAAATCCGGATAAAAATAATTCTTGCGGTCAAATTTAGAAAATAAAGGAATGTCACCGTTGACCGCCATGCCCACCTTCAACACGTGCTCGACCGCTTTTTTATTGATGGTCGGTAAAGTACCTGGATGGCCAGTACAAATCGGGCAGATGTTGGTGTTCGGGTGCTTCTCTTCAGAGTCGTTCAAAGAATCGCAGAACATTTTAGTTTGCGTCTTAAGTTCAGCGTGTATTTCTAAACCGATGGTCGGTTGATACTTCATTGGCTTTATTATATCATCTTTTAAGTTCAATTATAGGGGGCGGCATGATCATTCGGATCAGCGGAAATCCTGGTTCGGGCAAAACCACGGTTGCCAAAAAGTTGGCAACGCATCTCAATTGGCAGTTTTCATATACCGGAGGAATTTTCCGTGAAATGGCGCGAGAAGCCGGAATCCATCTTGAAGATTTCTACGCTAAAATGAAGATGGATCCTGAGCTCGAAAAATCCATCGACAAGCGACAGGCTGATCTGATGGCAACGACGGACAATCTCGTTGTTGATGGACGCCTCGCCGCGTTCCAACCCGCTGGCTTCCCCACCTTCAACATCTTCCTGAAAGTGCATCGCTTGGAAGGAGCGTGCCGTCAGCTCCGACGCTCGGAAAATCAAAATCGAACGCTGGAAGAAGTGCTAATCGCTACGGACGCTCGGATGGCTGAAGAGCGCGCCCGATACCAGGCTCTTTACGGTATTGAGAATCACATGGACGAAACAAAATTTGATTTTGTTCTAGTTACAACGAATCTTGATGAAGCTGGCGCTTTCCTATCCTGCCTGAGGGGCGTCTTAGAAAGACTGTCGTCTGAATAAAGCCCTTCGGCCAAGTTTACAGTGAGTAAAGTCGAACTACTCAGGACAAGCCCCCGATACTCGTCGGGGGTTTTTATTAGATAAATAAAAAACCGCTCCGGTATGCTTTGGAGCGGAAATTTTATCTTTTTGCGATAAAGGTCAGATCATTGAGAATCGTATCGTGGTCCCGACGATACACATAGACCTTAATAGTAATGATAGTCTTTGACTCAGAGCCGGTGCCAAATTCCGGTTCAATTTTAACCCGGTAATCTACGAATGAGAAAACTTCCCATACTCCAGAGGACCTCCGAACGGCGAACCAGCCATACAAAGGCTTCTCGCCCCGCATCCCCCAAAATTTCAGTTTCGGATCCTGTCCGAAAAACCGATACTCCCTGCCGATGCCGGCCTCACCCTTAGTAAAAGAATCCACATAGCCGATCCAGGAAGGCATCCGAATATCCGATTCGGTGCACTCTTTAATCACTGGTTCTTTTTTACTATTGGGATAAACATGCTCAGACCCCATCTCGGAAAATTCCCATTGGGAAAAATCCGGTGGCTGCTTAGGAGGTTTCAGGCGACCGTCTTCGTTCATCATCTGACCCCGCAATCTTTATGCAAAGTTTCTACCTAGACTATATAAAAAAATCCCCTATTTGTACAGGGGATTTTAGCGCTAGGATCAGACGCCTAGCCAGGGCTTGAGCCAGCTTGCCCAAAGGAACTCAAGGTCCTCAAGAGGATTCTTGCCGGGGAACGCGAGCGTGAAAATCCGCTTTCGGTCCTTCTCGTGGGCGACCGTCATCATCCATTTCTCACTGTGCGGTTTGAGAAAAATCGTCGTCAGCTTCAACGCGGCCGCATAGCCAACCTCGCCCTGAGTGTTACTTCCGACGTACCCGGTTTCCTTGTTATGACGCCCCTTACTCAGAGGATTGAAAATCAGACATACGCCGCCCATATTCTTTACGAGCTCAAGGTTGTTGAAGTGAGCCCAGACCAGGCCGGGAACCTTGTCCCGGTACGATTCAGATTCGAGCCGCTTCTCTTCGTCCTTTCTGATCTGGTCAGTGCGATGCCGCTTAAAATCAGGAGCGAAAATCAAGACACCGTTCTTTTCCAAGAACGACGTCAACGTTTCCAGCTCTTCCTTGAATCGCTGACTGCAACAGATAACCAGTGGACGCATACTAACTCCTAAAATGAACTCCACCACCAATGTAAATAAAAAACTCCGCTATTGCAATAGCGGAGCGACAACTTCATAGACTTTTTCAGCAATGATTTCCGGGGCGATAATACCCTTACCGCGAGCGCATTTGATTACCAGATGGTCATCCGGACGCTGATCAGCCAACCAGAGGTAAGAATCAGCAGCTCGCTTAAGATGCTCGACGTTGGCTTCGTGCCCGTCCTTGGCTTTTCCTCTTCCTTCCATCAGATCCAGCGTTACTTCAACTGGGACGTAAAGCACGACAACCAGATCCGGACGAGGCACCTTAAGAACTTCATATTCAAGATTGTACAGCCACATCAGGAATGCCTGGCGATCCATCGGATCAGCAATCTTGCCACCCTGATGTCCGGCATTGGAGTCCACATACCGGTCGAGAACTACATCCTCTCCCGATTCCAGAGCTTCACGAATCTTTTGCCCGGCATCAAAGCGATCCATCGCGTAGAAAACAGAGGCGACTTTCGGATCCACCCGGTCCGGCTCACCGTACTTTCCGCTCAGGTAATTCTCCACCATCCCCGCGGACTTTTCCCCGTACTGAGGAAACGATAGCGTGTTAATTTTTCGTCCTTCCTTTCGAAGACGGCTCACTAACAAATCCGCCTGCGTCTTCTTGCCACTGCCATCTGTTCCTTCAATAACGATCAACTTACCTTTCATGTTCTCATTATCTCCTTTCCAAGTGCTGGGATAAAGGTATCAAACTTATACCCAAATTAAAAGGCACTATCCTTAGAGATAGTGCCGTAAAATTATTTTACTTCTGGACCGGTGCTCCCTGAAACTCCCAGTCAAAGAATCCTGCAGCCCGAAGGAGGTAATACCAGACCGGCTCCATGCCCGGATTACGTTCCCATTCTGCGTACCGCATCTTTTCTTCTTCAGTGGCGGGACCAATCTTCGGATGACCGAAAATTCTAAGAGTGATCTCGCCAACCTCAAACCACTGAAGCCCGAGCCGAGAGATCATGAACTCGGTCCGTATAGCATAATGCCGCCAAGTGGCCTCATCGGCCCAGAACGCCCTCTTCGCGTCATCCCCCGCTTTCACGTTTAGATGAGGCAGATCGCTGGCCTTAGCGAAATATGCTCGCCACACATGGAAAGAGCCGCCTTCGCGTTTGCAGGGATTGCTTAGTGTGACCTTGGCGACCTGAAAGAGTTGGCTGATTGGTATCTCCAACCCAACCTCTTCGCGCACTTCGGTGACCGCCATCTCTGGATATTCACCACCATCCAGATGCCCGGCGGGAAATGCCTTGCATCGAGGATAATTACCCCGATCAATCATTAGCAAGCGTCGCTGATCGTCCATGATGACCACGCCCACGCTCTTATTATCGCAAGTTTTTGCCATGACAACCCCTCCTTTCGTATACCGATTACCAGCGAATTACAATTTTTCTGACTCTAGAGCGGCTTATTCTGACCACTCTAGGCTTGAAGCCACGACTTTTACAATATCGAAAAATGGTGCCTGAAAATCCTGACAGGGACGGCCACAAGCCGAGAAATCTGGGCGAATACTCATGACTGGGAATAGGCATCGCCTCAATGCTCCGAATCCCTTTTCTTTTCGCGTCCTTAATTCGCTGAGCTAAATTTTCAACAAAAGTGCAGAAGCTAAAATCACGCCAACCGCTCAAGATACTGTCCATCCAGGAGCCTCCTCCTTCTCCTTTTCAAAGATCACAACTTTGAATATTTAAACACATCTTCATAAAAAATGCAAACATCCTCTATAAAAGAGGATGTTTTATAAATTAGTTAGACTTTTCCTCACAACGGGAAAGCCAAAGCCAAAGCCAAAAGAACAGAATAAAGGCCGGCAAAATATACCAAGGATTACTGTGCAAGAAAAAATAGCCACTGACTAAACCAAAAACCATGCCATTCAAAAACCGTAGCAACGACCACTTCATACAATCCTCCTATCGATCATAAAACTTCTTCCACTCCAGACGGCAAAGAATCACGAAGACACCGACGCCGCCAATAATCATCATTACTCCGGCTACCGCATATCCAGAATTAAAAAATCGTATAGCCGCCATAGTAGAAAGTACTACCGTCAAAAGTCTAAATACCTGCAGACCGATGCGCATCCGGACTCTCCTTTAAGAACCAGCATGAGAATAACACAAAAATAAAAACCCGCCAAACTGGCGGGGCTAATTGTTAGTGAGACCCTCAGCACTTTTTCTTGCTCGGCTCAGAACCGCCATACCCAACCGTGACCGGAACTCCTTCAATTCTATCAGCAAGCAACGCTCTGAGAAACTGCCTAGACTCGATATCCACAGTGGTCAGGGAAATTCCGAAGCCGCCATCAACGACATACACGCTCACGACACCGGGAAGACTTCTAAAGACGGCCTCATATTTGTTCGCAACTTCCTGAACTTTCTTCAGTTCCTCTTCCGTACTCATGCGATCACCTCCAATGAACTAACGAGATTATACCAGAATAGCAAAAAATCTGCCAGCTATTGTCAGCACAACGCGAGGGCGAAGAAAAAACGGCCGCAGGAGCCGTTTTATTCTGTTTCCGAAAAATAGTTTGACCGAGCCCCTATTTTTCTATTACCTCAATGCCCATATTGCGGGCGCTGCCTTCGATGATTCGCATCGCGGCTTCAATTGAATTGGCATTAAGATCCACCATCTTTTTCTCGGCAATATCCCGGATATCCGCCTTCGTCACTTTTCCAACCTTAACCTTATTCGGCTCACCGGAACCCTTAGGAACACCAGCCGCTTTACGCAAAAGCGCGGAAGCTGGGGAGGTCTTTAATTTAAAATCAAAAGTACGATCCTCATAGATAGTGATTTCGGCAGGAATGATATCCCCCATTTTATCCTTAGTGGCTTCGTTAAATTTTTTGCAAAAATCAGCAATGTTAATACCGTGCTGGCCAAGCGCCGGACCGATCGGCGGCGCCGGATTGGCCTTACCGGCCTCTATCTGCAAAATTAATTTAGCTTTAATTGGCTTTGCCATTGTGGGTAAGAATATACCTTATAATTTCTGAACTTGCAATGAGTCCAGTTCCACCGCGGTATCCCGACCGAAAATAGCCACCAGTACTTTTATTTTTCCTTTTTCCTCGTCAATCTCGGAAACTTTAGCATCATAATCCTTAAAAGGACCGTCGGTAATCTTCACCATCTCGCCTACTTTCAATTCTAGACGGAACTTGGTGCCGCCTTCATCCGGCTTCATTTTCGCCAAAAAATTATCAACCTCCGACTGAGAAAGTGGGGTCGGTTTCGTGGTATCCGGACCAACAAAGCCAGTCACCCGAGGCGTGTTACGAACGACATACCAGGTGTCCTCCGCCAGAAGCATATCCACCAAAACATAGCCGGGATACACTTTTTCCTCTACCTCGCGACGCTTACCATTCTTAATCTTAATCCGTTTTTCCTTCGGTACGACAACATTAAAAATCTTGTCTTGCATGGACAAGGATTCGATACGCTGTTGTAAATAACGAGCAACCGCGTCTTCGTAGCCTGAATAGGTATGGATCGCGTACCAGTTACGAACTTTATTTGGCTCTACTTTATTTTCCATAAATAATTTGGAATAAGATTATTAAATACCAATAAACCGGCTCAAAAGATAGGTAAACGCGGTGTCTAAAACTCCCAGAATTAAGGCGATAAACAGAGAGAAAACGATAACGATAGTAGTTAACCGCATTGCCTCAGGAAAGGTTGGCCAATTAACCCTCTTGAACTCCTGTCTCGATTCATCGAAAAAAGCTTTAATTCTAGTGATCATATTGTGGATATTTTAACACAGCTCTAATTAGATGTCTAGGTTCTTCACGTATTGGGCGCGACTCTGAATAAACTGCTTGCGCGGCTCTACCGCCTCACCCAAAAGAATATCGAAAAGCCGGTCAGCCTCTTCAGCGTCTTCAACAACTACTTTCCGCAACGTGCGATTCGCCGGATTCATCGTAGTTTCCCAGAGTTGCTCCGGATTCATTTCACCGAGACCTTTGTAGCGCTGTAAGTTAAGGCCTTCCTTGGGTAGATTTTCTTTTTCCTCCTCCCGGTAGATGTATTTCACATCCTTACCTCGCTGAACTCTATAAAGAGGCGGTTGAGCGATGTATAAGTGTCCATGACTGATAATTTGCGGGAAGTGACGATAAAAGAGCGTCAGCAAAAGCGTGCGAATGTGTGAACCATCCACGTCAGCATCGGTCATCAGCACGATCTTGTGATAACGAAGCTTTGAAAGATCGAAAGATTCAGCGATGGCTGTGCCCAATGCCACCACCAGGGCTTTGATTTCTTTATTAATCAACATCTTATCAATATGAGCTTTTTCCACATTCAAAATTTTGCCCTTCAGCGGCAGAATCGCCTGAGTGCGCCGATCCCGTCCCTGTTTAGCACTGCCTCCGGCGCTATCACCCTCGACAATAAATAACTCTGAATCTTCCGGATTACGGGAACTGCAATCAGCTAACTTGCCGGGAAGCGTTAGTCCTTCCAGTACACCTTTACGCATGACGGTTTCCTTAGCGGCTTTAGCGGCTTTACGAGCCTTCGCGGCCAATAAACCACGCTCGATAATCCGACGGGCGTCGCTGGAATTTCTTTCCAAAAAGTCTTTAATCGTCTCGTTCAAGACAGTTTCCGTGGCGGTCCGAGCTTGTGGACTACCAAGGCGGGCCTTTGTCTGGCCTTCAAATTGTGGCTCACGAAGCTTCACGGAGATCACGGTGATTAATCCCTCGCGTACGTCGTCGCCAGTCAAGTTTTCGCCGTCTTTCTTAATATAATCATGTTCAATCGCGTAGTTATTCAGAGAACGCGTAAGCGCCGATCGAAATCCGGTCATGTGCATCCCGCCGTCCGGAGTGTAGATATTATTAGCAAAACTCAGCTCCTGAGCTTCTGTCTCCTGCTTGTACATGAACGCTACTTCCACCTCCACCTCTTCCGCTGATTTTTGACAATAAAACGGCACCTCCTGAAGTGGTTTTTCGTTACGGCTTAAATATTTAATAAAAGAAAGGAGACCGCCATCAAAAAAGAATCCATGATAAATCGGTTTTTTCTCATCTCGCGCATCTCCAATTTCAAGACGGACGCTTTTCGTAAGAAAAGCCTGTTGTCGCAAGTGATCAATAATACGCTTTAAATCAAACTCTGTGCCGGTCTTGAAAATCTCCGGATCCGGCTCAAATTCTATGCGAGTGCCGGTGCGGTTGGACTTGCCGATCTTACGAACCTTATATTGCGGTTTACCAATTTTGTATTCCTGTTCATAGATTCCCCCGTCACGATGCACCTCGGCGCGCATCCAGGTAGAAAGGGCGCAAACCACAGAAACACCGACGCCATGCAAGCCGCCGGATACTTTATAAGAATCACCGCCGAACTTACCGCCGGCGTGGAGCGTAGTTAAAACTGTTTCCAGCGTGGACTTCTTGGACTGCGGATGAACCTCTACCGGAATACCGCGACCGTCGTCAGTCACCGCTACCCGATTATTTGGCAAAAGCTCGATACGAATGTTCTTCGCATAGCCGGCCATCGCTTCGTCAAAAGAGTTGTCCACAACCTCCCAAATTAAATGGTGCAAACCGGCGGTGTCGGTCGTACCGATATACATGCCCGGGCGCTTACGGACCGGATCCAAACCCTCCAGCACGTAGATATCTTTGGCAGTATAAGAGGCTTTGGCGACTAAGCCTGCCGAAGCAGCAGCTTCTTTTTGAACTTTGGCGCTCGGCTGACCAGAGTTTTTCGAGGGATTTTCCTTAGCCATTTTAGTCTATTTATTATAGCAAAATTCACACAAATAAAAAAGGCCTTTTCAGGCCTCAAATCCAAACTTTTTTAGCTTAATTCTCAAATCTTTCAGAGCCTTCCAAAGTGGTTTTCCTTTCTTCTTTAGCGCTTTACGTAACTTCAAATCCTTAACTGTGTCGTGTACGCGATTCGGATTTAAGGCCCGGTCGATCTCCGCCCGTGCCTGCTTCACCGGATCAATCTTGCGCTGCTTCTTATCTTTGCTGGCCAAAGTCCACTCCTTTCGAACGCAGGATGGCAAGATAATTATTCGAATGATAATCCCGCCACGTGGAACGAATCATCTCCTGAATCATCTCCAAAACTTCCGGTGACTGCGACTTCAGGATGCTTTCCCAAAGCACGCAAGCCTTATCGGCGTCGGCGTTACCGCTTGGTAAAATACTGGCCACCCATCTCTGCTTCTTCTCCGGCCGACTCATAAAAACCTCCAAAGAACTGCGGTTAGTTTACAACTATCTCACTTCCACGTCAAATTTTGCTTGAAGCGCGATGAGTACTTTTTCCATTTCTTTATTCACTTCGATATCGGTGAGCGTGCGATCCTCGGATTGAAAAACTATCCGGAAAGTGATGCTCTTTTTCCCATCGCCAATCTTCTCATCTTCGTACCAATCCAAAAGATCAACATCAAAAATAAGCTCGCTGGCGTTTTCTAGTACGTCTTGCATGCCTCCCACGCGAATATTGCTGTCTACGACGATAGAAATATCACGGATAATAGCCGGATATTTCGGCAACGGACGGTACTCTTTTTCTCCCCTGACTACTTCCATCAACTTATCCAGGTACAAGCTCGCGAGCGCGTAACGCGAATTGGACTTAGCAATACCCACAAAACCGACTACCTGATGGTCAACTTCCAGACGCA
>CAYSNI010000062.1:0-3970 GCA_964432465.1 uncultured Candidatus Saccharibacteria bacterium
CCGGAGATTGCTCATCCTGATGAAAAAGTTGTGCCGCAAACTTCACAACTGAAGCCGTTCCAGTCTCCGGTGTACGCGCCATCTTCTCAGGCTCCTGTAGCCAGGCCTCTGCCTAAAATTGAGCCTTTACAAACGGCTCAGTCATCAATGAACAGACCGACACTGGTTCCGCCGTCTCGTCCTTCTGTGCCGAAAATAGAACCCTTGCCAAAACCTATGCCACAACAAGTCCAATCCACCCCGATCCCGGTCCGAATCATGCCTTCAAAAGTGCCTAACTTTTTGAAACCCGAAGATTTCCAAAACTAATATGACCCAATTCCAAGTACCACAATTTATCGAAACGGAGAGTAAGATCGTCGGGCCGCTCACGCTCAAACAGTTTCTTTATATCGCCGCCGCTGGCCTAACCAGTTTCCTTCTTTTCTTTGTTCTTAAATTCTTTCTCTGGGTTATTGTCACCCTGATTTTCGGTTCAATCGCGGCCGCATTCGCTTTTTTCAAATACAATGGCCGGCCGCTGACGATAATCCTTAAAAGCGCCTTTCTATATTATTGGAATCCAAGGCTCTATTTATGGCAAAGAGAGGATGCAAAAGCGGTGATGCCAACATTTCAACTTCCGATCACCAAAGAAACACCGGCTTCCAAACTCAAAAACACCTGGTTGAATCTGATCACTAAAAAACCACCGACGAAACCGGGAGGCGGAGTCTAAATACTATATAATAGTAGTAATCACCAAATGGCTAAAAAAGAATCTCAATCAACGCAAAAATTTGTCGATATCGAAACCGTCAAAGAGGGTACGGTACTTTTGAAAAACGGTTCGCTCCGGAAGATCGTCATGGTTTCCGGTCTGAATTTCGATCTTAAATCTGAAGAGGAACAGGGCCTGATTACTTACGCTTATCAAAATTTTCTCAACAGCCTAGACTTTTCTGTTCAAATTTTCATTCATTCTCGTCGTCTCAATATAGAAGGCTACATTAAAAAACTGGAAGCCCGTGAGAAAGAAGAGGGTAACGAACTATTAAAGGTTCAGGTTGCCGGTTATCGTGAATTTATCTCATCATTTGTCAGCCAGAATCCGATTATGAACAAGACGTTTTTTGTGGTGATTCCATTTGATGTGCCACAGCTACCGGCTTCTGCCAGCGGAATTCTCGGTATGTTTGGCAAAAAGAGAGCCCCGGCAGAAATATCTACAGCTGATGAAAAAGATTTTCAGCATCATCTTAGCCAGCTTAGCCAAAGAGTAGACCGGGTTTTGTCGGGTCTTTCCGCCGTAGGGCTTCAGGCAATACCTCTGGAAAATGAAGCAGTCATCGAGCTTTTTTATAATCTTTATAATCCGGAATCAATTGAGAAGAAAACCCTGGAAATAGCGAAAGAAGCCAGTATGGGCAAAACGGTTACGGACATCATCGCCCCTCCCGCGATGGAAGCTGATGCCAACTACCTCAAACTCGGTAGCAAGCTTTCAAAAACAATCTTTTTATTCACCTATCCGCGTTACCTTGCAACCGGCTGGTTCTCGCCGATTATCAATCTTCCAGATCTTTTAGATATCGCCATCTTTATTCATCCAGTGGATACCGCTCTCGCATTGAAAAATCTCCGGAAAAAAGCGGCGGAAGTGCAGGCGGAAATTTCCGAACAAGAACAAAAAGGCATGGTGCGAAATCCGATGCTGGAAACCGCCCATCAAGATATTGAATCGCTCCGCGACTCTCTCCAACAAGGACAGGAGCATCTTTTCAATGTCGGAGTCTACATTACTATTTATGCCGATACGCTGGAAAATCTCAATAAACTAGAAGCTCAGATCAACAGCTTGCTTGAGGCAAAGCTTATCTACGCCAAATCGGCCGTATTCCAGCAGGTAGAAGGATTAAACTCAACGCTTCCAATCGGCACTGACCATCTTCTTATTCACACCCCTCTTAATTCAGGCCCAGTTTCATCCTTTTTCCCATTCGTATCAGCCAGCCTAACTTCCGACGAAGGAATACTTTACGGGATCAACCGTGGTAATAACACGCTGGTAATTTTTGACCGTTTCTCTCTGGAAAATGCTAATATGGTCATCTTCGCGAAATCCGGTGCCGGTAAATCCTACGCTACAAAATTAGAGGCTCTCCGTTTAATGATGCTCGGTAGTGATGTTCTGATTATCGATCCGGAAAATGAGTATCAGCAACTCGCCAATACCGTTGGCGGAAGTTTCTTTAAGATTTCTCTAACCTCGGAAAGCCACATCAATCCTTTTGAGATTCCGATCATTCCTAAGGACGAAAATCCGACTGATGTCTTAAAGTCCCATATCGTGAATTTAACTGGCTTGATGAAGCTGATGCTCGGCAAGATGACTGCGGAAGAGGAGTCCCTTTTGGATAGAGCAATTTCCGAAACTTATGCCGCGTTTGATATTGTGGCCGGTAAAGACTTCTCTCACGCGCAAGCGCCATTGCTCGAAAATTTGCAGACCGTACTTCAAAACATGGAAGGCGGCCGCGATCTCGCCGAACGTCTCTACAGGTTCACAAATGGCAGTTACGCCGGCTTTGCCAATCGTCCGACTAACATTGATATCAAAAACCGAATGATCGTGTTCTCGATTCGCGATCTCGAAGATGAACTGCGCCCGATCGCGATGTATATTATTTTGAATTTTATCTGGAACCTAGTCCGATCGGAATTAAAACGCCGCGTAATGATCATTGATGAAGCTTGGTGGATGATGAAGTATCCGGATGGTGCCTCTTTCCTCTTCGGCTTAGTCAAGCGCGCCCGAAAATACTTCCTCGGCATCTCTACCATCACCCAGGACGTGGAGGACTTCCTTAACTCTCCTTACGGCCGACCAATCATAACCAACTCCTCTCTACAGCTACTATTGAAACAGTCGCCGGCAATGATCGACTCGATCGCGAAGACTTTTGCCTTAACTGAGGCAGAAAAATCTCTACTACTTGAATCCACCGTCGGCCAAGGATTATTCTTCGCCGGGCCAAATCATGTAGCAGTCCAAATTATCGCTTCCTACACTGAAGATAAGGTGATTACCACAAAGCCGGAGCAGATATTACAACAACAACCGTAATCTAAATAACCATGCAACCCGAACCAAAGATATCCGCGGTTGAAATACTGATCATCACTCCTATCTGCGTTCTGGCCGATATTTTAGACATCATACCAGCGCTAAACGTGCTGGTGGGGGTAGTCATGATCCCGCTATCTTATCTTTACTGCCTCTTTCGTGGCGTGCCGAATGGAAGGCTACTGATTACCGGCCTGCTTGGCATCATTCCGGTACTAAGCATTCTTCCCAACTACACCGTCGGATTCTTATTGACGGTTTATCAAGATCGCAATCCAGAAAGCGCCCTGGCAACAGTCGCGAATAAAACCAGCAATATCAAAACACCCAAGGGCGCCCTCGCCCAGGCGGCAAAAATAGAAGCATGAAATACTTACTTACAGTTCTTTCTTTGCTGATGATCAACATTGCCCAGGCTCAAACATCACCGGAAATCATTCTTACCTGGAAGGCCAACTCCTATACGCCCGCAAGCTATATGGGAAAAACTTTGCCGTCAATCGGCTCAAGGGTTGACGTAGCATTAGAAGCGCTCAGTGCCGGACGCGTCATCGATCTCTCCCGTATCAAAATCACCTGGACTATCGATGGGGAGTTACACAGCTCGGGAATTGGCCAAAAATCAATCTTTTTTACCGCAGATGGATTAAAAGGGGATCCGGCTGTATCCGCGTCCTTTCTATATAAAGGGCAAACACTTAGCCGGCAAATCTCCATTCCCCTCGCAAGGCCGGAAGTAGTGATTGTCGGTGGTCCGAATATTTTTAAAGCGTTACTGTATTTCTTTAATTTTGGCGCGCCCACACAAGCAAAATTCACCTGGACGGTAAATGGGATTAGCACCGAAGGAACCGGCCAGAATCC
>CAYSNI010000063.1:0-3740 GCA_964432465.1 uncultured Candidatus Saccharibacteria bacterium
GTGAATCTGATTCATTTTGTCGGCAGTACCGTAACCGGTCAGCGTCTATACGAACTGGCGGGCATGAAGTTCATAAAGTCGGTAATGGAACTGGGCGGATCCGCTCCGGGCATTATCTTTGAGGACGCGGATGTGGAATCGGCAGTTCGCAGTGTGTGCGAGTTTCGCCTTTCCAACAACGGTCAGTATTGCGACGGCTTGAAGCGGCTGATTGTTCACGAGCGTATTTTTGATGACGTGGTTGAAAGGTTGGCCGTAATCTTTCGGGCGCGCCGGATTGGTGTGGCCGAAGACCCGAATACGGAAAGCGGTCCGCTAGTCGCCAAGCGTCAACTGATTCGTCTGGCTCAGCAGGTTGATATCTCTAGGTTGGAAGGCGCACGTGTGCTTGCCGGCGGCGAGTCGCTTGAGCACGAAATGGGCGGCGCCTTTTATCGGCCGACGCTTCTCACGAAGGTGGAGATAAATTTTCGCGTTTGGGAAGAAGAGGTTTTCGGACCAGTACTGCCGGTAATGGCCTTCAATGATGAAAGGGAGGCAGTCGAACTGGCGAACGCTACTTCTTTCGGCCTGGGGTCGTATGTGTATTCGGCCGATCTTGATCGGGCGAGTCGAGTGGCGAGCAAACTTCAGACCGGCATGGTTAGCATCAATGGGATTAATTACACCACGCCTTGGAATCCTTTCGGTGGTTGGAAAAAGTCCGGCATGGGTCGCGAACACGGGCGGTACGGCTTCCATGAAGTCACCCAATTGAAAGTAGTTGCCAGGCCGAAGCGGTAATAAAAAAATAAAGGACTCTTAGTAAGAGTCCTTTTTATTTCTTGAGGCGGAGCAATTTTTCGGGTCCTCGCATTCGCCGGAATCAATGCCTCTACAGACGTTGCACAGCCAATCGGTCGGGTTCGGAGTCGCGGCATCGTTTTCTTCCGTTTTGAAATAGAAGTAACTTCCGGTGCCGCCAAGCGTGGCCGGAAAGCCAATCGCGATCAGGAAGAAAATGACACGCATCTCGTTAACGCTGGGTGTCGGTCGCGTGAATGAGTATAGAATGCCACCGATGAAGAGCCCGGCTCCAAGTATAGCGATCCGAAGACAGAAGCGCGACTTCATTCGAGGAATCCCGATTCGGTAACCTCGGTTACTTCCAGGATACCGGGAGTGGTTCGGAGCGTCTCAATCTTGTCTTTTTGAATAAATCCAACGAAGTGACCGACTTGCTTTGAATCACGATATTCGAAGCTAAATCCTAGCTCCTCCATTTTGGCGATGGCCTGATCAATCATATCCAGAGCACAGCGGACAATGACTCGTTCCATAAAAAAATCCTTACAAAGAACAGGTGAACAATACAATAAAGTTGCCGTATACTCAAGAAGATCGCACCTTTTTTAGAGTAAATAAAAAGCCGACCATTACGGCCGGTTTTGCCTTGGTGAGCGCAAGATGCTGACTTCGGTATAGACGAGCTTCCTCTCCGGCGCTGTATATCCGTAGATCAAGCCATCAGGTCCAAAGGATGGATTTTCCACCACGCCTCGAAAGAGAAGATCGCCAAATTCCAGAGATTCAACCCTGCCACCATTTTTAATTTCTTCAGCTGACAGCGTTCCCTTTGGAACCATCCGTGCTCCTTTGTTAAGCTACAGGAAAGATAATACTACAATTTTGATACAAGTAAAGATGCTCCGGCATTAGCCGATTCAAATTTTAGTTTTTTAAGATGTCCGCTTCTATTTTATTCGTTCGCTAAGTTCCTCTTTTGGTCTTCACTACCATGCTTTGACGCGTCAAAGCATGGTAGTATTTCATCTTATACATTTTTGTATTTGAAAAGTATGCTACGCTTTGACCTGTCAAAGCACATGATGGTAATGAATATTAATAAATTAAATAAGAAAAGCAGAAGAGAGAACGAGAGAAAAGCTTGGGATCAGTTTATTGCTAACTTGGCTGGCAAAACAAAACCAGCGATGAAGGATCTGCTCGACTCCGTTTTGAGTGAGAAAGAAAAACAAAATATTGTTTATAGAATTACCACGATTAATTTATTGGAGCAGGGCAAAAGTTATAGAGATATTGGTAGGGAACTCTGGCTATCGTCACAAACTATCAGCGTTATTAAGAAAAGCTTTATGCTTAAGATAGGTGACTACAAAAGCTATCGTTCAGCATCGCGTCAGAAAAGAGTTTATAGCGCGTCTATGTCACCGAAAAAGAAACAATTTAAATCAGCCCGGCCAAAATTTAGCGTTTTAGATGCCTGGGATGTGCACGAATATAGAAAGAGGGTGAAAAATAGCAAGTAATATTTATACGAACCCGCTGATAAGCGATACCTGAGTTTTTCTAAAACAGTGCTTTGACATGTCAAAGCACTGTTTTGGTTTCTTATTTGTATTGAAACTTTGCCGATAATTCATTATCATATAAAACAGCTCATTATATTCCCCGGTAGCTCAGCGGTAGAGCGGCGCCCTGTGAACGTATACGCAGCTTCCCGAAGAAATTCGGGTTGTAAAACGAGGTGAAATCGGTGAAGCCCTTAGCTAAAAGCGATGGGTAATACCGAGCCAAGCCGAAGCGCATAAATTATGCGCTCGGAAGGTGTAGAGACTATCCCGCAAGGGAGTAGTTCCGATTATCAGTCGGAACGAAGCGCCTCGCCCCGTGATCGCAATAGCGTTTTACGGCGGATGATATAGTCCATCCCTATTAGTAATAGTAGGATTAATGTAAGGCGACGGTCGTAGGTTCGATCCCTACCCGGGGAGCACGCGAACAAAAAACACCCCACGCGGGTGCTTTTTGTTTGCGCTTCTTCGAATGGGCCGAACCCACTTATGTTGAGCTAGTTTTGTTAGAAGTTATTTTTTGGTAATATAATACCAATATGAATAAATTTGAAAATCCGTCGGAGGGAATGGGCTTGGAAAAGGAGGGGGGACCTAAAGTAGAGAAAAAAGTAGTTGAAATTTTAGAAAGCGTGCCAAAGAACCAATTAGGTGGAGTTATTTCTGATTTGAAGTGGTATCTTGAATACCGCCGATTGGACGACGAGGCGAAGCGGTATCCTGGCGATAGCGGAAGATTTGATACCGCAACCGATAAAATGATGGAGAATTTTGATCTTTTCGACGCTCTTAATGGGCAATACGGCTGGTCGCCGGAAAATCAAACGCCAAAGTGGACCGCGGAAGAGTTGGGCGAGCTGATAGAACAGCTTGAAACAAAATAGCTGAAAGTTGACTTTGCGTAGAGATTCTTTATACACTTTTACTTTTACGGGCCAAACACAGAAAAGATATTTATAAAAAGTGAAAGATGGTTGAGCGCAAAAGAATTCCCGCCATGGGAGTTTTTTGTTTCCAAACAATAGTGAGTAGCCCTCCGTCGCTACCTCCTTCGCTAAGGCTTCGGATGGACACAGTAAAGCTTTGGAGGGCCGGCCTAGGTGCGTCCAAAAATTTGTAGGAAATAAAAAAGCCCACTGGTTTACCAGTGGGCGATAAGATCCCATGTGTTGTAAATTTCTTTTCGACAGCTCTGCGCTGGTCCCCCGGCTACTATGTGCCTTAGCTCAAGATTCAACCCTTGCACAATGAGATAATCTCTTAATTCCGCGGCTGCTCCCCGAAGGCGATTAGTGCTATATTTCTCCAGACGCTCACTCCTCTCTCTTTGGCTTTCGTAATCAAATGCGAAGCCATACGGATCAAAGCGAAAATCATCTTGGTCAA
>CAYSNI010000064.1:0-29658 GCA_964432465.1 uncultured Candidatus Saccharibacteria bacterium
CTCGCGCAATTTCGATTAAATCAGCGATTTCACCCTCCTCTGTATACGCGTTCCGATCAACTTTTATTTTATATGCAACACGAGAAGCAAGTGTTAGGGTTAAAACTTCCATTCGGTTGGCACAGGCCACGTAAGCATGAATACCAAATCCGAATTGTCCATTTGTGGTAAAGTCGTTTTTCTTATTTGAGTCTCCGATGTTTTGGACAATTCGAAGTAAGTTGTCTTTATCCATTCCAACACAGTTATCTTCAAAAGTAACTGTTCTTGCTTCGGGATCAATAGTAATACTTATCTGAACCTTATATGGATATATTCTATTATTATTTTCAAATAATTTTTCTCCGCTATCCAATGAGTTATCAATGTACTCCATAAAAACCCGCGAAGTATTTTGATAAATCTTTGCTATATTACTAACTATTCTTGGGGATACTTTAACTTTTATACTCATAATGATAATTGATTATAATTTGAATTCCTTGTTTTTTGGAAAATGGAATTTTGCCTTTGTTTCCCGAACTCGACGTTCTATTTCGGAAAATATCTTGTTGATCTCATCTTCGGAGTAATCATAAGCGCTACGATTTGAACAATTACCAAGCACCTTTAACCTCAATAACAGGGTATTGGTTCTTTGCGTCGCAAGTCGCTTAAAACGCTCTTTTTTACTTTCTTGGTTCATAATGTTAATAATATACTCTATTGCGTAAATAAATGCAACCCTTATACAGGATAGCCGTATTTATATAAAAGTCAATACTATTCTGTGGATAGCCATTTTCCGAAAACCCCCAGTCCGAAACCCGCCCGCAGAAAGGGGTCTGAGGAATGAATGCGGGCGGGATTTCGGATTGCCCTTTTTTCAGAATCCCCGCCATTCAGTCAAAGAAGTTTGCACACCGTAATTTTATATTGATTCAAAAATCATCAAACCCCAAGGATGCTCTTTCGATTCTGTTTCAGCGGGCTTGAGCCACTCTTGAGATTGGAAATAACTTGTTGAAGGTCCGAGCGAGACAACCCTTATTTTCTTGGTTTTAGCAAGTTCTTGGAGCTGCTCACCAACTTTCTCAAGTGTCTCATATGTGAAAGGATTGAAGAGAAAGAAAACGGAGCCGTCCGCATAATTTTGCTCCAACACATTGCCTTGCCGAAATTCCACATTACCTAATCCGAATTTGTTTTTCACCTCATCAGCCTCAACAACTCTCTCGGGGACAATTTCAATTCCGCGATACTGTGCTTTCGTGGTCATCGCGCCATACAAAGGAATACGACCGTAGCCACAACCTAAATCGTACAGAACATCACTTTCTGATAACTCCAGTTCTTTTATAAATTGTCGTATAAGTTCATACGGTGTGCCTTGATAAGGATACTGCTCGTGTCCATATTGGTTTTCCAAACCCCTCATGTCAACATTCCTTTCTATTTTTTCTGGCGCAATGCCAATCAGATCATCAATCGCCAAGGAATCTATTTTATCCTCAGAGGCATGGAGTTGCAACAAAAGATTGCGTACTTCTTCTGGATGCTCTCGCGTTCTCTGGTCAAGAGATTGCTCCGTTTCTTGGAGTCGCTTTTGTAAATTAGGATACTGGTCTATATAAAATCTCTTATATGCCTCTGCTAATTCAGGATATTTGAGCAAAAGTTGTTCTCTCGCCTCCGGCGATGTTTCAAAAAAATCATCAATTTTAGAAATATCTGTGCCGCCGAATTCTTCCTCGATGCGAATATATCTACCTTCTTTCTTTTCTCTTTGGCGTAGAAAAGCGAACACCGAGCGACTCCAATCACCATCAAAATTTCGTAACAGGTTGCGAAGCTCTCCGATTGTCTTTAAAAATTCCGTGAGGTTTTTCTCCGAGAGATTCTCTGTGGTAGCTTCGCCACGTCTTTTCCTTGTCGCTAAACTCGCGTGATATGTTAGAACTGCTTGTCGCTCCTCTTCTGCCAAACTCACGGAACCAAAATCGTGAAATCCAGTACTGTATTTATCTCTTAATTCGTAGAGAGCATTACGAATTTCAATCTCATCAAGCTCGTCGTTAAATGATAATTCCTCTCGTTCTCGAAATTCACGATTAACATATCTATCAAGAGAGTTAAGTAACCGAACAGTTTCTGTGTCGGTAACTTTTTCCTTATCGATTTCGGACTGTTCTGATTCCGGAACCCCAGCCGTTTTAAATTGTTTTTCTCCAAATTCCATAATTTACTAGTTCTACTCCTTGTCCGTTTTCTTTAAAAAATTTTCCAACTCCGGTTTTGTTTCTAAAAGTTTTTGAATTCCAGAAAGAAATTCTCTTGATTTTTCTGGAGTCAATATAATTAGTTTGCCACCCCATAATTTTTTCAATGCCTCCTCAGGATTTTCACCCATACCTATGGAATTCATAACGTCAATTGACGTATTGTGAATAAAATCGCGCAATTTTCTAGCTTCTAACACGACCGATGTTCCCACAGTGCCCATACTTGCGATGACTTTTTCATCATCATCATAGCCTACAAGTGATTCTTCGTATCTTTTGCGATTTCTAAAACCTTCTGCTTTGCTTCGCGAACTTCTTGATCTTTTTCTCTATCTCCTGGCGGAGTAGGGTTCTCAAATTTGTTTGGCATATTGTAAATTAATAAATAAATTTTCTAACGACATTTGCTCGACCTAAGGACATCGTATCATTTTTTGACAATTTCTTCAATTCCAACGCCGGTCTGAAACAAAAACAGAACCTCTTGCGAGATTCTGCTCAAAAATCAATGAAACTATCTTATCAATTCTTAAAAGTTATCGGCGCGAATTTTTCCGAAGCGAGGGTGCGCCGGAATTCCTCCTCCCAATAGGTAGGGACTTTGGGGATGTTCTGGGAGGCTTAATGAAAAGTGGTGCCCTCACTAGGAATCGAACCTAGGTCAACTGGTTAAAAGCCAGCTGCTTTACCACTAAGCTATGAGGGCACGATGGGCACAATGTGTTAACGCTTTTATTTTAAATGAACGAACCAACTGACGAGACACCAGTCTCGTTAAGGCCAGCTGCTTTTCCGGGGCGACCATTTTAATGGTAGACCGCCCGTCTCGGCTTGTTAGCCTCGACCCACTAAGCTATGAGGGCAGATTCAAAACAGTATACTTAATTTTACCTATAATTTCAATATTTGAAAAATGCCGCCAGTAAGGCTATAGTACCTGCAGAACTTTAAGAGGAACGACGTATGAAGAAAAGATTCTTCATGTGCGACCCGAATAATTTTGACGTGCTCTGGAAGTACAAGACAAACACCTGGATGAACCCGGCCAACAGACCAAATAAAGCGCTCGCAAAAAATCAGTGGCACGCGCTTTATGAAGCCTGCCGAGAACTTGCCGAAGTAAAAGTCGCCCCCTCGCACGAAGAATTACCCGACCAGGTCTTCTTCGCTAATGCCGGACTTCCCTATAAGCAGATCTGCGTGATGAGCACCTTCTATGAAAAGCCTCGCCGAGAAGAAACCAATTCAAATTTAAAATTTCTGCAGCGCCTCTTCGGACCCGGACAGCTTTATCTTCCTAGAACGAAGGATGCTGGATACTTTGAAGGACAGGGCGACGCCATCTGGCTAAACGAGTCCACACTAATTGTCGGCCACGGAATCCGCACCGACATGCAAGGCATTGCCAAGTTGGAGAACATCCTGCGTGCCAGCTGCCAAAGTAGACATCAAGAAATTCGCGTGATCCCTGTAGAGATGCGAAAACAGTTTGATTTCTATCATCTGGACACCTGTTGCTTCTGGATGGAGAAATCCAAGACTTTCATGATCTATCCCGACGCATTCACCAAACGCGGCCTAGAGACCATTAAGAGTCTAGGCAAAGTACTGGCCGTTTCCGAAGACGAAGCCAAGCAGTTCGTCTGCAACAGCGTAGTGATTAACGACAATACGGTCTTTATGCCTTGGACAAACGAACCGATCAAGGAGATCGTTAACGAAGCGGGCTATGAAAATATTTGCACCTTTCCGATGTCGGAGTTTATGAAATCAGGTGGTGCAGTAAAATGTCTCCTACTCGAACACAACTACCCGATCTAACGATCGGGCTTTTTATTTTCGAAAATACTCAATCGTCTTTTTTATTCCCTCAACAAGCGGCACTTTGGGTTCCCATCCCAGCTTTGATTTCGCGAGTGCGATATCCGGCTTTCGTTGCTTAGGATCATCTTCGGGAAGGGCCAGGTGAGTAATTTCGGAAATAGAGTCGGTCGCGAGGATAATCTTTTCCGCGAGCTCACGCACCGTGAACTCCCCCGGGTTACCCAGATTTACCGGACCGACGAATCCTTCCACGTTCATCAATTTATAAAATCCGTCAATCAGATCATCCACATAACAGAAAGAGCGCGTCTGATTCCCTTCCCCATATAAGGCGACTGGATTACCGGCGAGCGCGTTAACAATAAAATTTGAAACCACCCGGCCATCGTTCCTTGCCATTCGTGGACCATACGTATTGAAAATACGCGCCACTCGAATATCGAGCTTGTGTCGCCGTTGATAATCAAAAAATAATGTCTCTGCCACTCGTTTACCTTCGTCATAACAAGCGCGTGGCCCAATAGGGTTTACATTCCCACGGTAAGATTCTTTCTGCGGATGCTCCAGAGGATCGCCATAAATCTCTGAAGTAGAGGCTTGAAAAATTCTCGCCCCCTGCCGACGCGCGAATTCCAGCACATTAATAATGCCAATGGTGTTCGCTTTGATTGTGGCAATCGGATCAGATTGGTAGTGCACCGGCGAAGCCGGGCAGGCTAGATTGTAGATCTGATCAATCTTCATATCGCCGGCTTCCAACGGCTCAGTAATATCATGTTCTACAAAAACAAAGTTGGGATTACCAATTAAATGCTTGATATTCTCTTTAGATCCGGTAAAAAGATTGTCCAGGCAGATAACTTTTTCACCTTTACTGATTAAATAATCGCAAAGATGACTTCCGAGGAATCCCGCGCCACCAGTTACCAGAATCGTCATATTGCATATAGTATACTATGAAAATATGAACACGCGCCCCGTTAGAAGCAGGCCGCCCTTGAATGGCCGTAGCCATCGCCTAAAAGGCGGGGCGGCTTCTAACGGGGTGAAGATCGCGATTATCGGTTTCGGACGTGAAGGAAAGTCCGTATGGAAATTCCTAAAAAAAACTGCTCGATATAAAAAGGCGGAAATCCAGATTCTAGACCAGAAAAGCGACCCCCACTATTTAAGACATTTAGATCAGTTTGACCTGGTCTTCAGATCACCCGGCGTTCCTTACAATCTTCCGGAAATTCAGCAAGCTATAAAAAATGGTGTCCGGCTCACTAGCGCCACAAAATTATTCTTTGAACTTGCGACTCCAATCCTTAGGCGCGGCTCCGGACAAATTGTCGGCGTTACCGGAACGAAGGGAAAGGGCACCACCTCAACACTGATCTATAAACTTCTGAAAGTAGCCGGTAAGCGCGTACTTCTTGCCGGCAATATTGGTAAGTCGCCCTTGGAAATCCTACCCAATGTCACAAAATCCACAATTGTTATTCTCGAGCTTTCCAGCTTTCAGCTTTGGGATCTTCGGAAATCTCCGTCGGTCGCCGTGATTACCGACATATTTCCTGATCATCAGGATGTCCATAAAGGAATGAGGGACTATCTTGACGCTAAGGCCAGCATCGCTAAATTCCAGAAAAAATCAGATGTCGTATTCTATTTTCAATCTAGCGCCGCCGCGAAAAAAATCGCGCAACAAAGTAAAGGAAAAAAAATCGCTGTAACCGCTCCGGACACTTTAGAAAAAAACCGAATCCTAGCCACGACCGTAGCCCGCCACCTTGGCTGTCCGGACAAAATTTTGAATCGAGCTATAAAAACAATCAAGGGACTGGGGCATCGCCTGGAGCTTGTCCGAACCCATCGAGGCATCCGCTATTACAATGATTCGGCTAGCACCAATCCCAATACTACGGCGGCGGCAATCACTTCTTTTACCGAACCGATGATCGTTATTGCTGGTGGTAAAGACAAAAATTTAAACTATAAGCCGCTGGCGCGGGCAATTAAAAAATCCGGGCAGGTTCGCCTTGTAATCTTAATGGGTGAAAATAAGGAAAAAATAGCCCACTCAATTCGACGAGCCGGAGCGGAGATTCGTTTCGCCTCTGATCTTGTCACTGCCGTACAACTTGCGCAAAACCGCGCGGCGATAAATCATTCATCAATTATTCTATTTTCTCCAGGCGCGGCTAGTTTTGATATGTTCGCAGACTACGATGATCGGGGCGCGCAGTTTAAAAAAATCATACAAGCAGCTAATTGAGAAGTCCCTAATATAATAATTTGATTTTATATTGTAAAATCGTTAATATAACCTCTAGTTAACCAATGCGGTGGTAGCTTAGCGGCAAAGCGCCTCCCTGTCACGGAGGAGATCGCGGGTTCGATTCCCGTCCACCGCGCAAAAAATCAAAATGCCCCTACTGGGGGTTTTGTTATCCTAGGGGGCCAAAGGGGTAGGATTCACGGCCCTTGCTCATAAATAAAAATACCCCGGAGGGGGTATTTTAGTTAGTTGTTCTTTTTGTAATCCCGGGCAATATCACGAATAAATTTACGGATAGCCGGGATCCTTTTCCCATATTTGTGGCACGCGCCGGAAACGATGTTCTGGATCGGTATCTTGGTTTTGTCCGCTACGCTCCTCAAAGCGCGATGAAGTTCGACCGGAATCTCCCAAAGAATCGGTTCGCCATGCAGAAAGAAATGAATCGTCCTAGTGACGCCTTCCATGAAGCTCCTCTAAATTAAAAGAACGCTAATAGTATGGAAAAAATATCAAAATTAGTCAAGTAGGCCGTTTTCTTTAAAAGCTTCCTGATAAATTCGCAACACCTTCAAAGCCTCATTTTTTGGAATTTCGTAGTCCGCTTCTCTCATGACACGATTTCTGATTTGGTGAGCCTCGTGTAGTTGATCCATGTTAGAAAAAACCTGCGGCTCTATCTGTTTAAATCGGTCATCAACGCTACTCGCCCGATAGCCACTAGCTTTCAATATCTCATCCATTAATTGATCCGCCTCTAAAATCGCGATCTTCCAGTTTGAGGAAACGTTAGTCTTCATGCGCCTGATCACGTGCTTCCAAGCTCTAAGCTGGCGATACTTACCAACGTCACCTACGCCGTACATATCCATATACTTCTCAATGACTCGATTCTTCATATAATTGCTCGCGGCGATACAATAGATTGTAAACCATAAAAGTAAGCCGGAAATAATAATGGAGCTGACATAAATAAACGGCATAGCGGGATGAAAATAATCCACCGTTACTTCTCGGATAATCAAAAAATACTTCACAGTCAAACTGACCACAGCGTGAAACTTATTAAGTAGATTCTCAAACATGCTAGGTTATTTTTTCGTATAACTGACCTACTTTCAGTATATCAAGTTCGCTCCAGTGCTTTCCCATTAATTGAAATCCTACCGGCAAACCATTAACTCCCTTAACGGGAATAGAGATTGCCGGAATGCCGGCCATATTCGCCGGAATGGTGAAAATATCTGACAAGTACATAGCCAACGGGTCATTGGTTTTTTCACCAAATTTAAAAGCGGCAGTCGGCGTAACCGGAGTAAGGATCATGTCTACTTCTTTAAAGGCCTGGTCAAAATCCTGCTTAATTAAGCGTCGCACTTTCTGTGCTTTAGTATAATAAGCGTCGTAATATCCGGAAGAAAGAACATGGGTTCCTAAAATAATACGTCGCTTGGCTTCCGGGCCAAAGCCACGACTGCGATTCTTTTTATAAAGTTCTGCGAGACTACCATGGCGATTCACACCGGACACTTCACCGTAGCGAATACCATCCAGCCTGCCTAAGTTAGAACTAACTTCCGCCGGCATAATAATGTAGTAGCAGGACAGCGCGTATTGAGTGTGGGGCAGACTAATCTCTTTAAATGTAATGCCTAAGCTCTTCAGCGCGTTAATCGCATCTTCGGTAGCTTTAATTACGGCAGGATCAGTTCCACTCACAAAATATTCCTTCGGAAGACCGATGGTCATATTTTTTATCTTCTCAAGATCAGGCAATGCCGAGTCGCCAAATTTCGTATCCACGCTGGTAGCGTCAAACCGGTCTTTACCGGCGATCGCGCGGAAAACGATCGTGGCATCTTCTACCGTTTTCGTGAACGGGCCGATCTGATCCAAACTAGAGGCCATCGCGATCAAGCCATGACGGGAAACCGCCCCATAGGTCGGCTTAAGACCAACGACGCCACAAAAACTAGCCGGCTGACGAATCGAACCGCCAGTATCTGACCCCAAAGACGCCAGCGCCATATTCGCGGCGACCGCCGCCGCGGAGCCACCGGAGGAACCTCCTGGCACTCTTTCAAGATCGTGGGGATTCTTAGTTTTTTTAAACGCTGAATTTTCTGTAGACGATCCCATCGCGAATTCATCCATGTTGGTCTTACCTAGAAATACCGCTCCCGCATCTTTAAGCCTGGTGATTACGGTCGCATCATAGGCAGATTTATAATTCTCCAGCATCTTAGAACCGGCGGTGGCTGGCTTACCCTCGATGAGAATGTTGTCTTTAAAAGCCATTGGCACCCCGGCCATTAGTCCCGGCTCTTCGCCTCGCGCTACCGCAAGATCCGCTTGTTCAGCCTGCTTTACCGCCTCGTCTTTCATCAGATGCAGGTAGGCGCCAACTTCTTTATCTTTTTCCGCTATATAATCAAAATAGGCTTGTGTAATTTCCAGCGCGGTAAACTCCTTTTTCATCATCCCGTCGTGAAACTTTTTAATAGTTAGATTGTGTAAATTTTTCATCTACTTATTAAAGACATTTGGTACTTTCAGCCAGTGTTTTTCTTTTTCCGGAAAAGCCTGGACGACATTATCAGGCGACAAGCTACTTTTTTTATCGCCATCTTCTCGAAATACGTTTTTTAATTGCGTTCCTCCAGTCATAGGCGCGACATTCTGGATATCCAAAGTTTGCAATTCCGAAAAATGATCCAGGATTTTCTTTAAATCGTCCGCGAATTTCTCCTCTTCGTTTTCGGTAAGGTCTAAACGGGCGAGGCCTGCCAAATGTAGCAGTTCTTTTTTGTTAATTTCAGCCATATATTTATCGAGTTAATTATAAATGAAAAACTCGGCTATTTAAAGCCGAGTCAGTTGTTACTTTTTTTGATAATGGACGATCCAGCAGTAGTGGTAATCACTTGGATCTCCCCTCTCCCACATATTCGTGATTACAAAGCCGGGATGCGCCTTTTGCCATTCACCCTCCGCGTGCGACATCTGGGTGGTAATTTCCTCTGAATTTGAGATCATTGTGGGCGGATAGACTATAAATGAGGAGGCCTCATTATCCACTACACGGGCCGGTTTTGAATCAAGTGGTTTTAGCGATTGACCAGTGGTAACGGCGGTGTCGCTGACGTTGAGCGAAGAATTAATTGACTGGGACAAAATATAGGCCGCTAGTAAGAACAGGGCCACAAATAGTAGCACCTTTCCAGGACTGGTCGTGCCGTCATCTGATGGCTTTTTAGGCTTCTTCCATGGACTTGGCTTTTCCGGTGGTGGACCCATCATACTAGCCTCCAATCAAAAAACTGGAATAACTATACCAAACCTTATCCTTTTAACAAGTCTAAAAATTCCTTTTCATCAAGAATTTTTATATCAAGCTTTTGCGCTTTTTCTAATTTCGATCCTGCCTCAGATCCAGCGACTAAATAGGCAGTGCCCTTAGACACCGATTCACTCACTTCCCCGCCAAACTGACGAATCTTCTCTTTCGCCTCGTCCCGACTCATAGATTCGAGCGTGCCGGTCAGTACAAATGTCGAACCGCTCAACTTAGAACTCACAACTTCTAGCTTACCAGCCTCCAATGTCACGCCAACCTTAGCCAGTTTTTTGATCAGATCACGACGTGACCGGTCCTGAAAATACTCATGGATACTCTCGGCTACTGCCGGTCCAACATCAGAAATGGATTGTAAATCAGTTAAAGACCAGGCACTGACAATTTCCAAAATATCTTCCGGACTCACAATCTTCTTCTTACTAATTGCAATAATCTTTTGCGCTAAAAGCCGCGCCGTCTCTTCGCCGACATGTAAAATACCTAACGCGCCGATAAATCGATTCAGAGAGATCTTCTTACGAGCCTGAATTTCATTTACAATATTTTCCGCGGACTTTTCGCCAAACCGATCCAGCGCAGCCAGATCGCCTTTTAGAATAGTAAAAATTTCCGCCGCGTCAGTGATCAGGCCTTCATCTAAAAACCGGTCTACGATTTTTGGACCTACCCCATCCATGCCAAATAAAGCCACAAAATGATACAGAAACTCACGTTGTCTGGCTCCACAGTTGGGATTACCGCACTTATAGGCTACGCCATCCCTCACCACCGGCGAACCGTCCACTGGACACTTCTTCGGCATATGAAATTCTTTCTCCTTTCCCGTGCGCAACTCCGCTAACACCTTATTGACCTGCGGGATCACATCCCCGGCGCGGCTCACAATCACCGTATCGCCAATCTTCAGACCAAGACGCTGGATCTCGTCATAGTTATGGAGCGTAGCGTGCGTGATTGTGATCCCGCCAACCTGCACAGCTCGCAGAACTGCTACTGGCGTCAGCGTGCCAGTTCGCCCCACTTGTATCTGAATTTCTTCAACTACCGTGGTCGCTTCTTTCGGAGAAAACTTGTACGCGATTGCGCCACGAGGAGCCTTGCCGATCACGCCCGCAGTCTCAAACGTCTTATTATCATTGATCACCACCACGACGCCATCGATCTCGTAGGGAATCTTTTCTCGGATCTTATCAGTTTCTTTATGGAATTTAAAAATACCATCAACAAAAGTTACTTTTTCAGTATACGGATTGGTAGTAAATCCCCACTTCTTCAGAAGCTCATGCTCCTCTGCGTGGGTTTTTTGGCCGACATTGGTAACCACGGCGTATTGAAATGAACGGAGCTTCCGCGAAGCGGTAATTTTAGGATCCAGCTGACGAATCGTGCCGGCGGCAAGATTGCGTGGATTAGCATAAGTTTTTCCACCCTTCTTTTCTAGCTCCTTATTAATAAACGCGAACTGTTTTTTAGTGAGGTAGACCTCGCCCCGGACAACTAAATGCTTCGGTGGATTACCTTCCAGTGTTAGAGGAATAGCTTCCACGGTCCTTAAATTTTGCGTCACATTTTCTCCTACCAAACCATCGCCACGGGTCGAGCCGGTAGTGAAAATTCCACTCTCGTAGACCAGCTCAATAGAAAGCCCATCGATCTTGTGCTCACAATAAAATTCTTCCTTCACCTTTCGGCCAAGATAATTTTCTACACGCTTCAGCCAGTCGCGTACGTCATCTCCAGAAAAAGCATCATTAAGTGAAATCATCGGCTTCTCATGCTTCACTTTTTCAAATTGCTTCAATGGCGCTCCGGCAACTCGCTGAGTCGGAGAATCTGGCATCACCAGTTCAGGAAATTCTTGTTCAAGATCAAAAAGCTCTTTTTTAAGAGTATCTAGTGCCTCATCCGAAATCAGCGATTTATTCTCGACATGATAAGCATGACGATACTTGTCGATCGCTTTCTTCAAATGCTCGATTCGTTCTCTCGCCTGCTTCTTAACCATACGCTAAGCAACGGCCACTAATGAATCCGGCTGGGTAGATTGCTTTACCAACAACTTACGATAAACAAACGCCATCGCGATTAAACATACCGGAGCGGTAATCAGCAGTCCGATCATCAGCGCAATAGCTCCCGCTATATTGATCAGAGCGAGCAATATCGCGAAGCTGAAAAGATCCCAAACCTGCCCTTTAGTCATGGCCCAGCTCGCTTTCAGTGATTCGATTGGCCTCAGGCCTTTATCAATAATTAAATAACCGAAAAATTGAAACCGCATCGCCCAAATGATTCCCGGTACGACTAATAAAATAAATCCTCCGACTACAATAAGCATGTACAAGACTGAGGCGATCGCATAACTGATAACATGGCGATAACCAGAAATGAGGTGGCCGTAATCGGGCCTCTTCCCGTCCAAAAACATCAGGGGAATTTCTATAAGACCAATACTGATCACAAGGCGGAAAATCCAGTCAAACACTGCAACAATAGCCGATAATGCTGGACTGTACGCGTCGGCGTAATCCTGAAGAGCGGCAATACCAAAATAAATTACGCCGATACCGGCGAATAAGGAGAGCAGGAAGCCGAAGTTATTTCTAAAAGTATTCCAGCCAAACTGGAGCGCTTCTTTAGTGGAGAATTTCGCGATAGTCATTAAAAATATATTCCGTATGTACCAATTATATAATTTCCGAACAATAAAACAACCATGGCGGCCACGGCGAGAAATGGGCCGAACGGGATCCCGTCTTTCATAGTTTTACGCTTGGATAACAGAAGAAACACAGAAGAAATACTGCCGAGAACAAAGGCGGCTATAATAATCAGCAAAATTTTTGGCCAACCAAATAAAAATCCAAGCGCCGCAACAAGCTTGAGATCGCCCATGCCCATCCCTTTTCCTTTTGTGATTAAAATAATCAAACCAAAGAACGCGGCGCCTACAAAAAATCCAAGCAGATGACCCTGCCAAATCGCAGAACTGCTGATTCCTTTATCTACCAAGATTCCAACCCCAAGTAAGGCCAGGAATAAATTGATCTGATCAGGAATAATATAAAGACGGAGATCGATCAAGCTCAATAATAACAAGGCCATTGCGGCTAATAGCCAGATAAGTCCAATCTGTCCGGACATCAGGATACCAACAAACATCAGTCCAGAAACTAACTCAACTATCGGATACTGCCAACTTAACAACGCATGACAGTGTCGACAGCGGCCGAGTTGAATTACAAAACTCAAAAGTGGGATGAGCTCATACCAACGCAAAGTTATATCGCAATATGGACACCGAGAACGGCCCATTATGATATCCGAACTAAATATCCTGCCGCCTTCTTTGTAGCGCAACGCGAGCACGTTGATGAAACTGCCGGCAACGAGGCCGAATAGAAAAAACGTAAGGAATGACATGGTTGGTTAGATCTTTTCGAGAAGCAATGTCAGCTCGTTCGGATTCAGCGAATAAAGCTGGGCGTCTTCCAAGGTAATCTTCTTTTGTTTAACTAAATTCGCCAATGAACGGTTCAGACTCAACATACCGTTTTTTAAATTCGTCTCAATCACTAGGTCCAGCTGATGGGTCTTGCGCTCGCGGATCAGATTACGAATAGCGGAATTCACTAGCAGAACTTCACAGGCCGGCACGCGACCGCCGCCGATCTTCGGAATAAGTCTTTTGGAAACAACGCCTACCAGCGTTGCCGCGAGCTGGGTCGCAATCTGCAACTGCTTCTCCGGCGGGAAGGTATCAATGATGCGATCGATTGTTTGAGAAGCAGAATTGGTATGCAGAGTGGAAAAAACCAGGTGGCCAGTCTCCGCGGCAGTCAGCGCAGTGGAGATAGACTCCTGATCACGCATCTCACCGATCATAATCACGTCAGGATCTTGTCGGAGTACGGATTTTAATGCCCGATGAAAATCGATGGTATCCACATTAACCTCTCGCTGGGAAATCATGCATTTGTCCGGAGTAAATAAATACTCGATCGGATCTTCAATCGTGATAATATGCTCCTTTCTGGAATGATTAATCTCATCGAGCATCGCCGCGAGCGTCGCTGATTTACCGTGTCCAGCCGGGCCAACTACAAGAACGAATCCCTGGGAAATTCCGTTAAATTGATGGAGCACCGGCGGCATCTCCATTTCATCTAAAGTTTTGATTTTCGCCGGAACCAACCGCATCGCCGCCGCCATAAAACCTTTTTGAAAGTAGACGTTTACTCGAAAACGAGCCTTGCCCATATAATCGTACCCAAGGTCAAGTTCTTTTTCGGCTAAAAATCTACCTTTCTGTTCTTCACTTAAAAGCACCAGCACCAATCCTTCGGCTGTTTCTTTCGTCAGCTCCGGCTCGGAATCCACCGGGGCTAAGAAACCGTCCACGCGAATATTGGGCGCGAAGCCCACGTTTAAATGGAGGTCAGAAGCGCCTCGTTTGATTGTTTCGTCTAAAAGTCCGTATAATTTTCCTTTATAATCCATGCGCAACGCAAAGTGGCAAACTCGCTCCTCCACCACACTCAATGGTATTTAAAACCTTAAAATCAGTGGCGATTTTCTTTGCTCTTTCCATTATAACATTTGGCGAGTTCGAGGCCATCGCAAAATCAGTCTGCGCGATATACTGAACCAAGCCGTTAGCCGCCACAGTGAAGGTGGTAGAACGATCTCCGATATCAACAACCAAAATTGACTGCTCTTTCATACTAAAATGTTTAGCGAGCGCGGAACTTTCTAATTGAATCTTTTCCAGTCTTAATCCAGCCTGATAAAATATCTCAGAGTAAATCTCCGCGATACGATTAGGAATCGCCGCTAGAAAATACCGTCCGACACTCAACGGTACCACGGACATCGTAAAAGTTCCGGACACGGCAGGAATGTATTTATCTTCCGGCGCTTCGGCGACTAGGGTAAACGCTAAAAAGGCCGGAATAGCCGCAACCGCCGAGGTTGCAGTTGTCCCCATAGAAAAAAGCAACTGCTTAAGATTTCGCGCCACATCTTCAATATCAATTCTTTGAATACTGGTGTGAAAAGGCTTATTTTTACGCGCCAAAATACCCCAGCGGATCGCAGTGCCCTGATCGTCTTTTTCTATTATTTTTATCGAACTTGTGCCAATATCAACTGCTAAATACATAAAGGGAATTGACCTGACTACTCTAATTGACCTAAATTAGTTAACTGAACTGAAAATAATTTATATGAAATGGCTTCAAACATTTAAACTCCTGCTACTCGACGCGCTCTTCCCTATTCCGGAATTACCGCCGAACATCCGGCTTCACGATACGCTGTTTTGCCCACGCTGTCGAGCGCGTCTGGCAAACAATAAAATGATTTGCCACAAGGATTCCCAATTCCTTTTAGCCGCGGCGACCCAGTATGAAGATCCAATAAAATCACTCATCTGGCATCTCAAGTACCGCAACCGCGCCACGCTCTCCGAGCCATTGAGTAAACTCGCCATCAACTATCTCGACAAGCTAAGCCTTCCTATTGCTCATTTTATCACGATTCCGATCCCGCTTTCGGAGGCGCGACAACGTGAGCGTGGCTACAACCAGGCCGAGCTGATCGCAAAAATAATTGCGGGGCGGTACGGATTACCAATTGAAACAAGCGCCCTGATTCGTCAGCGACACGGGAAGCCACAGGCGGAGATCAAAGGCTGGGATGAGCGAAAGAAAAATATCGCAGGAAGTTTCGGTATACTACATCCCGAGCTGATCAAGGACAAAAATATCTTACTTGTCGACGACGTCTTCACTTCTGGTGCCACGATAGCCGAAGCAGCCCATCAGCTCAAAGACTTTGGCGCCAAAAAAATCATCGCCCTCGTCATCGCCAAAGCCGGGTGAAGTACTTTTGTCACGCCAAGCGTATTACATCACGTTTCGTTAAGCCCCGTTCAATTTAATTCGTCGCAATAGCCATTTCCCTAACTCAATCGCAATAATATTCACCAATCCCACAAGCGCGATCCCGACAAGCCAGATCGGCGGTAAGGCCACCGTGCCCATAATACTTTGCAGGAAAGGAGTATACACAACCGCCGCCACGGACCCGAGACCCAATAAAACTCCGACTACTAGGAATGGGTTAGAGAATGGATTATAGCTGAACACTGGTTTTCGTAAGCTCCGCACGGAAAAAATTACAAACAACGAATAACTGGCGAACGTGGCGAAAATAAACGTCCTAACCACATCCGGATCCAAGCCTTGCTTGTTCAGGTAGTGATAGATCAAAAAAATCAGAATACTAGTCGGTATGCCGATTAGCAACGTAATGAAGGTCATTTCCTTATCAAAGAGGTTCACTCCCATCTTCTTCTTTTTTTCCAGTAAGTAATCCACGTGATTTTCAAAAGCGAGCGCTAAAGCCGGAAAAGTGTCGGCGATAAAATTTACGAAAAGGATCTGGATGGCATTAATCGGGAGATTTAAGCCAAATGCGATACTGCCACCAATCAAAATCATTTCACCAAATACGGAAGTAGATAGATAGACGATTACTTTGCGAATATTTTCTAAAATTCGCCTGCCTTCCTCAATCGCCGCAACAATTGTAATAAAGTTATCATCTAACAACACCAGATCAGAAACGTCCTTGGCCACATCCGTACCCGAACCCATTGCTATACCAATGTCTGCCTCTTTAAGACACGCGGCGTCATTGATACCATCTCCGGTCATTGCTACCACTTCGCCAATAGATTTAAAGGCCTGCGCTACTCTTAATTTTCCTTCCGGACTTACTCTGGCGACAATTTTTAAAATAGGAAGTTTTCGCTTTAACTCTTCATCCGTAAGCGCGTCTAGCTCTGCCCCGTCAATTACTTGATCGCGATCCACGATCATTCCCAGCTCTTTCGCGACTGCCTGCGCCGTACCTCGATGATCCCCGGTAATAATCATTGTTCGAATACCGGCCTTTTCCACCTTCTCAATCGCTTCTTTAGCGCCCGGACGCACCGGATCCCGAAAGGAAATAGTCGCGACAAATTTTAATTTTTCAAACACAGATTTTTCTCTTAGAGAAATCTCTTTGCCGCTTTTAATCTCTTTTACGGCTAAACCCAGTACGCGCGCGCCGTCAAAAGCCATCTTCTCTATTTCATGGATCATTGCCTTTTTTTCATCTTCTGGCAGATCAGAATTTTTAATTAAAATCTCCGGCGCGCCGAACACGTTGAGGCGGAAGGCGTACTTCTCTCCATCCTTGGTTAAGGAAGCGGAAAATTTATTTTTAGAATTAAATGGAAGCATATCAAACACCTCAACGTCACGCTTGAGCGCCGGCAACATCACGCCCAACTTCGCCGCGGCTTTCGCTAGAGCTACTTCCAAAGGCCGCCCAATCACTCGCCATTTTTCGTAATGATCCCGCGGATTTTCAATTACAACGTCCGTATTGAGTAGAGATAGTCGCAAAGATTCTTCTTTGGTATAGCCACGCGAGAAAATTCTTATTTCCCCCATCTCCATTTTTGCCTGCGTCAGAGTACCGGTTTTATCAGTAAGAATGATCGTCGTATTTCCCAAAGTTTCGGCCGCCAACAACTTACGCACTACGCCATTTCGTTTAGCCAATCTCTGCACGCCAATTGCCAAGATCACCGTCAACGCTACCGGCAAACCCTCCGGAACCGCCGCCACGGCAATAGCCACCGCGATCAGAAACATGTCGAGAAGCGGCTTGCCGGCGTACAAACCAAGTACAAACACAATCAGAGTAAGACCAAGAAGCGCGATGCTAGCTCGTAGACTAAAACGGGAAATCGCCGCCTGAAGCGGAGTTTTCTCCTTCTCAACAACCGCGACAATACTCGCGATCTTTCCAAGTTCCGTACTATAACCGGTCGCGCAAACGACCGCGTTAGCAAATCCTTGCACGACTAATGTTCCGCTAAAGGCCACAGACTTCCGATCAGCCAGTACGGCCTTGAAGCTGGATGGTTCGGTGGTTTTATTCACCGGCAATGACTCCCCGGTAAGAATGGCCTCGTCAACCATAAAGTCATTGGCATAAATCAATCGGCAATCCGCCGGCACCCGATCACCCTGCGCAAGATGGACTATGTCACCGGGGACTAGTTCGCTGGCCTCAACTTCCATCTCTTGTCCATTCCGAAAAACTCGAGTTCGTTCAATAATATAACTTTTTAAATGGGCCAAAGCTCGCTCCGCTTTACTCTCCTGATAAAAGCCTAAAATCACATTCGCGATCACGACTGCGATAATCACGCCGGCATCCTTCCAATCCTTCAGAAACATCGTGATCAGACTGGCGCCAAGTAATAAACTTAGTAAAGGACTTTTAAACTGGCGGAAAAATATCGTAAAATGCGAGAATCCTGTGCTATGCGGCAAAATATTGTGATCAAAAATCACCCGACGATCTGTGGCCTCGTCTTCATTGAGTCCACCTCTAGTAGTTTCTAAAATATCTAAAACCTCTCCTATCGGAAGAGCCCAAAAAGACCGCTGTAGAACGTCTTTCGTAATCGACATATCTTATTTAATTCTACCATGTGCTAATTTTTATTTTGCCAACAAGCCAAATCTGAGTTAAAGTGGTTTGGTAATGTAAGGCTAGACAGGATCGCCGACTTGAGAAATGGAATCGGCAAGCATAGCCGTGGAAGTAGCGACGGACACACAGCGGAGGCGTGCCTGAGCGGTTGAAAGGGCTTGTCTTGAAAACAAGTATACTGGAAACAGTATCGAAGGTTCGAATCCTTCCGCCTCCGCTGTGTGCCGGTCTCTATCGGCAAATCCTCCACCCTCCGCCAGGTTCTGTTATAATAAATCTGCTCTTTGAAAGGATCACTGATGGGCGATAATATAAATCTCACTTTGCCCGAAACCGCGCAAAAAATAGTTGGAAAAGATAATTTTATCAGCCTAGAAGAGGCACGGAGTATTTTCCCGAATGAAATAATCAATACTTACAACCTTGACCTAGTGCCGTTCAGTGAAAAACTTTTGTTTCACTGTAGCGAGGCGGAACAGCCATTCATACTATTCCCGGCTTTCCCCGCCGCGAATAATCTCCCGCTTACCATCAAAAACCTTCGCAATTATATCATGAAGTTAAAGCGCTGGGATCTTTTTCTTCCTTTCTCAAAAGATCTAGAATTGCGAATGCCGAGCTTTATTAATAAAATCACCTGCCAACCCCGCTGGTACCTGCTCTCAAGAAAGGTGCTGGAGATTAACTCTCTAAAAAAGTTTTGCGCGGAAAATGAATACACCTATAAAAATTTTCGCGCTGCTCCGGCAGTAGTCTATATCTACGCCTGGCTTCTTTTCCGGTTAATAAGGAAGGAGACTCTTTTTTTAGAAGATCTCCTTCATACCGGCGACAAATACGCTGATCGCATTTACGCCGGAATGGCCTATCTGAACTTCAAAGCCGGTAAGATCGGAATCGGCAATCTGGTCAATCCAATTGAGAACCTTAAGGACATTGGCTACTCTCCGTCAGTTGATCCTTACACTGAATAAAAATAGACCTCGCGGTTACGCGGGGTCTTTTATTTTACTTCTATCGAATTCGAGAAAATACGCCATAAACTTCTCTTCGTCCTTGCCGTTCCACCCAGTACAATAGCTATAAACACATCGCCAAACGTTACTATCTATCGCCGGGAAAAAAGCGTCTCCATCAAAATATTTTTCAATTCTCGTCAAATAAATCTTATCCGCTATCGACATCATCTGCCGGTAAATTTCCGATCCACCGATGCAAAAAATTTCGCCACCAGCGCTTTCCGCCCGCGCCACAGCCTCTTCAACCGAGGCGGCAACTAGCACACCGATATTGGACGAATCGTAACTCGCACGGCGACTAACTACTATGTTCAGCCTATTCGGCAAAGGCTTCCCGATGGACTCAAAAGTTTTACGCCCCATAATTACCGGCCGACCAAGAGTCAGCTGCTTAAATCGCTTCAAATCCTCCGGAAAATGCCAGGGTAATTCCCCATTCCTTCCTATCACGCCGTTACTTGAGACTGCCGCAATCAGAGAGATCATACCGCCATCTCCGCTTTAATCGCCGGATGCGACTGGTAGCCGATTAGTTTGATATCATCCATGGTAAATCCATCAATGCTTTTCACTTCTGGGTTAAGCCAGAGATTGGGTAAAGCCAGCGGCTCCCGAGTAAGCTGCAGCTTAACCTGCTCGAAATGATTCTGGTAGATATGCACATCATTGAAGCTAAACACAGCTTCTTTGGCCTTCGTGCCGGTTACCTGAGCCACCATCGCGAGTAACAAAGCATAAGAAGAAATATTGAACGGCACGCCCAGAAAAGTATCACAACTGCGCTGAACCATGTACAAAGAAATTTCACCGTTCGCTACGTAAAATTGATAGAGCATGTGACAAGGCGGCAGCGCCATCTGCCCCAACTCGCCGGGATTCCAAGCCGTCACAATCAGCCGCCGATCATTCGGATCTTTCTTAATCCTCTCAATCACCTCGCCGAGCTGGTCAATTTCTCTGCCATCAGGAGCCTGCCATTTCCGCCACTGCACGCCATATACCCGCCCAAGATCACCGTCAAATCTGGCCTTGGGCTTCCAATAAGAAGCTTCGGCATTCGCGTCCCAAATTCGACAGCCAAGCTTCTGCAACTCTTTCACGTCGGAACTGCCGGTAAGAAACCAGAGCAACTCAGCCTTAATCAGATTGAAAGAAATTTTCTTGGTAGTAACGATCGGAAAACCTTCGCGCATATCAAAGCGCATCGTGCGCACGAAAAGTGAGCGATTGCCCACGCCAGTACGATCCGATCGATCAACGCCAGTCTCCAAAATTTCCTTCAGCGTATCAAGATACTGCCTCACTTGTAGCTCCTTTACCAATCCACTATCAAAAAACTACCTAAAATTATACCAGGTAAGTAGAAACTCGACTATTTTCCCTACAAAAAATCCTAAGTTGCTTACTGCTGAGATAGTGTGATATTGGTAATCCACGGCAATATACACATAACTTCGAGAAGGCCACATCGCAGTCGAGTTTTCACTTCCTGGTTATACCAGCTACCGAGAACCTAGCAAGCGCTCGATATCCTTTACCTCTTTTTCTATGTAGCGACTGACCCATTCAAAATCTTTAAGAAGTCGCTGTTCTTTTTCTAAATCCTCAGCCGAAAGTACTTGGCGCGCTTTAATCTTCTGGATAATGGCCAGCTCCTGCTGAATATCCCGATGAAGCAAAAGGAACCCTTTTTTCACCGCTTCTTCCGCTTCCATAACCTCTTTCTCCAGTTTTCTTTGTTTTCTAGTGCCATGATAGCCATGGTAAAGAATAAAACCGGTTACGCTGGCCAGAGCCAAAAAGAGGATCACAATAAAGATCAAATAAAGAGTTTCAAAACTGATCCTCGAAACTCCAAACTGAATGGCTGTCTGAGAAACGCTAATTTCGTATTGAGCGCTTGGCGCGCTAAGTTCCGGACCTACTTTATTCTGTGTCCATACCAAGTATCTGCCGGCGGCAAAGAATTCTGGATGCGTGTAGAACCAATCACCTTTTTGATCAGCGTCCACTGTCGCGCTTAACGTCTGACCATCATGCATGCTCTGCAAATAGATTAAGATCTGGCTACCCGGTACGGAGGTCTTTCCGCCGATATAAAATATCTCCTCATTCGTAATCTCTTTCGAGATTGTAGTTACGATCGGTGGCGAATCAACATTCCCCGCCGCTTTCACACTTTCAGCTCCAATAAATAGGGATAGCGTGAGCGCTAGAATCAACACTAGATGTTTCATGTAGCCGGAACGGCGATCCTGAAGCTCCTTCAATTTTCGAGCAATCTCTGGGCTGTTCAAAGCACCAAGTAGGTGATCCAAGTGGACGCGACGATGCCATTGCCACACGCGCCTGGCAAAATAGGCTAGTGCGCCAAGGATACCCAAGCCTAGTAAGGTCATTGCCCATCTCGGCAAGAATCCGAATCCAAGTATTTGGAGAAGAGGCGTGACAATCGAAAGCTTTTTCGTCACTTCTCTCACATTGCCGGCCTTATCATATGCCCGCACAATCACGTCATAATAACCAAGCTCCAATGACGGCGAGTAAGGACTGACTGTCTCAATAAAGAATGATTTGCTTTGCTTTTCGATGGCAAGGGGCGGAGTCTGACGTGGCACAATTTTTATTTCATAATGATCCAGTCCGGAAAGAGTGTCCGTCGTAAAGAAATTGATCCCCGGCCTCTTGCTGGAAGTACGGGCAAATGGAGAAATTTCAATCGGGAAATCCGCCGGTGGCGTCGTGTCCACGTTTACCGCGAAGTGGCTGGTTTCACCCCATACGCCATTCCTTAAAGCCTTGACATGAAAAAAACTAGTTCCTTCAACCGCGTTCTTGTAGATAACTGAAGTCCGAGCCACTCCTTCGGAAATATTGTCCGGTATATCGATTGGCTCATCACTCAGTACGTAGCTGTATTCATCGGCGGAAGAGACGTTGCTCCACTGTAAAACTACTGTGCCATTTTTATACCAACGGCTCTGATCCGGATGACTATCAGAAACAACGATCGGCCCGCGCGGTGGTGGCAAGGTTAGATCATAAATACCGCTACCAATATCAACAAGTACATCCGTCGCCAATCCATCGTTCAATAGCACCTTCGATTCAGGCGCGATTCGAACAATTGCTTGGCCAACTGATTTAACTCTGAAAGTGATCGTTGCTAATACGCCACGATCAGTGTTAATGCCGGGATTAGGCACCCCACCTTGAAAACGAATAGTGCCTTGTTGATTATCAAAATGCGGCTGGGAAGTCCAAATGCTGACAATCGAATTCCCAAGAGAAGGTGAGACGATCTGGAGCTTGTCTGGTGGATAATTAAGATTTACATCCAGCGCGTTAATAAATTTGCCATTGGTATTCAGCACGATTGAAGTCGTAAAAGTGCCACCGGTAACAAAAGTTCCGGTAGGCGGTGACAAATACAATGATGCGCCGGTCGCTCCGAAAGATTTTTCCGTTATTGAAACAACAAAAAGCCCGACTAAAAAGACAGTTAAAACTGCCGTTGCCATCAATTTTGACAGTTTCAGCATTCTATTACTTATTATATCACAGTGCATTTGAGATAATTGACCTAATTACTAGTTAGAAATTAGGGCAATTAGATAATTCGGCTAATTTACCGCCCGGTCCAATCACTTAGCAAAATACTCAGATCAAAAATATCCACCTTTTTATCGGCATTACGATCTGGATTCGGACGTCCTAAACCAAGCACCGTCACAAGCGCGCTCGCGAAATTCGGTTGGGTCAATGGCTTTTCCCACCAATAAAACAAGATGCCGACGTCGTAAATATCAACAAAACCATCACAGTTAAGATCTGACTTCGTGCAAGCCTTGATTAGGCCAAAAAGCTTCTTGAAGATTTCTAAAATTGGACCGCCGCCGCCCGGCTGTGACGGGGTTGGTGACGGGGTACTGCCACTGGAAGCGACCGCATCAGCGTAATATTGAAATCCGGACTTAATATTGAAATTAGAGGAATCGCCCACTCCAATAAATGGCTGACCGACTGAGCCGAAGAGTCGAAAGTTTCCCGAGGATGAAAATCCGCTGTTATTAAAAACTGGATCTTTCACGGTGTAATTGGTGGAGGTAAAATCTGCCGCTGATGCAGGAAGAGAAGTTAGAAAATAGAAAATAGAAAGTAGAACCAAGAAGCAGAACTTGTGCAAAGGCTTCATTTTGAAAAATTATCTGTTAATTTATAAATTAACACAGCCAAATCACGCGCCTTCTGCCAAACAATCAGATCCTTAAATGATTTTGTTAACATTTTTATTTTATTTCCCGAGCTTGTCGAGGGAGTACATTGTTGTAGTGCTTCGACAAGCTCAGCAACTAAATACTATTTTCTAGATTCTACTTTCTAGCTTCTAATTAAATTTCCAGGTTTTCATTATATTTGCTAGCCAAGAATCAAGATTAGCGTAGGTGCTTATCTCGTAGAGATAACCATCTTTAGTAAACCAGAGCTCACGGGTTTTTCCTATTTTTGGCGATTCGCTCCAAAAGATAAGTGCTCGGGTGTCATCACCGATAATCACCTCCTTCGGATCTTCAATAACCGTAGAAGGCAGATCTTTCAAAATTGTTTCTCGGGTAATTACTCCACCACCGTAAGAAGTGATAAACATCTGAAAGCCAATTTTTTCTTTACCTTCTTTCAGTGAGCCTGCCGAACTATTTTGGAATACCGTCGTATCCCCTGCCTCATCATAAAACTCAGCCAAGTTTAGATCAGCTGGGTATTCAAAAGAAAAATTATAATCTTTGCTCTGATAAAGCTTGGTCTTGGGAAGTTCAGCTATTTCTTTTACTTCTGCAGGAGCCTTACCAAAGAAAAACGCCGTCGCGAGAATCCCGGCCACCAAAATGACGAGCCCTGCTAGTTTAAACAATCGCATTTTTGTGTAGAGTTTCATTTTGAATTAATCTAATCTCTCTCCCGCGCAAGCGGATTTGCGTGCCGCGCAGTCGTGTCTGTCTTTTTGGCCATTCTATCATGTGAACTACAATTCCCGGAGTACAAGCTAGGCTGTTTACAGCAGCTCGGCTCATTCGTAACACAGAAGTGCCCGTGGTTGTGCTGGTAACAAAAAATGGAATTGAGAAAACGTCGTTAGCGCATCCGTTATTAGCCTCTGCAGAAAATATAGAGAGGATTGGGGTGCTGTTAGCAGCGTTAATCCCCGCAAAGAACATATCCACATCAGACTCTATCGCCGCTGTGTAAATTTCATTTTTAAACTGAACCTTAGTTGTGTCCGTCATCTCTACAGCAAACCAAGAAATATCGAGTTGGCCTTTTAGCTGACCGTTATCCCCGTCACGACAAAACTGAACAGTGGTAGTGTCGGTCGTTGACGCGGTACTGAATAACTCGCCTTCAAATCCATCGGCGAATTGGTCTCCTGCGGCGGTGTGTACGATGAATGTCTTATCCTGGTTCACTGCGGGACTCAACGTAGCAGTAATGCACTGATCAAGAATTGTAGCAAGACCACTTTGCACGGCGGCATTATCCAGCTCAACTACCTGCCACGGAATAGAGACTGCCCCGCCGGTTTCATTTCTTCCTAACTGAATTGTCGAGGTGTCAGTAAATCTTGCCTGTATGGAAAACTGCTCATCAATAGTAGCAAGGGTCGAGGAAGAGTTCTGAAGAGGATTATTTAGAACGATGAAAGCCTTGGTTGCGTCAACGGTCGCAATCGTAACAGTAGTAGAGGCGGTACCAGAGCCTAATAATGTAACATCGCGCTGAACATTTATCCCGCCATCGAATTCGATAACTTGCCAAGCAGTAAATGGCCCATTAACAACGCTCCCGTCAGTTCCGGAATCAATTCTCAGTGTTGTTGAATTCACCAGTTCACAATTAGTGAAATACCGAGCGCTTGAGCTACCGGCTAATCTAGTATTACAAAAAACAATGGTTTTGCTTGGATTTACCGCGGTAATGGTAATATCTATAAAATTGGACAGCTGTTGTCCGGTGATTCCCGTCTGTATCGACTTCACATTTCCGTAGCTCGCCTCTGCTTCCGGTAAGCCAAAAACCCCCAGAAAAAAAGCTGCGGATACGATTATGATAAGAAGCGATTTTTGCATGAGATTAAGGAGTTGCCGGAGCTTCAGGCGCTGGTTCAGAAATAGGAGTTGGAGCGGGTTCAGAAATCGTCACAGGCTGCGAAGCCGGCTCAGCTTGAGACGGAGACTCTGATGGTTCGGGTACCGGAACTACTTCCGGAGTCGAAGTGGCTTCGGGAGCCGGTGCGGGAGCCGGCACAAGCTCAACCGGTCCCGGCGCTGGAGGCTCAACAACCACCGGCTCTTCAATCACAATTATTGGATTCGGCGGACTCACCACTAGTCCAGGAGTGGTGCTAGCCAAAACTTCTGGCGTTGTAGTTCCAAGCGATGGGGCAATCACCGTCTGGTAACCTGTCTGCTTCGCGGTGACTAGATAGTGGATTGTTGTACTTGCGATAGTCTTCCCACCCGGAACGCCGAATGCCTGAAGACGGAAGCCAGTATAGTTACCGTCGTTGTCTTTAAATAGGTTTGCGATTTGAGCCAATATGAGACCAGTCGCGTTTGCCTCAGGAGTCAACTGAATACTCGGCTTACCGGTACCGACGCTATAATCGAAAGTAATATCCGCCCAACCTTCTTCGTTAGTGGTCATACTCCCGGCGAACGAATCATTCTCCACCCTGATCACACCTTTAAGTGAGAGATTGCCTCTGGCATCGATCTTGAATAATTCAGCATCGTTGCTTCTGACTACAAAGAGCGCCTTATCTGGTTGGCCGTCCACGTTGTTCACATTTGCATCTATCGAACCGTCGTTTCTTATCAGCAAGCGATCTACGCCGTTCTGTTGAAGTTGGAGCAGGCTACCCGATCCTTTCTGATTAATCAGGAAGCTGTTGGAGGTCGTGGTAGAAATCCATTCACCGCCTTGCTGGATGGTTTTGGTCGTGTCTTCAAGTTCGACATTCCAATCAAGCTGTTGATAACCGATATTTATAAACATCATTACCGTTCCGATGCCCTTGCTGTGGTATTCCAAAGCACGCCCGATTGTCGCGCCGGACCGGTTCGCCTTCATGGCGTAGCCCTGGCTATAGGCAGTAGTCAGATAATCACCCGGTTTAATCGGCCCGCCCTCATCTGTAACTTTAACCGGGACGCGACCGGCAATGGCAATCGGTCGAGTCACCTGATTCTTGAACTCTTCCTTACCTAACTCAATACCCGGTTCGGTAGAGACGATTCCAATCGCGTTTTTAGCGTACGGACTGCTAGAGCGCTCCAAAAAGGCAGTTCCTCGAAGAGTGTCTTCCGCTTGAGCAACGTCATTTCCAATTACCATCACATCTCCCGATTCAATCGAGGAATCTTTCACTGGGAATCTTTCGGCAACGTCAGCCGCAACTGTGTTCAAAGATCCGGCATGAATCTGACCGTACTGGTTGGTCACTGTAAATACCGGGGACGGAACGATCAATCCGCGTTGTGGGCTATTGGCCGAATCATAATCCAAGCGAATATATCCAGTCGTACCGGCACTACCGCTAGCACAATTATCCAGACCGTCCGATTGCTGCATATAACTACCAACTTGACCAGCCTTTCCACCTGGGCAACCACTGCCGCCACCACCAAAACCACTTGCTACAGGTGCTGAAGCGCTCGCCGCGCCACCAGTACCGCCGCCGAGCGGTTTCGACGCGGTGGAAGTCGCCGCCAGCCACGGTTCGGCCGGAATACCATCGACGAAACTCAAACTACCGGTTTTTATATAAACCGCACCGCCGGAACCGCCGCCGCCGGAACCACCCGCCGCACCGCCACCACCACTACCACCAGTTCTGGTTGCGTTAGAAGTGCCAGCCGTACCATCGGCACCAGCGGTTCCAGAACCGCCACCCAGCCCGTTGGCAAGTATCGCGTTACCAGCCGTACTATCAATTGTCAACGCGTTCGCAAAAATCAGCAACGAACCACCACCAGCGCCGCCGGAGCCGCCAAGACCACCGGCGCCACCGGCGCCACCGTTGTCTGAACCAGCGGCGCTATCACCAGCGCCGCCACCACCGGCGCCGCCGCCACCACCACCGGCGCCACCGCCACTACCAATAGAAATTCGAGATAAGTCCTTAGGCATGTAAGGAGTGGAGCTCGCCGCTCCGCCACCAATACCGCCAGGGCCGACTGGTCCTCCAGCACCGGTATCGTTACCGCCACCACCACCGGAACCGCCTTCAAATCCTTTTGAGGTTGGAATTCCATAACTGCCACCCGCGCCACCGCCGCCGGAACCGCCGCCACCGCCTCCGGTACCATCACCAGTACCAGTGCCACGACCGTGTCCACCGCCGAAACCGCCACCACCACCACCGCCAGCCCCAGGACCCTGAGCCATATCACCTTCACCGCCGTTACCTCCTTGATTACCGTGTCCACCGTCACCCACACCACCGGCGCCGGCAACCCCGGTACTAGTAGCGAACAGACCACCCAAAAATCCCTTACCGCTGACGTCAATAGATTTTTCAGCGTTTAATGTAACCGTGCCATTCGCGCGGAAAACAAGGACACCGCCAGTACCTAAGCTACCAGCTGTGTCACCAGAGTGCGTGCTTGTGCCGTACCGACTAACCGTCAACTGCCCACCATCACTAACAGTTACGTTACTCCAATTCGGAATACGGATAACCTGCACATCATTACGTAAGTCATCATCATAATAGGTGTGTTCAAAATTTGTGGTGACAGTAATAATTCCGCCAGAGGTGATCTCGTCTACAGTCTTGTACTCATAAAAACCGATTGCCGCTTCAGGAGTAGTAGAGGCGTTAGGAGTATTGGTAGCTGCCGCCGACATCTGAATAATCATAATTTCGTCACCGGCTATAAGCCATCCGGTTCCGGTAGTCGCCACTGCCACCTGATTTTGACCGGACGTTACCATAGTCGGAGTTTCCGCGCCGGTTGTTGGATTACCAAGATCTACGGCGTAACAAGTTGGACCGGAGGCAGATGAATCGTCATCAATATCGGAAACCGTGCAGTCCTCAACTTCGGCTACCGTGACCGCACCGTCTGCGCCATCGCCAATGTCAAATACTTGAGTCTGGAAACGACCACGTACTTTTCCAGCCGAATCTTGGAAGTAAATACTGCCGGTGGATGTAGCGCCAAGGCCGTTACCAGAAGCTCGCAAGGACAAGCCAAAGCCACTTGCCGAAGCGTCAGAAGTGATCACCCCACGGAAAACTACATCACCAGCAAAGGTGGAGGTGGCGGTCGTAGAAGTCGCGATAACATAACCAGTCTTTACATTATTCGCGGCAAAGAGCCGGTCAGCCAAAATCGTACCGTCAACTCCCACTTCCGCGCCCGGAGTAGTAGTCGCGCCGATAGCCACATTTCCGCCGTCTTTCACATTGAACACCGTGACTCCATTATCTTGCAACACTAAAATATCACCCGTCGCGTTATTGCCATGATTAAAGATCGCAGTGTTCCGATTAGCATCACCGCCCCCACCTTCAACCGCGAAAGAAGCGCTCGGTACGGTTGTACCTACTCCAACCGCATTTTGACTGGGCCTTATTCGTAGCACGCTTGAGTTAAAAATAATGTCATCGTTAGAATCTACGACACTAATAGTAAGGTTACCGGTAGAGCCCACAGCAAACTGACCAGTATTAGCGCCGCCTTGGTCAAGCCAGATTGTTGGGTCGTTAGTTCCGTCATTCTTGATATGGAGATCAACCTGCGGATTTTCTATATTAATCCCAAGATTACCATTAAAATAAGATTCACCATTCACAGACAACTGTGCGCCACCAGGAGTTGTCGTACCCACAGACAGCGTTGAGGTAGCAATAAAGCTGGAAGCAGTAGAAGTAGCCGCGATGTTCACGTTACCGCCGAGAACCGTGGTAGTACCGTGCACGGCTAGTCCGCCACCAGGAGTGGTTGAGCCAATGCCTACCGCTCCAACTGCGCTGATAGATAAGGTAGTTGATCCAGTGGAGTTTTGAACCTGAAGAATATCTCCGGAATAGTCATCCAGCGGGCCGAAGCCTCGGAGAACGAGCGCGTTGGAAACGGTCGAGGTAGCAACAATGGTGAAGGAGTTGTTCTGGTCGGATTGGATTGTGGAAGTACCGAACAAAGCTCGGCCGGCCTGGTTGATGGAGACGACGGTGGTGGTGGCGGCACCGCTCCCGTTACGATTCTGGATCAGAAACTCACCGAGACCGGTAGATTCAATGACGATCTGGAAATTCGCATCGGTTGAGGTGTCCGCGAGATCGAAGATAAGGTCTTTGGCATCGGCAGT
>CAYSNI010000065.1:0-21232 GCA_964432465.1 uncultured Candidatus Saccharibacteria bacterium
TTGTCCCGAACCACCGAATACGATTGCCCTGCAATTATCCCCCGAGCCCGTCGAGGGGCTACATTTGCTCACCGCCTCGGCAGCTAATTTTATATAATCCGGATAGTCATCACTCTCGTCATATTTAAACGCGCCAAGATCCTGCGCTTGGTATCCTTTTTTAGCGAGAAAAATTTTCACTGCTTCTTTTAGCTCAAACCCGGCATGGTCAGTCGCCAAGTAAATAGTCATATGGACAGTATACCAAAAACCCGCCGGAAGGCGGGGGTTTGGAATCATCTGCTAGGGAGTCACAACTTCTGCCACGTCAGAATCATTGTTGGAAAGTCCGGGCACCAGGAATCCATTCATCCAGTCATGCGCGTTAACCGAAGTGCTGGTATTCGTCGCATTGTCGGACCAGATAAAATCCCTATCACCAGCTAACGAATTAATCCAAGGAGCTGTATTTGTAAACGTCTCTGGACCGATACAAACACCCGCGGTGCCGGCATCCTTATCACACGCAACGTTCTGAACCGTTGCATCGCCTTTCATTATCGTGTAAATCGTACCGGCTCCGTCCGCAATGTCCGCGGTAAGGCGGAAGTACCGGCTAGTAGAAGCGGGAACCTGAATTGCTTCAGCCACCCCACTGCTCACCGCAGTCGGATTGAAGAGAATAATCACATTGCCATTATCGGCAGGAGAGGGGACCGCAAAATTGAATTGATTGAGAAGTCCGTTCGTATTGCCACATGCCGGAACCGTCATAGCGGCATCGCTGTAGCAGTAAACACGGAAATTGGATATCTTGCTTTGGTCGTTAGAAATGACCCTAAAAGTAAACTTGTAGAAACCGTTGCCGGTCGCTTTGTTGGTAAGGGCAAAGTTATAGATTGACCGATCCATGCCGACGGTGTATCTACCAGTAGTAGCAATCTTGGTCACTGACGGAATTGTCTTCACTAGATAAGCACCATTGGAAACAGAATCGACGTTTCCGGCCGAAATCGATGACCCGGAAGTACGGCCGACGCCGATAAGGCCTCGGTTGCAATTCGTGTTGACGCCACCGCGGCAAGTGCTTGAATTGTCAGCGTCATATTCTACTTTCACTAAATGCCCGGACCTGCCAGATAAGCCTGTACCGATTCCAGCCATATCGCCCTTAATAGTAAGGAGTAGCTGGCCATTCTGTTGCACGGTAACTCCGGTAAGTGTGGCGGTGGCAAAATCACTGGCTGAAAAGACTGCCTCGCCAACTTTAGTAGCGCCATTCCAGACGGTAACCTTAGTCAGATCGCTCGGTGTATTGAGAAGCGGACTGCCCAGCTGAAGGCCAAGGGTGTCCAAACGGATAGCTTCATCATTCGCGTTCACCCTCAAGACCGCCAGAACATTGTCGGTCGATCCTGCCTGCACTAATCTTAAAGCCGGGCTGGAAGCGTCAAGAGTAATAAAGAGTGCCCCACTGGTCATGGCCGTGATGGTCCGGCCATTATCGGCTTTCGCATCAGTAGGTACAAATACTCCTGAAGTTACACCGACAGCGCTAGCCGTCTTTTGATCGGAAGTCACGCCCCAATTATAAGTCTGTCCACCAAGTGCACCGCTGACCAAGTTGCAAGAAAGAAGAAGGGTTTTAGTGGTGTTCTTAGTAACAACAAGTGGCGCATCAAAAGTAAAAAGCTTCAACACGCCGCTCGTATCCGTGTTACTTGGATTTACGACATTACCGCCAGTGTTCAGAGCGCCACCCGGTTCACCATTCGTAACATCTCGCAAAATGCAGTTGGTCAGATCGTCGCCCGTGTTCGGAGCGCTGAAACCAAGCCGTAAAGCAATTGAGGAAACTTTTACATCTTCGCCTGACCCAAGCGCGCTCAGAGAATATCTAGTAAAAGGAATTGTCTGGGTGCCGGCAACTACACTGGCGTTATTCGACACGGAAGAATTGGTATCACTGGACAGCGAAACCCCAAGAAATGCTTCGGCGGGAGCGGGAGCGGGAGCGGTTGCTACCGCCGGCGCAGTGTAAGAAACTCTCGCGGCTAAACGATTAAGGGTCATACCACGATTGCCCTTATCAAACCGAGCAACAAGCTCTAAGGCCGTACTAGAAGTTTTAGTAATTGATCCTGCTTTGGTCCCAGAAAAATTGTAAGTTACTGGTAATAAATCTTTAACTGGATCCCCGCTGTTAGGGCTCCTGTCGTGTGGCGAATTGGGGCCGTCTTTTCCATCGAGTCGGTAAAATAAGCTTAGATAATTCCTGCTTGATTGTCTGCGTACGTCGGTTTGATAAACACCGGCGCACGGATAAATTGCAAGACTATCAATTTTTGATCCGTCTGGAATTAAGGAAAGGTTTAACTTGTAAGACTCTCGTGCTCCAGCTTTCAGAGTGTAAACAAAATCAGCGCTACCAGCACAGGTGGTGTCATCAACTGCTGACCAATGAGTAGCACCGACCGGCTGCGTCCCTTCCCATTCCTGATAGGTGCCGTTAGCAACCGGCAGAAGATCGACATTAAGACTGGCCGCTCCTGAACTAGACAATTTTTCGTCCGCATTACTGCTGATATAAAAATTGGTCAGCCAGACAAGGCCGCCAAATACTAAAACGACGCCGACAACTGATAAGATAAGTTTTTTATTCATCCCTCTATATTAACACAAGAACAATACCCCCCCCTCGATTAATAGTTATCCACAGCTAGAAGGTTACCTAAAACGTAAAATCAAAAGCATCGCTATCGAAAACCCGACTATCAGGAAAATGAGACTGAAGATCAGCCAATAACGCGTCCGAAACTTAGTGACAAATACAAATTCCTTCTCAAAATCTCCTAAAAATTTATTGATTCCACTGTCCAACGCCCTAGAGTCGCTTGCTTCGCAATGCTTCGGCGCGATTCCAAAAAGCTTAATTAGATCGGAACGGCTGATGATTCCCAGCATGCGCTTATCATTATCTACAATCGGTATCGGATTAACCCGGTGATGCTCGGCAAAAGTTTTAACTAAATTCTCAATGGAGGTATCCGGCGGAAGAGTTAAGGGGTCGGAATTCATGATATCGCCGACTTTCATGGCAGTAATTTTTTTAAAATCTTCCCTGATTAATCCTTTATCCTTTTTGTAAACCTTAAATTCTTTTAGAAGCTTAAGAAATGTCGGTAAATAAATTGAGGAACCTCTAATCGTGAGATCGTATTCTGTCAAAATTCCAACTAAACGGCCATCTTTGTCCGCCACCGGGAGGCCGTTAAATCCCTTTTTCAATAGAATATCAATCGCCTCAATCAAAGGGGTTTGGGGCGTGACTGTAAGAACACCGGTCGTCATCAGTTCCTTTACGGAAGAAAAGTCTTTCATAAAATTTATTATACCACCTCACGTCGTTCGCCATCACTTTTTTACCTGAACAGATTCTGCGAGCAACACTACGCCTTACGCCCGCAAAGAAGAAAACTCAGCGGCCAAGCCTCGCAGCCGCTATAGTCGACTATAGCAATTTCGTGCATGCAAACACTGGAAATAAAAACTCCTCCGACATTACGTCGGAGGAGTTAAAGGTCAAAACCGGACATTCAGCTCTACGAAGAGCTTCACACCGGATTCCTTATCCTCCACGAAGTCTGGCACAGCGCCGAAGACATCGCGGTGGAAGGTGTAGCCTCTGGCCTGGTAAGCGACCGCGCCTACCGAGAACCAATCGGATAGATGGACTACTGGCCCGCCTTCGGTCCAGTGACCATCGTTGCGAAGATGCTTGAACCGAGCGGAGAGAAAGCTAAACAGCTTCCCCTGCCAGCCGATTCCCCATTCCGTTGAGCCGTCCGCATACGAACGCTCATACAGAAGGTCGAGGCTATTACCCTCGCAGGTAATCCTCTCCCGCACGTTCAGGGTGGGACCCCGAAGCGTGAGGTAACTGGCAAACTCGGGAGCGTAGATACGCCCTCGTTCACCTAAGGGCAGACTAAGATGGCTGACCTCCTTATCGCCGTTAGCGAAGTATTCGCCTATGGCGATCAGAAAGGCGATTGAGCTACCGGAGAAAATCTTCGGCCACTGCGAGTGCTGACGAACCTCTCCAAGCGAGGTTTCAACACCCAGTCTCCTTAGACCTTCAACGTAGTCGTCCGGATCGCCGTCCTTATCCGAAGGATAAAGCCAGGTGGCGGTCAGCGAGAGGTAGTACATGACTACATCAGTCAGCACTGCCTCACCCTGTTGAACCCGCTCGCCGATTTTCTCCGCCAGAAACTGCTCTTGGTTAAGGCCACCGGCATCCATCATTGCGATGAACTTGGTGCCTTCAGAAAAAGAAGTGAGGCGATTCTGAAATCCAACTACCTCACGCTCTGCCACGGTGGCCAAGTAGCTGTCGCTCTTCAGGGTCATCTGCCGGAACATCAGCTCGAAGGCTCGAATCGGGGTCGCACGAACGAAGTTAGTTTTGTCGTCTTCGACAAAACCAATCTCAGACATCCCGGCAATCTGATAAACCCGGAAATGCCCGTACTCGTGCGCCGCGGAAGTGAGTGGACTTTCAATCCACTGGAGAATTTGCCCGGCCGCTAAACCGCGAATCAACCGTTCCCAGACGCTCTGCTCTTTGCCGTCGCCAAGAATCACCTCGTCAGCGGCAAGACTCAGCGGCACCGCCAACGAAAGCGTGACGCCGGCGAGCTGCTCGTGGGAGATCACCTCGGGATGCGAATAGTCGCGCCAGAGCTCGATCTTCCCGCGATACTTCGCCGGATCCATCGGAGCTTCGTCCTGAATGCTCACCTGCAAAAGCAGGGCCAAAATCAGGGACATGTTCAATCTCCTAAATCAATATTTCAACACAAAAAAACACTTAACGTACTGGCTGAATTCTAGCATATTATAAGGGAAAAGTCAAGCTGATGCTTTCGCAACGTGATCTACTAACGTAGTCACGTAGCCCCACTCATTGTCATACCAGGAGAGTACTTTCACGAGATCGCCGTCTACTACTTTCGTGTACTGAGAATCAACTAGGGCCGCATAATTCATCCCGATTGTATCACTAGAAACCAGCTGGTCTTCCGAATAACCGAGGATCCCCTTCCAACGCTTGGAGGCGGCGGCTTCCTTCAAAATCCTATTTACCTCTTCAACAGTAGTCTTCTTGCTCATCAACATCGTGATATCGGAGAGCGAACCGGTGATCGTTGGCACGCGGAGCGCGATGCCGTCAAACTTTCCTTTGAGATCGGGAATACCACGAGTTACAGAAATTGCCGCACCCGTCGTGGACGGAGTGATATTCTGCGCCGCCGCGCGCCCGCGCCGGAAATCTTTTCCCTTGGTCGGAGAATCGGTCAAGCTCTGGGTCGCGGTATAAGCATGAGTCGTGGATAACATCGCTTTCTGAACGCCAAGCGCCTCATGAAGAACGGCGACAATCGGAGAGGTCGCGTTGGTGGTACAAGAACCGTTAGAAGAAATTTGACAGGTCTTGAACTGATCCTCATTGATACCGAGCAAGATTGTTTTTCCTCCTGCCGTCCCCTCTTCATCTTTTGCTGGAGCAGAAATCACCACCTTTTTTGCGCCAGCGACAGTCACGTGCGGCGCTGCTTTTTCAAAAGATTCAAACGCGCCGGTCGATTCCACGACCACATCAACCTTCATCGCTCCCCACGGCAACTTGGTCATATCCTTTTCGGAAATAACTTTAATTTTTTTGCCGTCCACAATCAGCGTCCCACCCAGGCCGCTCGGATCCCGTTCTACTTTTACTTCTTTATCATAGCTACGATAAACTGAATCAAATTTTAATAAGTAGGCCAGATTCTCAATATCACCCAGATCGTTGATGGCAACGATATCAAAACCTTTCTTCCCGAATGCCTGGCGGAAGAACAACCTGCCAATCCTACCAAACCCGTTAATTGAAATTTTTGCCATTGGAATTATTTTAGCAGATTGAGTCCAGTATCACTATCGTAAGCCCTTTCCAGCATCTCGGTCTGGGAAAGTTTGAGCTCTAACACCCCGGCTACCTTTGCGTCTAAGAAGTGACCGCCAATTACTCTGAAAGCCTTATCGCTAAGCGTCGCGTGCATATGAATCACAATCCCGTCATCGCCTTGCGACACGTTGCCGGTCAAATTAAGTACTTCGTACTTACCCGGGAGCTTCTTTTTCAGAAACTTCTTTTTCTCCAGATCATAAAAAGCGATAGTCGGGCCAATCACGCCGCCGATGCCGTAAAAAAACCCGCTGTTCACCCGGTTCTTTTCTAAATAAGCCGTAAGCTTGCCGAGTACCGACTCGCCTTTGCGTAATTTAATTACCATTTAGTCATTAAAAATCAATAATGTCACCAACTTTAATTCCAAGCCTCTGTGTTAACCCCGCGTTAATTTCTAATACAGTATCCGCGGCTTCAGGAGATGTATAAGTGGCCGGACCGGAATCACCTTCAGGGGGCTCAGCGCCGATAACCATCCCGACTACTTCTTTATCCCGAATCCAAATAATATCAATCGGAAATTTCATATCTTTCATCCAAAATGCCTGCGTGCCGGCAAAAGGAAATAGGAACAGCATCCCCTCATCTGGTGCCAAAAATTCCCGACCGGAAAGACCTTGAGCACGAGCAATGGGGGTATCAGCAATCTCTACTCGGAAATGCACTGAACCGATCTTCAGCTCACGCGTCGTTACCGTTCGCCAGAACCCAGCATACCGGGCCAGCAAAAAAGCCAAGACCACCACAATCAGAACCGCTAAAATTTGATTCAGTTTCATTTATTTGTATACAGCAGACCGAACGTTACAACGCCAAACGCGACGGCAACATTCAACGATTCCTTTTTCCCTCGCATGGGTATCTCTAAAATTTTATCACATTTCTTCAGAATCGCCGGCGATAGTCCCTTCACTTCATTGCCAACCACCAGAGCAGCTTTCAACTTAGAACTTTTAACTTTAACCTTGTAATAAGGAACTGATTTCTTGGACTGCTCAATCGCCCAAATTTTGTAACCGTCATTTTTCAACTGATCAATTAACTTAAGAATATTCCTAGCCGCTGCCCACGGTACGGTTTTTTCCGCTCCTAAGGAAACCTTCGCCAGCTGCTGGCGAAGTTGACCAAAGCGATCAATGGGCGTGGGCGTAATTCCACCAAGATACAACTTCTCTATACCAGCGGCATCGGCCGTGCGGAAAATTGATCCGACGTTATGGAGGCTTCGAATATTTGCCAAGACCGCAATCATTCCTATAGTATACATTTGTTCTTTCATAGGAGGCTAGAATGAGGTTTGAACTCACGATCGGGCTAGTCGGAGAAAAGAGGGCCGGAAAGGAAACCTTCCGAACTTTGTTTTTGCGATGCCTGGAAAGAAACATTTGGAGTCCCAGTGAAAAGGCTTACGTATTTTCCGATCCTCTCACTGCGACCCTAAAGAGATTTGGGATCCCCAACACTCGGCCAAATCTGCAGCTGCTTGCGTCACTACTCCGAGCTTACTATCACAAAGAGGACGTCATTACCGCGGGCATGAGAAGCATGATCGGTGAAGATGGCCACGAACTGAAATTTATCGATGGCATTCGCTGGCCAAGTGACGAAAATTTCATTCGAGAATTCCCGTACAGCTTCCTGATTTATGTGACCGCCTCACCGGAAGTACGCTTTAAGCGGACACAGACCTCTGCCAATTCTAAGGAAGGCGAGCAAAGTATGAGCTGGGACCAGTTTCTAGCAACCGAAAGCGCTCCGACAGAAACCAATATCAGCGAAATTGGATCGCGCGCGGATTTCAAGATAGAAAACAACGGCTCGTTGGGTGAATACGCCGCCCAAGTTAAAAACTTCTACGACCAACTCGTAAAGCCCCAAATTCTAAGACTAAAAGATAAAGGAAAGGCCGACTAAATAATAAATCCCCCGACATGCGTCGGGGGATTCTTTATGTGTTGCCGTGAAACCGATAAGGCTGGACCTGGTAAACTGCCTCCATCTGTCCAATTTTGGACTTCCAGAGATCCACGCAATCTTCCAGAGTCGCGGTGCAAAGGGCTATATTCCGGTCCAAATCCACCTGAATTATCTCTCGGAAAGTAAAGATTTGATCACATCCGGAGCAGGAAAGAATCTCTCCACCATACTCTGGAATAATCGGACTACCATTGAAAGTCATTGCCTGAGCCATCGATGTCCGTCCACTCTCCATCACCCAGCGCGTAATGCAGCTCGGGGACGATAGATTTGGCTTGTTCATACAAAAGGCCAGATCATGATCCTTGTCGTAGAGAATCGACTGATCCCGAACAAAAGCTGTTCGGCAAAAATCACAAGAGGTTTTCTTACCAGAATAGTGATCCATTATCCCCTTCCTTTCTGCTCGAAATATTGACGAATCCGATCGTCAATTAACGCTCCACTAGCTGGCTGGTCTTCATCAAGACGAGTCGTGGACGTGGATTTGATCAATTCAAAATAAGTTCCTTCCCCACCTTCACGACACACGAAATTTTCTTCAGGCATCCAGCGACCTCCTATCTCACTCTGGCCAATTCCGGCGGCCAGGTGAAATACCGCTCAACTTCAGACAGCTTTTTCACCTCAAAGTTAAAAATGAAACCAGGGTGGGATTTCAGCCAGCCTTGAATACAGATAACAATATCCGGCACTGAATCACCCGAATGACAAATAATTATCTCATCGCTATCCTCTTCCACAAAAACCTCTTCTTCGGTGTCTGTGAACTTGCGCCCGCAAAAGCTACAGGATCGAGAGCGCCCGATGCAATATCCGATATTCACACTAATCTCCCTTGCAATAACCCGACCGGTTATATCAAATTTCTAAACCTACTCTAACTCTGAATAGTAATTTTGTTAATAGTTACAGGTTTTAAAGGCTTGTCGTTAGAATCCGTATCCACCACTCCAATCGCGTCCACCACCGACTGGCCTTCGATTACTTTACCAAAAATCGTATAGGCATTCGGCAACGGAACATCCGCCACCATAATGAAAAATTGACTGCCATTGGTATTAGGGCCGGAATTAGCCATTGCCATCACGCCTTTTTTATATCCCGCTTTATAAGAAAGCGTAACTGGATTCAGCTCATCCTCAAAGCGATATCCCGGACCGCCAGTGCCGCATCGTCCGCCCGTCTTCACGCATTCCGGATCGCCGCCCTGAATCATAAATTTTTCAATAACCCGATGGAAAATAAGACCGTCATAATATTTTTCTCCAGCTAGCTTAATAAAATTCGCAACCGTCTTTGGCGCATCGTCGCCGTAAAACTGCACCTTAAAATTTCCATAATTAGTTTCGATCAGCGCCACCTTGCCATCTGTCACTGTCGTTGTGTTCATTACCATATCATCACTCATCTCGGTCCCGTTCTGCAAGAGATAGTAGCCGCCAATACCGACAATCACCAACCCGATCAAAATAATAAGAATTTTTTGTGTCATAGAGATGATTATACCAATATGTTGTAAAATAAAAACATGGCCCTCTTTAGACTGTTAGTCATAGTTGCAATTATTATCAGTATCGCCGGAGCCGGTCTTTATTTCGCCCCTGATAACATTAAGGAGAAAGTGCTTTCCTACGTTAACGATAGTCCTTACGTTCCCTCGGAAATAAAGAAAGAAGTAGAAAAACTTTATGCGACACCAGCGATGAAACGGGAAAAATTAATCACGGAGCTAACAGATAATCTTTTGAAAATTGAGGCGTACATAACAAAAAACACACCCTCACCCGAAAGCCCGGAAGCGAAACTACTTGAACGAAGCCAGCAGATTATCGCTGAAGTCTTAGAACAAAACGCCGAGCCGGGCGTAGTCAAACAGATTACCGATGCCGTCACCGCGAAACTTCTTTCCTCCGGCAACGCCTGCGTTCCAAAATAAACTAACTGGGTCTTTGCCAGGCTACCCCTTCATCTAACATAGAGCCGTCATACGAAGCCTCGTCCATCAACTCACTCAAGTCTGTAGTAAGCCGAATATTGGCAACTGAATTGGGTAACTGCGTCGAACGAACTACCTCACCCATTGGATTATTATAAAAACCGATCGTTAAATAACTTTGCGCCTTGATCACAAGCGCGTCCTCATTTTTAGATCCTATTTTCACCAGAGAAGTCGCGCCATTCTTCAGTGACCAATTTTCTAGATTAATATCCGAATTAGTCGGATTAAAAAGTTTTATGAATTCTTTACCTTCATCCGAGCCCACCGCGTCAAACATAATTTCCGCAATGAAAACTCTAATGGGTTCTGGCTGGGGAGTCGGAGCAGGCTGAACAACCGGAGCAGGCTCGGCAACCGGAGCTTCAGCGGTAGCGTTTTCCGGAACAATAACCGGATCGGGAGCCGGAGCATTCTGCTGAGGCAGAACCGGCACTTCGGCTTTCGGCGCGATCGCCTCAATCACCGATGCTGTCCTAGGAGCGGCCTGTGGTATCGGCGGCTCCTTGGCAACCTTCGGCGCTGGAGACTTTTCAATCGCCTTAGGCTTAATAGTCGCTATCTTTACCTTCTCAATCTTCATTTCAAATAGCGACGCCTCCTTAGCTTTGTTTAAGGCCAAAGAATAAAAACCACCACCGACAAAACCAACGGTGATCAGAGCAATTAACAGCTTTTGCTTGAGCATTGAGATAATGCCCACCAGTCTACCAAGACGACTAGAGAACTTCAATAATCTTTCTTTTCGCTGTCTGGCCGGAGATTATTCTCACCCTAGACGGCGCGACATTGAAATATTTCGCCACTACCCGCTCTATCCCCCAATTCGCTCTTCCTTCTTTCGCCGGCTCCCTGACGCTAATTTTGAATTCTGTTTCAGAAATTTTCTCAATCTTCTCTTCTCTCGCTCCAGCTTTTATGATTACCGAAATTTTCATCCCTCACGACTATCCGCGCTTCATATGCCGGAAGGCATACTCAAGATTAGCGCCAACTTTCTTGCCGGGATTAAAGATGTTCTTAGGATCAAAAATATTTTTCACTTCCTCAAAAAGTTTATAAACTTCCGCGCCGAACATTTTTAAAATATAAGGACTCCGGATCAGTCCGTCGTTGTGCTCTGCCGTGATTGAGCCTTTATATTCCAAAACAAGATTGATTACTTCGTCCATACAAGCGGGAATTTTCTTCCGGTCCTCTTCGTTAGAAAGCACCATCAGAGGAATGATATGAAAGTTACCGTCGCCCACATGACCGGCAATCGTGTTCAGAAGCTTATACTTATCGGTAATCGCGTGAAGTTTAGGCAAAAACTCCGGTAAAAATTCCGGCTTCACGATCAAGTCATCAATAAACGGCGCAGTCTGCTTACCGGCAACTTTATGACGAAGCAGGTTAAAACTCTCCCGACGAATCAGCCAGTATTTCTTCGCCTCCTGCTCAGTAGAAGCGATTTTTGTTTTGACCGGAAAAGTCTTTAATTTTTCATTTAACATTTTTACTTTGTCATCCACTTCTTCCTGACTATCTTCTTCAAATTCAATCAGACAAACCAACTTCGGCATTCCATAGGTCAGAATCGTCCAGACTTCCGGTAAAAAACTCAGTCCTAGCGAGAAGAGATTTTTCGCGCCCATCTGTTTCAGAAATCCCGGAAAGAACTTTAAGGCTAGTTTGAGAGTAGCGTCATCAAAAGACTCAAAGCTGTCAGGCTTAAAAGGCAGTACCGCATTGACCAATTTTCCTAATATAGAAATGTCCTTTAGAAAAACTACTACCGTGCCCGAGTAGTTCTTCCTGGGTACCAATTTAAATTTCGCTTCCGTGACCAAGCCAAGCGTCCCCTGGGAGCCGACAATCAGCTTTGTCAGATCAAAATTCTCCCCGTCCCAGACGTCCCAGATATTGTACCCGCTGGAGTTTTTTGAAACCTGCGGCTTAGATTCTTTGATTAACTTCTCGTTATCATTTACCAGATCGTAAACCTTGCGATAAATCTCTCCCTCAAAATTTTCTTGTCGCTTTTTTGTATTCAGTTCAGTTTTATTCAACTTTCTGACTCGATACTCATTTCCATCCGACAAAACCACTTTTAACTCCTGAACGTAGTCGTGCGTTTTTCCATATACCAGCGACTTCTCGCCGCCGGAGTCGTTAGCGATCATTCCACCAATGGCGCAAATTTCTCTAGAAGCCGGATAGGACGGCATTATCTGGTTAGACTTAATTGTTTCTTTTTCAAAATCACGATAATACACGCCGGGTTGCGTAATCGCGTAACCTTCACCTACTTCTTTAACCTGATTAAAATATTTATCAAACTCCACTACCAGAGATTCTGTCAGTGGGCCGCCAGTCATGTCCGTGCCGCCGGAGCGGGCAGTAAGAGAGACGCCCGGATTCGCGCTGGCAAACTTCACCAGATTTTTAATATCCTCCTCGTCCTTAGGGAAAACTACTGCTTTCGGAGTAATTTCAAATAAGCTCGCGTCCCGACTATACTTCTGTCGGGTTGCAGTATCGTCCTGCGCGTCACCATGAAAGAACTTCCTGATTTCTTCTATTGTGGACATTTAAGATTTATTTAAGTAATCAACGATATTCAAAACCGCCTTAACCGCGTCGCCGGCGGAAATATTATTTTGTTTATATAGAACGTCAGAAGCATCGCCGGCAGCCCAAATTCCCGGCTGAGAAGTTTGCTGGGTTTTATGATCTACTACAATTTCACCTAAATTATTTAATCGCACTAGATCTTTAAGGAATCCGACATTGGCATAAGCCCCAATTTCTACAAACACCCCCGCCAGCTTAATCTCTTTTTTCTCTCCTGATTTCCGATCTTCATATATCAGCCCGGTTACAAATTTATCACCCGCAATCTCAATTGTTTTCGCGTTAGTAAGAATAGTTACCTTCGGATTTTTCTTTATTTTATCCTGAGTGAGTGGATCGCCCTTAAGAGTGTCATTGTATTCGAGAAGGTGCACGTTGTTGGCATAAGGCAGAAGATCCACGACCGCCTCTAAGCCGGCGTTACCACCTCCGATCACCGCCACAGACTTATCTTTAAAAATCGGCGCATCACAGGTAGAGCAGTAGACCACTCCTTTGCCGTCAAATTCTTGCTCGCCCGGTATGCCTAACTTTTTCCGAACGCTTCCCGTGGTAACCAAAATAGTTTTCGTTTCAAAAACTTTTCCTTCTTTTGTAAAAACCTTCCAGCCGCCTCCCGCATTCTCCACTTTTTCCGCAAGATCTGAGCTGTGAATCTCCATGTCTTCTTGCGCGCGAAGATGCTCTTCAAAATTCTTAGCGAGCTCCAATCCGGAAATAGATTTGGTGCCGATCCAATTCTGGATATCAGAAGAAACGAGCGACGCGCCACCAAAACTCTCCGTTATCAAAACGGTTTTAATTTTCTTCCTGGCCGCATAAACACCAGCAGCGACCCCCGCGGGACCGCCGCCAATAATAACTAGGTCGTACATATAAATTATTCAGGGACTAAATTCCCAACGCCTTTCGAAGCTCTCCTTCGTTAAAGCCTACCAAAATCTTGCCATCCACATCAATCACCGGCACTCCAAGTTGGTGCGATTTATTGACCATCTCCTCTCGAGCAACCTGATCTTCCGCTACATTCGCCTCCGAATACTCAAGATTATTTTTTTTAAAAAATTCTTTTGCCATTTTGCAATATACGCAAGTAGGCGTGCTGTAAATTTTGATCATTTTTTTATGAATTGTTAGTTTTGTCTCCTCCGATCACAATCATCCAAAGAGCGATCAGAGTCACTAAAACACCGACGACGACCTGATTCCAAAGCGCCGGCGTAATTCTCCAATAGCCTAAAATCCATGGAGAAACAGCTATCCAAATACCCAAGCTAAACAGTACCCAGTTTAACCATTTCATCCCGTTAGAAGTGGGACCGATTCTGCGACGTAAGATTTATAATCATAGATTTATTTGAAAGTATCCGGCGTAAGATGGACGGCCGAGTTGGGCAGCCACTTCTAACGGGATCATCCCCTTTATTATAGTACATAAGGTCAATATATAAAAAATCTCCGTTTAAACGGAGATTTTGGAAGATTAAGAAGGCTAGTTCCAGAATCCCGGCCCAACTCGCATCCCGTGATGCAGAAGATCTTGAGCCAGGAGATACTTAACTGCCGTTCCAAGCAAGCCGTGAGCGAAAGCGATGGCATAAATATTACGATATCGGAGAAAGAAGTAAGACGTTCCGACGCCGAGAATCAATGTCGTAAGCACAAGGAGCGGGTTCGGCAGATGCACAATCGCGAACAAAATCCCGGTGATGAAGGCCGCCTTCCAAGTACCATCAACACATTTCGCGATCCGATTGGCGAGATAACTCTGGAGAAGGAACTGTTGGATAATCGCCCAGGTCGGATATCCGAGTTTTTTCGCCATGTTGCTCCAAAGCGCTTCCTTGGCGAACACCTCCGGATTGAGAATCCATGCCAAAAGAAAAAGTCCTCCGAAGCAGGCGAGGGTAAACAGCCAGAAACTTTTCTGACCCTGGCCGAAACCGAGGTCTTCCCATGTGTCTTTACGAATCCGAATACTGGTAGCAATCCAAATGAGTCCCAATAAGCCGACTCCTAACCTCCAGGATAAGCCTCGAGGACAAATCCAGATTGCTAGCATCAGCAGAGAAAAGAATGACAAAACTTCAAGGATGAAAGACTTCTTATGCGGGATCATCCTCTGCCACCTTCCTTGAAGAAGACGAGCCAAGTTGTATCTACTAGCGAGTGTAGGACAGCTGGAACTACTAACGACTTAGTTTTTATATAAACAAGCCCATACCCAAGTCCGGCCACAGCAGCGAAGCCGACATAGTGCCAGTTTGGCACACCGAACTGGCCGACCTTATTGTTAATATGCGCAAAGCCGAAAATAGCCGAAGCCATCAACAAGCCAAGCACATTACCGAACTTCATGGACAGCCGGTTCTGAATCAGGCCTCGAAATATCAGCTCTTCGGCAAAGCCGGGAGCGAAAAACATTCCCGTAGCCAAAGTCAGATAAGCGACCGTCACAAACAGCCAGGTCGGCAACGTGGACCAGAAACCAGTCTGCTCTTTAAGAATCTTGTAGTTCACTCCAAAGTGCTCCACAAAACCCGCAAACCAGGCCGGTGGTAGAATAACCAGATAGAAGGCCAGATAAACGCCGGCCGCCCAAAGCCAATCCCGCTTCTTTGTTTTCCAGTCACAGCCGATATCAAAGCGACGCCAACCTGTGAACGCAATCATCGCGTAGACAATCGCGCTAAAGGCAACTAAAGGATATTTAAATCCCTTCTCGCCGAACTGAATGCCTTTTTGCACCAGGCCAAGCTCAATCGGGAGCCACAGCAACGCCACCAGCGCGAGATGAGCCAAGACGAGCGAGCCGTTTTTAACTCCGACCCTTCCAGTTAGGTAAAGGAACACAGTCGGTAGGATAAAGTACCCGACCACCCATAAAAAATCATTCAGGTAGTTAGTTTTTCCAGAAGCACCCAAGGATGCGAGAACATTGATTAAGCTGTACGGCACAAGAAAAAGTACGGCCAAAATCGCGATTGAATAATCCTGAGCGAACCAATTAGCAACTTTTTCCCGGATCCTTTTACTTATCAGCAACAAAATCATTCCCGCTAGTCCAAGAGTGAATACCAGCGCCACCATCCTAGACATCAGCAACCTCCTATTCGATTTTCAAATAACGCAAAAATCTTACAACAAAAAGGTCTAAAAATCAATTGTCCGGAACCCGATAATCGAAGCTGGAATTTCCCAATTTTTTGTCGGGGCGCTGGGAATCGAACCCAGCCTTCACGCACCCGAAGCGTGTGTACTGCCGATATACTACGCCCCGGCAAAAAATTACGAAATAACTAAGGCTCCCTAGACTCTGCGAGTCAGCCTTCGCTGAAATTGCTTCGAACAAGCAAGCTTCATCAAAGTAGACTACTTCACAAAGTACTTCTTCTTTAGCTCAGCGTCAATTCTTTCCTGTGCCTCGCTGGCCGAATCTTTCGCTTGAGAAGAAAGGGACCTGAGTTCTTTCTCCGAAAACTTATTTAATTCGCTCGCCCGCTTTAAAAGGTAGTCTTTATTGTTTCGCTTAGGGTCATCCAATACGTCTTCAAGTAATACGCTTAGCACAGCGCCAATTTTCGGACCGGGCTCTATTTCTAACTCACGCATAATATCGCTACCATTAACTTTCAGCATTTTCGGGCTGATCGGATCTTGCTCAACTTTTTCCACCATAGCCTGAAGATAGCGCAGACGATACGGTTGAGCTTTGGCCACTCCGGATCCGATGCGATCGGCTTCGCGAAGCTTCATCAGATCGTTCATATTTTCAATACCCACCCGACTGACTAATCGGCGAACTCCTTTCAAGGTAACTATTTCTGGATCGTAAACAAACATATGCTCTTTGACTAAAAGCGCTATCCTCTCGGTCATCTCTTTTGGAAAATGCAAACGGTCTAATGCCTCTAAAGTCATTCTTTCTCCCACGTGCTGGTGCTGATAAAAAGTCCAATCACCTCGTTTCCCTTTATTAATCTTTCCACCCCGCAGATCGTTTTTCCATTGGCGGACTCTTGATTTACCAATATCATGTAAAAGAGAGGCGACCCGCAGGTGCAAAGAAAAATTATTTTTAACCGCGTATTCAAGAGAGCGAACGTTATGCTCAAACACAGTGTAAATGTGGTGCAAATTCTGCTCCATTCCCACGCCTTCTTCCAATTCCGGAATGATAATTTTTAGAAGGCCGGATCTTTGTAGGTCGCGTACCCCTTCCTGAGCATTAGAAGTAACTAACAATTTTTGAAACTCATCTCTAGTTCTTTCTTTGGCCACAAATTCAATCAAGCCATGTTCTTGAACCAATGCGTCCCAAGTTTTTTTCTCAATCGTAAAATCCAGCTGGGCGGCAAAGCGAATCGCCCGCATTACACGTAAGGCATCCTCTTGAAAACGCTTCTCGGGATTACCAACTGCCCGGATAATCTTGTTCTTCAAATCCATCTGGCCACTAAACGGATCCACTAGCTCCTGATCACTATCTTTTGATGCTGGACTTAAATTTAACGCCATAGCGTTCACGGTAAAATCACGCCGAGATAGATCGTCACCTACCGTGCGCGCGAATCGCACCACGTCCGGATGACGCTTATCAGTGTAAGGACCGTCCACGCGAAAAGTAGTCACTTCCACAATTTTCAAAGCTACGTCTTCGCTGTCCGTTTTTACCCCGACAGTACCGAATCGATTTTCATAAACACTGTCAGGAAAAAGCTTTTGAATTTCCTTCGGAGTTGCGTTAGTAGTTAAATCCCAATCCTTTGGTTCGCGACCCAGCAAAAGATCCCGCAGGCATCCGCCGACAAGATATGCCTCAAAGCCGGACTGAGCCAGCTTTTTGGCTATTTGATTTATCTCCTTTGGTATTTTTAACACAGGAAATATTTAACGGGCACTACGAAGAGCGGCCTCAATCTCAGCCTTAAAAGACTCATAAGACACCGCGCCGGAAATTAGCTTGCTGTTAACAAATGTAGCCGGAGTGCCTTGCACGCCCGCCGCAACGCCATCGTTATAATCCTTTTCTATCTCAGCGCGATATTTTTCAGACGTCATACAAGAATCGAACGCTTTAGCTTCAAGCCCAAGCTTAGAAGCAATAGATTTGAAAAGAGCGCTTGAAAGATTACCATTATTCTCCCTACCGTCAGCAATCTCAACCTGATAAAGCTCGTCATGATAGGCCCAAAACTTTCCTTGGTCAGCAGCGCATTGAGAAGCCAGAGCCGCGCCTTGTGATTCCGGTCCAAGAAAAGCGAAGTCACGATAAATCATTTTTACCTTCCCGGTCTTTATATATTCCTCACGAAGCCGCGGCTCAACTTGCTGGAAAAAACGCGCGCAAAAAGGACACTGATAGTCGCCGAACTCCACCACCGCAACCGAGGCATCAGAGCTACCTAAAATAACGTCATCGTCCATGAGATTTTGGCTGTTCGGCAACACCTGTGCGAGAGGAGGATTAACCGCCTCCGATCCAGTTGTATATACAAGGGCGCCGGCAATCAAAAGAGCCGCGATTACGATCGCGCCGGGTAAAAAAATGTCCTTATCTTTCTTTTGACTATCATCCATACTTTCCTTATTATAAAGGCAACATGACCTTAACTGTCAAGCTAAAGCAGCTAGTTTTGATATTGGGCGACGTTCTCGTCCTCTACGCATCCCTAACTATCACCCTTTTTTTGCGTTACCAAGGCTTATCCGGAGAAATTTGGGATCTCCACTTATGGCCGTTCACGGTGGTTTTCCTCATCTGGCTAGTGACTCTATACATCGGCGGACTCTACGACCTACGCTCGCTTAAAAATGATGTTGATTTCGCCCGAAGCCTGCTTTCTTTAGTAGTCATTAATGGCATAATTGCGACGTTACTTTTTTATTTCGTACCGGTTTTCGGGATCTCGCCCCGCGCGAACATGTTTGCCTTCATGGCCATCTATGGTCTAGCCGCGTATCTCTGGCGCACAATTTTCAACACAATTCTTAGCGCCGGCTCACCGCCAAATAAAATTTTAATGGTTGGCTATAACAAAACAGTGGAGGAGGTGGTGGGGCATATACAGCAAAACCCTCAGCTGGGCTACGAAGTAAATTTCTGGATGAAAGAAGGCTTGCAAGATAAAGAACTAGATCACCTTTCTCAAATCATTATTGATAATAAAATCAACGTTATTGTCGTACCGGCGCATATTAAGAAAAATTCTAAAGCGGCGAGGCTGATCTATAAAAATATTATCCTCGGCATAGAGGTGCTGGATCTTTCAGAGTTGTATGAAAAAGTTTTTAAAAAACTGCCCCTCGCAGAACTCGAGGAAGTCTGGTTTCTGGAAAATATTGCCAAAAGCCATAAAATATACGAATTTTTTAAAAAGCCGATTGAAATATTTTTAGCAATCACAATCGGCATTATTCTTCTCCCCTTAATAATTATCATTGCCTTGCTAATCGCCATCTCCTCGCCGGGACCGATTATCTACAAGCAAACCCGTGCCGGCGAGGGAGAAAGAGGATTTAAAATATTGAAATTTCGAACCATGCGGATAGACGCTGAAAAAGACGGTCCACAATGGTCGGCTGGCACTAAAGACGCCAGAGTTACTGCGATCGGAAAAATTCTCCGCCGCACACATCTTGACGAACTCCCTCAACTTCTCAATATAATCACCGGCGATCTTTCGTTTGTCGGTCCTAGGCCGGAACGTCCGGAGTTTGTCACGCAATTAAAAAAAGACGTGCCTTATTTTGAGCTGCGTCTTTTAGTGCGCCCGGGAATCACCGGCTGGGCCCAGATCAACTACAAATATGGCGCTTCCGTTGAGGATTCCTACGAAAAACTTCAGTACGATATGTACTATCTGAAAAATCGCTCGCTGGCCTTAGATTTCTTAATTCTGCTGCGAACGGTAAAATATTTATTTGCCTCGCACTCCTAAATGGGAAAGAAAATCTTGGGCTGGCTCTTAAATAATCGAACTACCGAACAAACCATCGCCAAAAACACGTTTTGGCTTTTTGCCGGCCAGATCGGTAGTCGACTTCTTCGAGCCATTATTGTCATCTATTCAGCTCGCATTTTAGGCGCGAGTAGCTGGGGAGCGTTTTCCTATGCCATTGGCATCGCCGCGTTTCTAACTATTTTTTCCGACATCGGTATTAACGCGCTGATCACTAAAGAAGCTTCCCGAAACCCGAATTTGAAAAATCGCTACCTATCTACTGCTCTTTTTATCAAACTTTTTCTCTTAATTATTTTTATAATTGGCGTCGCCATTGCCGCTCCATACCTTAGCAACATCAAAGAAGCGGCAGGTCTTATTCCAATCATTATATTCGTGTTCGCTTTTGACACATTGCGAGATCTTGGATCGGCGCTGAGTAGGGCGATGGAGAAAATGGAGATTGAGGCCGGAATCAACATCTTCACAAACTTGGCAATCGTCATTCTTGGATTTACTCTCTTATCAATAAGCCCGACCAGTCAATCACTCGCGATTGCCTACGCGCTCGGTAGTGGCTTGGGATTAGTCGCTATTTTCTTTGCTTTGAGAAAGCACTTCAGTGGCCTCCTCAAAAACTTCACTTTCTCTTTGATCAAGCCGATAGTTACTACCGCCTGGCCATTCGGCCTAATGGGCCTCATGGGCGTAGTAATGCTCAATACGGACATCGTCATGCTCGGTTGGTTAGTACCACCGGAATGGGTGGGATTCTATTCCGCCGCTCAAAAACCAATACAACTTCTTTATGTATTGCCGGCATTACTCGCGAGTAGTGTGTTCCCGGTAATGTCCCGCCTCGCCAAAAGTGATCCGACGGCGCTTAGGCTTCTGCTTAAAAAATACACTAGAATAGTTCTCATTGTAGCAGTGCCAGTAATGATACTCGGATTTATCCTTGCCGTACCGATCATCACCACGCTCTTTGGATCAGCCTATCTACCGGCGGCAACATCCTTTCGGATCCTGATTCTCACAGTAATCATTGTGTACCCTGCCACACTTATTGGTAACGCGATCTTTGCTTATGATCATCATAGAGAATTTATAAAATTCTCTATCGCCGCGATTCTAGGAAACGTGGTCTTTAACGCTCTATTAATTCCGCCGCTCGGCATCGAAGGGGCGGCTATCTCCACGCTTTTCACTCAACTAATCACCAACGCCATGATCTGGCGGAAAGCAAGAAAAATTATTCTGGCTATTCACTAAAGCGACTTACCACCCTTAACAACCTAAGCGAGCTACTTCCTATTTTTTCTGTAGGCAGTATGCAATAACAATACTCTTACGAAGCCTGGTGAGCCGAGCTCCTTACGGCAAATACCCGACTGGCTCATAAACGGGTATTTGATGAGCTAGGCGAATCCCGCAAAGCGGGACGAAGTAAGAGGCCTACTGCCGAGAAAAAAGAGGAGGTAGCGAGCGGAACCTACCACTCCTTAATTGCCTTCTCCCAGCGCTCAAACGTACCGCAGTATACACACCGGACCAAATTTCCCCCGACCCCCAATAGCCTCCTATATTCACATAAACTCCCGAACGCGATGCGAGCTATTTTCTTGGAGGGCTAGGATTGAGGGCGAAGGGATAGAGCTCTCTCCCAAGCCCGAAGACAACGCCCTACGAGAAAATAGCCGC
>CAYSNI010000066.1:0-7811 GCA_964432465.1 uncultured Candidatus Saccharibacteria bacterium
CAAATCCCATCGGGATTTCAATTTTTCGACTCAAATCATAGCGGGTTTAACTGCATAATCAAAGCGTTATTGAGAATCTTCCTTTGCATTTTTCAATGGCAAGTCGAAAAATTAAGTCGAGTTTCTACTTACCTGGTCAATCCCGTTAGAGACACCCAAATTATGAGTGCCAATTCAATCAAAAACAGTCTAGAATTAATTAGATGCCGTTATCGGACGGCCGAGCGACGACCGCCTAGGGCGGCCTGCCTACCGGACAGGCAGGCCTGCCTACCGGACAGGCAGGTCTGTCTCTAACGGGATCAATTTAGAAAGATTTTGTTGTGAAAAAATACTTATCCACATATAATTAACAGGTTGTTGAAAATTTTTCTTTGACGGATGGTGAAATAACTCTAAAATGAATTTATATTAATCGGATGGACTTAAAAGAACTCTGGCAAAGCGCTCTAGCGGAAATAGAATTACAAGTGACGCGGCCGAATTTTGTTACGTGGTTAAAAAATAGTCATTTGGTAGATAAAAAAGATGGCGCGGCATTGATCGCGCTTCCGAATAATTTTGCTAAAGAGTGGGTGGAGAATAAATATTACAAAATAATTCTTGGCGCCTTAAGAAATATTGATGACACCACCAAAAAACTAGATTTTATCGTTCATACCAATCCTGATCTAGCTCCTAAACTGGCGGAATCGAAAGTGCGAAAAGTTCTTACCCCGGATCAACCAATATTTTCAGAAATGAGAATAGATCCGGAGACAAATCTTAATCCTCGCTATTCATTAACTTCTTTCGTGGTTGGTTCTTCAAATGAAATGGCTTATGCCGCGACCCAGGCAATTATTAAAGAAATCGGGAAGAAATATAATCCATTATTTATTCACGGTGGTGTGGGTGTAGGGAAAACTCACCTCATCCAAGCAATCGGTAACGAAATAAAAAATCTTTATCAGAACAAAGTAAAAGTTAAATATGTCCCTTCGGAAAAATTCACCAATGAAGTTATCTGGGCTATGCGTAATAAACGCATGGAAACGATTAAAGAAAAATATCGCTTGATTGACGTGTTGATTATTGATGACATCCAATTCATCGGTGGTAAAACTCGTACCGAAGAAGAGTTCTTTCATACATTTAATGCGTTATATGAAAATAATAAACAGATTATTATCTCTTCTGATCGCCCGCCTAAATTTATTCCTACATTAGAAGAGCGGCTTCGCTCTCGTTTTGAAGGAGGAATGATCTGTGATATCGGTTACCCTGATTATGAGTTGCGGGTGGCAGTTTTACGATCAAAATTAAATGAAAAAAAGGTAGTGCTATCTTCAGAAGTGGTTGATTTGATTGCTAATAGCGTTAAAAAGAATCTCCGTGAGTTAGAGGGAGTTTTAAATAAGATAATCTTCTATCAACAGACAAAAAATCAAGAAATTACGCTCGCAGTAGCCTCAGAAATAGTCGGGGAGAGCTCCCAGAAGCCTTTACAACAAAAAACCACGCCTGTTCAAGTTTTAAAGGCAATAGTGGATTTTTACGAAATTCCCCATAATGATCTGATAGGGCGATCCCGGAAAAAAGAATTAGTTGAACCACGCCAAGTAGCGATGTATTTACTTCGTGACGTATTAGATATGTCGTTTCCTTATATTGGGGAGAAGCTGGGGAAAAGGGACCATACTACCGCTATGTATGCTTTTGAAAAAATCTCACAAGAAGTGAATAAGAATTCAGTTTTGAATAATAAGATCATGTTGATTAAGGAGAAGTTAACAAAAAATTAACAGTTATTCACATTCAGTAACTATGAAAAACACAATCACCATAAGCCTTCCGATAGTTATTAACAAATTCACAAGCACTATTAACTACTACTAGTTATGTATATAAGAAGAATTAAATACAGAAGAGAGTGCATCCCTTTAGTGAATAAATAAATTTATTTAAAAAATGAAAATAATTATCTTAAGAAGTAATTTAAAAGAAGCATTAGCAGTAGTAGAGAAAGCTATTTCAGAAAATAGCAATTTACCAATCTTAAAAAATGTTTTTTTAAAAACTTTTAATAATAAAATAAAAATTTGCGCTACAAATTTAGATCTGGCGATTACTAAACTAACATCCGCGAAAATAATAGAAGAAGGTGGAATTACAGTTCCTTTCAGCACTTTTTACAGTTTGGTAAACAATAGTGCTAATGAAAGGATTCAAATTGAAACCGAAAAAAATAATCTAGTTTTCAAAACGGATAATTACAATGCCAAGATTCAAGGTATGGACCTGGAAGATTTTCCAATTATTCCTAAAATAAATAATGAAGAACATTATTTAGAGGTAAATGGAGGGATTTTAAAAGAATCAATTCATAAAGTTTTAAGCTCGGCACATATTTCTGAAATTCGTCCGGAAATAAGTGGAGTACTAATGGATTTTCAGATGACGATGCTAAAATTTGTAGCTACCGATGCATTTCGATTAGCTCATAAAACTATCAATAATAATCAATTTAGTAGTAATTTCCCTTATGGATTTAAATCGATTATTCCTTTACGAACGATTAGTGAAGTAGTAAAGATATTCCCGGATAATCAAAATATTAAAATTTATACTGATAATAATCAGATCCTTTTTCGAAATGAAGATACGGAATTAATTTCAAGATTAATCGATGGGGAATATCCCGATTATGAGCAGATTATTCCAAAATCAACTGATAGTGAAGTGACAGTAAATAAGGAACAATTAATGAATGCGGTAAAGTTAGCCAGCAATTTTTCCGGGCAGACTAATGATATAAAAATAAAAATTGATTCTGGAAAAAAAGTAATCGAAGTTCATTCAGCAAACCAGTATCTTGGAGAAAATAATTATCTAATTCCAATTAAATTAAAAGGGGAGCATTTTCAAGAAGTTTCTTTTAATTGGCGATACTTTCTAGATGGACTGAAAGTGGTAGATCATGAAAATCTTATTTTTGCAGTAAATAAAAATAATAAACCATCAGTTATTAAGCATCCAGAGGACGAGTCGTATTTTTATATCTTAATGCCGATCAATTCGGCGTAAGGTTATCTATATAAAATAATCTCTTTCTCTGATTTATTTCCGGAATTATCAACAACGATCATTCGAAGAATATTTTGAAGATCTGCCTGTATATTAAAAGTTTTATTATAGGAATAATTAGTACCAGGACTTAGAATTTGGTCTAAGAGAAAATTATTAAAGAATACTTCTATTTTTTTAATTGCTACCGCTGACTGAATATCGGCGATTACACGGATTGAATTAGAGACAAAACCGCCATTTACCGGAGAAGAAATGTTCAAAATAAGACTGGAGTTGCCACTTTCAGGCTGTGCGTTATTCGGAATTGGTTTGTTATACAGCTGATCAAAATTAGAAATATTCGCTTTTGCCCAGTTGATAACCGGTTCTTCCCAGTTTTGGAACTGGGAATCTTCTTCCGGATGACTTGGCGCTGGGCCAAGCGGGTCGTTCCGATCTACGTAATATAAAATATCATGAATCTGCGGATAAATTTGACCGTTAGCAGAGTAGTTTACAAGGTATTGTCCTTTGAGTATTGGTTTCTCTGTAAATAATCCATCTGGCCGCGTGAAAGGTTCGGTCGGCCTATTTTTTAAAGCTTCCGACATAAACGAATTCCAAATTGGAATAGCAGCTAAAAGACTGCTACCCTTTTTTTGCATCGGAGTATTATCATTATTTCCGGCCCAAACACCGACTACTAATGATCGGCTATAACCCATCGCCCAGGCGTCACGATAATCATTAGTAGTACCAGTTTTTAAAGCCACATCTTGGTTTGGGAATATAGTTAACCCAAGACTGTTTTGAAATAGAGGCGCGCGTAGGTCAGGATCAGAAAGGATATTATTAATCATTTGAACGTATTGAGGCTCGGCAACTTTTATCGGTCGATCACCGTATTCTTCTAAAATACGCCCATCATTATTCGTGATTTTCATTACTAGAGTTTGGGTGTGTTTAATTCCTTCTTGTGCCAAAACTGAATATGCATGGGTAATGTCAATTAACTTCACTTCTCCGCCACCTAAAACCAAAGAAAGACCATAACGACTTCTTTCGGTAAGAGTAGTGATACCAAAATCTTTTGTGAGGCGTAGCATCGCATCTATACCGGCCAAATAAAGTGTTTTAATCGCGGGCACGTTAATTGATTGGGCTAATGCTTTTTGAAGAGTGACCGGCCCGCGGAACTGTTCATCAAAATTACGAGGATGGAAACAACCTTTATCGAGAGTCTCTTCTTCGGGATTTTCCGGAATTGTGTGGATTTCATTTTTAATATCAAATACTAACGGACAATCCGGATTGTTGTAGGCAAATTCAGTCGGGACATCGAATACTATTGTGTCAGGAGTAAATCCTTTTATAAAAGCAGAGAGATAAGCGAACGGTTTTAAGGCTGATCCCGGTTGTCGCAGTCCTTGCGTGGCGACGTTGAAGTTTCCTTCAAATTTACAACTATCACCAACCGCACAATTCTCTGGTTCGGGATTGCCAAAGTAATCCTTAGAGCCAACTAAGCTGAGTATCTGGCCCGTGTTCGCATCTTCTGCTACTAGGGCGGCATTGTGACCGGCGTACAGTTCTGTATTGCGTGAAGCCCCGTCTGAGACGGATTTTTCAGCAACCTGCTGAAGATTCCAGTCCAGTGTGGTGATTACTTTTAATCCTGAGGTGCGGACGAAGTCCTCGCCATATTTATTATTCAAATACTCTTGCACCATCAATACAAAGTGCGGCGCTTTAATGCCGGTATAATTTGGCTCAAAAACTAACTCAATTTTTTGCGCGGTTGTTTTTTGTTTCTCGTCTATATATCCCGATTGGAACATTTTTTCCAAGACGAGATTTTTTCTAGCCATCAAGTCCTCAACGTGAGTGCCGAAAGGAGAATAGTAACTGGGGGCGCGGGGTAAGCTCGCGAGTAATGCCGATTCGGCTAAATTAAGTTCTTTCGCGCTTTTGCCAAAAAAAGTTTTCGCCGCCGCCTCAATACCATAAGCGTTGGATCCGTAAGGAATCTGGTTCAGATAAAGATTTAAAATCTCATCTTTACTAAATTGCTTTTCCAACTTTATAGAAAGGGCGAGCTCCTTAACTTTTCTAGTGATGGTGCGATCGTCGGTCAGGAAAGCTTTTTTTACCAGCTGCTGCGTGATCGTCGAGCCGCCTTGCGAAATGCGACCTTGAATCACGTTTACGCCCAACGCTCGAATGATCCCTTTCCAGTCCACCGCGCCATGATTGTAGAAATTCGCATCTTCAATAGCGATTGCTGCCTGTTTTGTGGTTTCGGGTATTTCGGAAAAAGGGATGAGCGTCCTCTTCTCTTCGCCATGAATTTCATAAAGCAGGACCTCGCCAGTTCGGTCATAGATCCGAGTTGATTGAAAAATTTGCCGATTGGTTAAAAAATCACCACTGGGAAGGTCTTTAATTAGCAGGAACAAATAAAATAGACCTATGATGAATAGGCCAATAGCGCTGAAGCCGATATAGCTCAGCTTTAAATATTTCAGGTATCTTTTCCAGTTACGTAGGCGCATACCAGGTAATTTGTAATATATACAGGTAGAAGAACGTAATCGCAGTCGAGTTTTCACTTCCTGGCATACTAGATACTTTCCATATCATACAACTAAAAAACCCGAGTTTCAACTCGGGTTTTTTAGCAGAAAAGGCGGTCAATTAATAGTTTCCGGTTTCTTCCGGAGTTTCTTCCGCTCCTTTTTCTTCTTCTGCTGCCAGTTCCTCTAAACTTTCCTCAATACCTTCTTCTTCGTCAACGTCGCCATTTTCAAGCTCCTTGTCGTCGTCGCTCATCTTCGAGTCTTCATCAGAGGATTTGCGGGCGTTTTTGATAAGTTCTAATTCCAGCATTTTCAAAAAAATTAGTTGCGACCTTTTTAATGTTTTTATTTTTACTACGTAAGCAGTAAGAAGGATTATATCTATACGAGATTTCGTGTCAAGAGTCTTTGATGGTTAGCGGCTACAATCGCAATCGCAAGGGCGTCGCTGGCGTCATCATAACCGGTGAGCTCTATTTTCAGTATAGTTACTACCATTTTAGCAACCCCTTTTTTATCGGCAAGCCCGTATCCGGTGAGCTGACTTTTCACTTCATTGGGACTGAATTCAGTTACTTGGATATTATTTTCCAACAGAATCGAAAGCAAAGCGCCACGAGCCTGCGCGACTGCTAGGGCAGTTTTCTGATTTTTAGCGAAATACAGGCGTTCGATCGCGGCTAGCTCTGGTCGAGTTTCTTTCAATAAGGCGCGGAACTGGCGGGTCATGGTAGCCATTTTCCCTGATAGGTCCTTTTCTTTTGCCTCTAAAGTTCCGTACTTAAGCATCCGGAGTCCTCCTTCGGTTTCAATTAAACCAAACCCTACACGAGAAGTGCCAGGATCAATTCCGAGGATTCTCATCCCGTTAGAAGTAACTAAGCATATTCATTGATAAATTATTGAGCATTAGTTATTACGCGCTGAACGTCCGGATGTTCTTCAATTTTTTCAATCAACTCCTGTAGAGATTTTTTCCCCGGCTCCGATACGGGCTGGGGGAACTTTACCTGCCAGGCGTTATTCGCTTTTTCAAATGACCACTGGACGCTGCCTTGGTTGGCCATTTTAGCGCCGTTCGCATCCAAGAGGTGACGAAGCTCCGAGGTAGTTCGGTTAGTATTGTCCGTAATCCCTTCAATCAGCATTCCAACGCCTTCCGGTCCGTAGCCCTCAATCAAAACTTCTTCTAAATTCTTCGTTTCCGAAGCTTTGCTGACGGCGCGTTCGATATTATCCAAAGAGACCTTCGCTTCTTTGGCTCGTTCAATGGCGGCTCGGAGGCGGGGATTATTATCTGGGTTAGGATTCTGTTTCGCGGCTACCGCAACTAATGTGAGCATCTTTGTGTAGACAGCGCTCTTTTTTGCGTCTTGCGCACCTTTCCGATCTTTGATCTGACTGTATTTATTATGTCCCGACATGAGAATAGTATATAGAATCTAGAATTTAGAATCTAGAATTACGGAAATAAAAACCCGCTCATTGCTGAGCGGGTCGTGAACTGCTAACGGAAGAATTTTCGGACGTCGATGACGGGATTGCGGCCGAAGATGCCGTTACCACCGCTATCAGATCCGAAATCGTGGCTCCGAATGATCCAGGCTTCTGGATATTCCCGCCGATTGTAATAGCCACTGGAATACCCGTAGTCGGAGTACTGGTCGATGACGCCGTCCTTGCGGAAGGTCGTCGTGCCCACGAACTCCTTGCCGTTCCAAGCCTTGGTCACGAACATTGAATCGCGCATCACGCTGACGACGGCGCTCTCCCCGGGCCTCAGTCGGTCCCTGACCTCGAATTTCTTCATCTTCCTGTCCTTCGAAGCCGTGCTCTGCTCGTCCGGCGAAGGAGAGGCAGAGGAGGGGAATTTCCACTCCAACGACTTCCCGTTCTGCGTGAAGGTGAGATCGTACTGCGACTCGTTGACGATCTCCAGGGTGTTTCGGGACGCGCAGCCGATCGCCGACAGGGCGATTATGACCAGAACCGCGAAGCTCAAGAAATTCCGCATAATCCTTCTCCTCAACAAGATTTTCAACTGGTAAAGTACTAGACAAATATAGCATGTTTAAGCGTATTTGTCAATACCCGGTACCACAAAAATATGTGGCATTGGGCTTAATCACTTGACAAAATGAACATAAATAAGGTATACTTGCGGTAGTTGTTTTCAGATTTATTTCT
>CAYSNI010000067.1:0-29426 GCA_964432465.1 uncultured Candidatus Saccharibacteria bacterium
TTGTTGGCGGCCTCATTATTGCTTCGCCATTGCCGGATGAGCTTGGAATTACCCTCCTTGGTTTCGCGAAAATCCGAACTTCTTTTTTCATGCTCGTCTCTTTTGTTTTTAACAGCATTGGCATTTACGTTATTGGTCTAGTTGCCAGGGCGCTCTAACAGTGGTATAATGCAGACAATAGTATGAATCAGAGCACCTCTTACCAAGGATTTTCCGGTTTAGGTATCGCGCCCAATCTCTTAGAGGTTCTGGCTAAATTAGGTTACAAAGTTCCGACTCCGATCCAACAGCAGGCGATTCCAGTCGCGATGGAAGGTAAAGATGTAGTTGGTATTGCCCAGACTGGGACCGGTAAAACTTTGGCCTTCGGCTTGCCGATGATTCAGCGTTTAAATCAGGTTAAGGGTCGGGGACTGGTAGTTTTGCCAACTCGCGAGCTGGCTTTGCAGGTAGATGAAGCCTTGCGCCGTGTTGGCGATAGCTTAGGACTCCGCACTGCAGTCTTGATTGGCGGTATGGGAATGGGTGGCCAGCTGAACGCCATTCGTCGTGATCCGCATATAATTGTTGCCACGCCCGGCCGTCTCAACGACCATCTTCAGCAGAAGACTGTCCGCTTAGATAAAATACAGATCGTGGTCTTGGACGAAGCCGATCGCATGTTGGACATGGGGTTCGCTCCACAGATCCAGAAGATTTTTTCCGCGTTACCAAAAGAACGCCAAACGATGCTTTTTTCTGCGACTATGCCCTCAGAAATTATGAAAATGGCTACCGCGCATATGAAGCTACCAATTCGTATCGAAGTCGCGCCTGCCGGCACAACCGCTGAGCGAGTCACGCAAGAAATTTTTGTCATTCCGAAAGAATCTAAGATTCGACTGGTAGAAAAATTACTGCAACAGTATGTCGGCACTACGTTGATTTTCACGAGGACGAAATTCGGCGCTAAAAAACTTACGCGTGCGATTCGCGATATGGGACACACCGCCGCCGAGCTTCATTCCAACCGCTCGTTAGGCCAGCGACGTGACGCGCTTGAGGGATTTAAATCCGGAATCTACCGGGTATTAATCGCGACCGATATCGCGTCCCGCGGTATTGATGTCACCGGTATCGAACTGGTGCTCAATTTTGACCTACCAACGAACACCGAGGATTATGTGCATCGCATTGGCCGCACTGCCCGCGCCGGAGCTGGTGGTCACGCTATTTCCTTTGTCACTCCGGATCAGCGCCGGGAATTACGCGATATTGAAAGATTAGTCAGAAAAAGCTTGCCGGTTTCTAAGATTCCTGAGCTTCCTCCAGCGAGGCCGATGAAATTCATCGCACCGGATGAAGAGCCGCGTCGTTATGGTTCCGGTAATCGTCGGCCAAGTTTTGGCCGATCTAGTGCGCCAAGCCGATCCGGAAGCGCCCGACCCTTCGGCGGCAGTGGTCAGGGCAAGCCATTCGGCAGTGCTCATGGCAAGTCTTTTCGTCCTAGTCAGCCCCGCAAGCGTTTTCGCCGGGGTTAAAACCTGCTAAACTGTTTTTAGTTTTTTGACTTTATAAAAGGGGGCCCCGTGGAAATTACAGTTTTAAAAAGCGCGGAAGACGCTTCCGTTAATTTTATTTTTCCTGCTGGTTCGCCGGGAGTTTTTGAGGCGAGATACGTGCGGCGTGATTCACGCTATTTTGCGGTCTATCTCTCCTCGCAGACCGGTTGCCGGCAAGCCTGTCGAATGTGCCACCTGACGGCGACGAAACAGTTCACGGATACGGACGCGAGTCCTGATTCCTATCTGAGCCAAGCGTTGGCGGTGTTTGATCACTATGATAAAAATTGCCCGAAGGCGGAAATTGTCCATTTCAACTTCATGGCACGAGGTGAGGCGTTCGCCAATACGCTGTTTCTCCTGCACGGCGAAGAAATATTGAAGCGGCTTGGTTATGAAGCAGTGAAACGAAGTCTGATTCCTAGATTCCTAGTTTCCACGATCATGCCGACGGGGCTGGCCGGGGAATCACTGAGTAAAATTTTCCCCGTAATTCACCCAGAAATCTACTACTCCATCTACAGCATTCGTGAGAATTTTCGGAAAAAGTGGCTGCCGAAGGCGATGCCTTTCCGGGACGCGTTGGCAATGTTGCGAGTTTATCAGGAGAATACCAAAAAGATTATCAAGCTTCATTGGGCTTTTATCGCTGGCGAGAATGATAGCGAAGAAGACGTAGTGATGCTTTGTCATGAGATTCGAAACTCGGGTGTCCGCGTGGACATTGCCATCGTTCGTTACAATCCGTACAGTCCGAAATACGGGAGTGAAACACCGGAAGAGGTTATTGATCACCGGGCAAGACTGATGCAGATGTACCTGCCGTTCTCAAAGATTAAGAAGATCACTCGGGTTGGACCAGACGTTAAAGCGTCTTGTGGCATGTTCGTTGAGCCAAATTTTGCAGTCCAGTAATAAACTGGACTTTTTTATTTGGCATGGTGGCAGTATACTCAATCAAGATGAATAATAATTTTTTGAAAAACTGGGTGCCACTAGCGGTAGTGATCACGATCATGTCCGGTCTAGTGTATCTTTCGGTACAGCAGAACTATCGTTCTTCCGCTAACGATCCTCAGATCCAAATTGTGGAGGATCTGGTTCAGCCACTAATCAACGGCCAGCAGGTAAACTTACCGCAAAATAAAGTTGATTTGAAAAAAAGTCTGGCAACTTTCATTATCATAACTGATGACTCTGGCAAGCCACTTTTTTCTTCGGCCATCCTAGATGGTGAGACTCCTTCAGTGCCCCCGGGAGTTCTGGATTACGCAAAAGAAAATGGCCAGCACCAAGTAACCTGGCAGCCGGAAGGAGAGGTGCGAGTGGCGATAGTGGTGCAGGCGTTTACGGATTTAAAAAATAGCCGTTCCGGATATGTAATCGCCGGACGTTCACTACGAGAGACGGAAAAACGAACCCGGCACCTGCTGATTCAAGTTGGTTTTGGTTGGACTATTGCTTTGGCGGCCGCTTTTGTATCAGCGAAATCTTCAGAACAAGCTGAAGTAGTCTAGTATTGACTTTTCCCCGTACCTAATATAAATTTATCAACATTGTAAGTGTTCACAAATAAGGAAGGTCGAGTCAGTCTTACAACGATAACATCTGAATTTAGATAAAATTTAATGGCTAAAAAATTATATGTAGGCAATTTAGCTTGGGCGACCAATGACGAGAGCTTGAAAAATGCTTTCTCAGCGGCTGGTCAGGTTGAATCTGCTACTGTGATTACGGATAAAATGTCCGGCCGTTCCCGTGGCTTCGGCTTCGTGGAAATGGCAAACGACGATGAGGCTACCAAAGCGATTGAAATGTTCAATGGCAAGGACCTCGATGGTCGCAAAATCACAGTCAACGAAGCTCGTCCGATGGAGGCCCGTGCCCCTCGTGGTGAGTCTCGTGGCAACTGGTAGTCCAGTGCAAAAACACCCCGTAAGGGGTGTTTTTGATTATTGAATATTCGGCTCTCGACCGGATTGCTCTGCGGAAACAGAATAAGCCACTTGCCATTCTTCCTCGCTACTGGCGCTCCAACTCATACAAATTAAACTCGCTCGCTTCCGGAAACCTTCCGGAATTACGCAAAGCTCCAGTTCCGGCTTTCCTGTCGCTCGGCTCGGTAATTTGTAGATTCGTCTCCGCGAGGCAGCTGTGGAGAACGGGCTCGTCTTATTTTGGGGGAATGTTCCGAAGAAACAACCTGCCCGCAACCAATTCATTTTTAACAAAACAAAAACCATCCCGGGTGTCTTTACGCTTTTATTTTTATCGGGAAGAGGGTAAGCTGATGACAGCTTTTTTATTCAGAGGTATGTGAGAATAGGAGGCAAGTATGATGAGGCGCGTCTTAGTTGAAAGCCCGTACGGTTCGCCGGATCCGAAGATGATTGAGCGTAATGTGCGTTATGCTCGGGCCTGTCTGCGTGATTGTCTGACGCGGGGCGAAGCACCGATTGCGAGCCATCTTCTTTATACCCAGCCAGGCGTGCTGGATGATAACATTACCGCGGACCGGAAACTCGGAATCGAAGCCGGTCTCGTCTGGGGAGCGCTAGCGGAGGCATCCGTAGTCTATCTGGACCTTGGCACTTCCAACGGCATGAAGTTTGGCATTGAGCGCGCACAAGCTGAAGAGCGCCCAATCGAATACCGAAAGCTTCCGCCGGAAGTGCTGGAGCACGTGCTTCACCCCGGCCGGGATTTCGCTGCGGCCGAAGGTGTCTGCGCCGAATGGAAGGAGCGGTTCTTCCTTTTCATTGAGAGCGGTACCGGCGACGATTTCTGCCAGCATCTCAATACTTGCATGAGTTGCCAGGCCGCGGTGAACCGTGAGTTCGAAAGGCAGGTCAAGGCGATGCAGGAATTCAGTAAGGCGCTTCGGAAATGACTTTTCGGGGAAAATAAATAATTAATCTAACACGCCGCCATGCGGCGTGTTTTTGATTTTGTAATTTAAATTTTATTTTGCTAGAGTAGTAAAGGTTTTTTTGAAAGGAATTGCATGTCCGAAAAGCTGACGGTGGAACAGTTCAAGGAAGTCCTGCCGGAGATTTGTTCTAAGGACACCAGCGCCGATCCGGACGGTTGGACGCAAGAGAATCCTACCTGGGGTCATTGCGCCGTGGCGACACTTGTGGCGCAGAACCTTTTTGGCGGGAAAATCCTACGGGGTTCGTTGGAAAACACGCCTTTTGCCAAGATGCGGTCGCATTATTGGAACAGTCCCACAGAGGAACAGCATTTGGATTTCACCGCGCCGCAGTTCAAGTTGGATAAAGATGACAAGATTTTTTTCTCTCATCTTTATCATCACGCCGAACCGCGCACGCGTGAGTATCTGATGTCCAACGCCGAGACGAAGCGGCGGTACTATCTTCTGATGTACCGGCTGGCAAAGAAACTTTCTGACAATAATCCGATCTTTGAAGATAAGACCTTCCAGCGTTGTTATGAGCTGGCTTTCTCGGAGAAAGCGAACTGTCCTAAAATGCGCTTTGCCACGGTAGTTTACGACGGCGATCGCAAGATCGCTGAAGAAGTGAACCGTCATATGGGGGAGCAATTCGGCAAACCCCGCTTCTGCTCATTTGATGGATCAGAATGCGTTCGTCTCGGTGTTCAAAGCCGGATGGATGCGCTGATGGGGGATTGCGGCCATTCGCCGCAATGGGCTTTGCGCAAGGTTTTTGATCTTGGTTACAAGCCCAGTGACCTGCCGAATCTTGATTTTTATGAAGCCGGCTTTCAGGCCGATGGCACTCCTTGGTGGCGAGCTGACTCCAGCTACACCTGTCTTTATTGCCAGAATGCTTTCGCGGTTTTCGGTCTTGATAAGATCTGGGGAACCGTGCAGGGTCATTCCGGTTGGCAGAAACTTTGGACGAAAGATTCTTTTTATTCCGCTCCTGAATACGCGACCGGAAAAAAGAAGGCCTAGATATGAATTCAACCCTGCCATTGACAATGGCAGGGTTTTTTGTTATAATTCCCCATGTTGTACTTTCAATGAAAGGGAATGGGATGGATCAGGAGTGCGCCCGTTGTAGCATGATCATTAAGACGGAGATGCAGATCAGAAGTGACGCACGGCGTCTGAAGCGAAGGGTGTTGGAGCTTTGCAGGCCGGTCCGGACGTTAAACAATGAAGCTCTGAAAGCTTTCCAGGAAAAGTGCTCCGGTATGTTTGGTTGGTGGCATCGCCGTCATTCACCGAAGCTGATCACGGAGCCATATTTCCGGAAGGAGCTTTGGTTTTTGGATGGATTGACTTCAATTGAGGATCGGGCCCACGCCCTTGAAGTGGCGAAGATGGAAGACGCCTTCCACTGGAGAGACGAGCAGGTGGTAGGTCGGCGAACAGGAATTGAGACGACCCGCCTTGAATGTTATAAGAAAGGGGACGAACCTAGGCTACCACTCGCGTATGATTTTACTTCGCGAGAAGGGACGATGAAACTTCTCGAGGGTCGACTTGTGATCTGCGAAGATGACAAGGATAAGAAAGTGGTACCGATTGAGGAGTGTGTTCTCACCGACTGGGGCGGATACATTCTCAAAAAGTTTGCAATGACCCAGACGTAAAGTCTGGGTCATTTATTTATGAGAGGATTTTCTGTCGTGATATACTCACTAAATGACTGATAATACTCTGCTTTTATTAGTTTTTAAACTGGCAGTCTTGTTATTTTCTGTTATCGTGCATGAAGTTTCGCACGGCTTAGCGGCTCTTCGACTTGGAGATGACACCGCTCAACGGGCCGGGCGCCTAACGCTCAATCCGGTTAAGCATTTAGATTTTTTCGGTTCATTTCTATTACCGATTTCATTATTTCTTATTTCTAATGGCGCTTTTGTCATTGGCTGGGCGAAGCCGGTCCCTTATGACCCGAACCATCTTAAAAATCCTAAAAAAGGATCGGGTATTATCGCGGCGGTTGGTCCGCTCAGTAATCTTTTCGTAGCGATTATTTTTGCCGTGCTGATTAGGTTTTTGTTGCCAATCATCGGCCTGACTAATGTAGGAGTATTCGGCGAGCTTTTATCCTATATAGTGCTGATTAACGTGTTACTGGCGGTATTTAATCTGGTGCCACTGCCACCGCTGGACGGATCCGGTATCCTGTTCTCATTGTTGCCGGATAAATTTTATAGAGTCCAAATTTTTCTTCAGACTTATGGATTCTTTTTACTGATTCTTTTTATTTTCTTTGGTTTTAATTTCATTATTCCGATTGTTAGTTTCATTTATAATCTGCTTGTAGTTAGTTCCGGGTTCGGGTTATAGTTCTCGGCAGTTACTTTGAAAGGGAGTCGGATGATCAGGTGGTTGTTTGTTTTAGCATTGATTCTACTGCCGGGCTGTTCCGCGACTATTGGTGAAGCCGGGCCGAAACCGTTACTAGCGGCGTTCGGTAAAGTTGACATCACTCCTTGGCAAGGCGTACCAATGGGCGGTTACTACCGAAGCGACCGGCGAGTGGATGTCGTTCATGATAATCTGTACGCGCGGTGCATGGCACTGGAATTTCCTGATGGAAAATCCCTTACCTTCGTATCGGCGGACATTGTTGGCTTTCTCCGGCATGATGTACTCCTGATAAAGAAAGAATTACCGGAGTCGGATTCAGTCTTTTTCTTTGCTACCCACAACCATTCCAGCCCTGACACTTTAGGCGTATTTGGACAGGGGCGCGACGAAAATTACGTGCGGATTCTCCGTGAAAGAATTGTGAACTTGGTTAAAAACACTCAGAAGAAATTAGTGCCAGCGAGAATGTTCGTCGGGGCCACTTCTGGAAAAGACCTGAACATTAACTGGCGCCACCCTGAAGAGATCAGCAAAAGTATTAACTTCATCAAGATCCTGGATCTTGATGGAAAGATGCTTGGGTCGCTGGTGAACTTTGCCTGTCATCCGGAAGCGTTCGGTAAAGGTAGTACCATCTCCGGAGATTTTTCCGGTTACCTTTCCGAGAAGCTGGAGAAGGAGACCGGTGGCGTGTCGTTGTATATTAATGGCGCTCTCGGCGCTATGGTCTCCATCAATCCCTACAGTTTAAAGAATCAGGGAAAGGGTCCGGAACAGGTAGCTGAATTCGGGGATCTTCTTTATGATCGGCTGACCAAGAATTGGAAATCGGCTTGGGAGTTCCGATTTAAGGAACGGCCACCGATTCTAACGGCGGAGCCGATTATCCAGGTGGATAACCGGAAATTTCTGAAGCTACTTAAGGATGGGATCGTGCCTAGCAGTGATCGGACGTTTGTTTCCGATCTGCCGGTGCACACTGATGATCCCGCGGACGAGATCTTCCGTCCTTCCGAATACGGAATCCGGACCGAGGTCTCCGTCATCTCGCTGGGCGTAATCAAAATCGTGCTCGTGCCAGGCGAAATGACTCCTAAACTGTTTGACGCGATCCGTGGCTTGTTCCCTGGGAGTATGGTACTGGCGTTCGGACTTGGAAATGACGAAATTGGTTATCTGACTATCCCGCAGAGAGTATTTGATCCGGAGCATGAAAGCGACCGACATAGCATGCTGACCTGGACTGCCGGAGCTACGATCTTCTACGCCTTTCAGTTCTTGGCCGAACAGCTAAAAAATCAAACCTCCCCTAAATAGGGAGGTTTTTATTTACTTAAAGAAGGGGATTTGACTTCGGATAGGCTCATTTGTTATAGTTTCTTCTATTGTATACCCACTTCGCTGGGCACAAGCAATAACGACTCAGACTATTCAAAAAATATGCCGACAATCAGACAGCTAGTTAGGTATGGGCGAAAGAAAAGTATTCAAAAATCAAAAGCGCCAGCAATGACGCGCTATTTTAATTTTTTAAAAAACCGGCCAATGGAAGTGGCCGCTCCCTTCAAACGCGGTGTTTGTGTAAAAGTATTTACTACGACTCCGAAAAAGCCAAACTCCGCGCTTCGCAAAGTGGCTCGTGTGCGTCTGACTAACGGCATGGAAGTTACCGCTTACATTCCAGGCGAGGGCCATAATTTGCAGGAGCACTCAATCGTAATGGTTCGAGGTGGCCGCGTAAAAGATCTTCCGGGAGTTCGTTACCACATTGTTCGCGGTGTCTTGGATACTTCCGGCGTAGATGCCCGTATGCAACAGCGGTCAAAATATGGCGCTAAGAGGAAGAAGGCTGAAAAATAGATATTATTTACTAACTACTCACTAACAACATGCGTAAGAAACAAAATTATAAGCGAGAGCGGAAGCCAGATTTAAAATATGGCAGTATTGTTATTGGCCGGTTCATTAATTATTTAATGCAAGATGGAAAGAAATCCACCGCGGAGAAAATCATGTACAGCACCTTAGACAAAATCCAAAAGGATACCAAAGAGGACCCGGTGAAATTATTCGAAAAGGCGATGGAAAATGCTGCTCCGGCAGTGGAGACGGCGACTCGCCGTGTTGGTGGTGCCAACTATCAGGTGCCGGTGGAAGTTCGCCCAGATCGTCGTTTTATTTTAGCTACTCGCTGGCTGATCGGTTCCGCCCGCGCGAAAAAAGGTAAGCCGATGGCTAGTAAATTGGCTGAAGAATTTATTCTTGCTTCCAAAAATGAAGGTTCAGCTATTAAGAAGAAGTTGGATATGCACCGAATGGCTGAAGCCAACCGAGCGTTCGCTCACTTCTCATGGTAAAATAAGCGACTAGTGCTTAGCGACTAGAACCGTTCTTTCTAGTGGCTAGTGGCTAGTGGCTAACTACTAGTATGCCCAGATTATATCCTTTAGACAGAATCAGAAATTTTGGAGTTATCGCCCACATTGACGCGGGTAAGACCACCGTGTCTGAGCGAATTCTTTTTTACACCGGTACTTCTCATAAGATTGGTGAAGTGCATACCGGTGACACCGTCATGGACTGGATGGAACAGGAGCGCGAGCGCGGTATTACTATTACCGCCGCCGCGACGACTGCTTTCTGGATCCCATCTTATGAGCATGGCAACAAGAGCAAGGAAATTCGTTTCAACCTGATTGATACTCCAGGGCACATTGACTTTACTGTTGAGGTAAAGCGTTCTTTGCGTGTTTTGGATGGCGCGGTTGTCGTATTTGATGGCGTGTCCGGCGTAGAGCCACAGTCGGAAACTAATTGGCGCTACGCCGATGATTATGGTGTACCCCGTCTTTGTTTTATTAATAAAATGGACCGCATGGGCGCCGATTTTGTTGCGGACGTAAAGTCCATCAATGAACGTCTCAATCCACACGCGATTCCAGTGCAAATTCCGATGGGCGCTGAAGCTAACTTTGAGGGCGTGATCGACCTGATGCGAATGAAGGCTTATTATTTTGAAGGCGAAAAAGGAGAAAAAATTATTGAAAAAGATATTCCGGAGAAATTTGCTGAGGAATCGAAGAAGTACCGGCACGCATTAGTGGAAAAGATTGTGGAAATGGATGACAAAGTAATGAGCGAGTACCTGGATGGCAAGGAGCCATCCCTGGAAGTATTAAAAAGCCTACTGCGCAAGGCTTCATTGCAATTAAAATTAATTCCTATTTTCTGCGGTTCCGCGTTAAAGAACAAGGGCGTTCAGCTCGTTCTTGACGGCGTCGTGGACTATCTTCCTACTCCTTTGGACGTTAAGCCAACTAAAGCCATTGACCTGAATACCGGGGCCGAGTTAGGCCGCCTTGCCTCTGACGCTGAGCCGTTTACCGCGCTTGCTTTCAAAATCGCGACCGATCCGTTCGTCGGTTCCTTAACCTTTTTTCGTGTTTACTCGGGTGTTCTTAAGAAGGGCAGTTACGTTTTGAATTCTTCTAAGAATAAGCAGGAACGCATCAGTCGTATTGTAAAAATGCACGCCAACGAGCGTGAGGAGATTGACGAGATTTACGCTGGTGAGATTGGCGCGCTTGTCGGCCTTAAAGACACCACTACCGGTGATACGCTTTGCGATCCGGAGCACCCAGTTACATTAGAAAAAATTTCTTTCCCGGAGCCGGTTATCGGCATGCGAATCGAACCAAAAACAAAAGCGGACCAGGAAAAAATGGGTATGGCACTTCACCGTCTTGCTGATGAAGATCCAACCTTCCGTGTTACTGGCGATATCGAAACCGGGGAGACGATCATTGCTGGGATGGGTGAACTTCACTTGGACATCATTGTCGATCGTATGAAACGTGAGTTTGGCGTGGAAGCTAACGTTGGTCGCCCACAGGTTGCCTATAAAGAAACAATTAAAGGAGAAGCTGAAGGTGAAGGAAAATATATCAAGCAGTCCGGCGGTAAGGGTCAGTATGGTCATGCTTGGGTAAAAGTTGAGCCAATGGAAACTGGCAAAGGGTTTGAGTTCGTCAATGAAATTAAGGGAGGCTCGGTGCCGAAAGAATTTATATCGCCAATTGAAAAAGGAGTTAAGGAGGCTATTTCTAGAGGTATCGTTGCCGGCTATCCGATGATTGATGTTAAAGTTACATTGTTCGATGGTTCCTTTCACGAAGTAGACTCTTCAGAAGCGGCTTTCAAAATTGCTGGCTCCATGGCCTTCAAGGCCGCGGCCAACAAGGCGAACCCGGTCTTGCTTGAGCCGATCATGAAGATTCAGGTCATCGCTCCGGCGAATTATCTCGGTGACGTGACCGGCGATTTGAGTTCCAAGCGTGGCCGCATTGAAGAAATGAGCGACCGTCTCGGCGGTTTGAAAGTTGTGGACGCGAAAGTGCCGCTTTCCGAAATGTTCGGTTACGCGACCAAGCTCCGCTCCATGTCCCAGGGCCGCGGCAACTTTACAATGGAGTTTGATCACTATGAACCGGTACCGAATAACGTGGCGGCGCTCATCAAAGAAGGAAAGAAGTAGCGCTCGCTCATCCCTTCTTCTCCTCGCCAGGACGTTGGGCTACAATCCTGTCTGCGGGAAGAAGGATAAGCTCGCTTGAGTTGGTATAATAATGTAAAAATCTCCTCGACAAACGCGGAGATTTTTGTTACTCTTACTCTAGTTTCTTGGAGGTTAGGCATGGAAAACTTGAAGGCCTTCGGATTTTCCCTTGTGTTCACGGCAGTAATTCTTGCGGTAGTCATAGGAGGATACATCGGCGTCAACGCGGTCCGCGCGGTGTGCAGTGATGATTATTACGCTTGGCCGAAGGTCACGCAGTGCCGAGTGTGTGAGAAGACTATCTGGACATGGGATGACTACGAACGAAGGAAGTGGGGATTAGAAGTTGATGATTCAGCCATGCCCACGGATAGCCAGCTCAAACTCTCTGGCGTTTCCATGAGTGCTTTATTCCACAAAGCTTGTAAGGGGACGGGTCCTACAACCCCGCCGGTAAAAATCGAGCCTGTAGAGAAACCCCAATATCACTAAGAGCGCTTCGGCGCTCTTTTTATTTGACGTTACTGATGGTTTTTGTTTTACTGTGGGCAGTTTCTTGATAGGAGGTTCTATGATCTGGGCAAGATTGATCTGCGTGGCAATCGTCGCGGCGGTAGCGGCATTTGTCCGCTGGGTTCCTGGTTTCTTTACGGATCAAAACCTGGTGGTGATGTTCATGCTCCTGCCGCTCCCGTTTGCGGCCGCGGCGCTCTTGACGCTGGCGCTCTCGTTTTTCCGTACGGAAAGAAGCGACGGCCGGCTCCTGATTAGCCGCAACAATACCTTCCTCCGGATCGTATCCAAATTTATGGATCCGGGGCAGAAGGTGACGGTGTGTGCTCTTTTTTGGAGCACGGGCGCGATGATCATGGCTGCCTCAGTACTGCTGGCGATAGTCGGCTTTTTCGGGTGGGGCATCTACAAGATCATCACGGGCGACACGCCTCATTACAAGCCCATCACTGCGAAAGATGTGATAGCGATGATTGGTTTTGTAGTCGCCGCCGGCATCGTGCTTTTCGGAGTCGTAACGAAAGAAAGGGCCGCGACGAGGAGTCAGGAATGGCTCGCGTGGGGGATAATCGCCACGGGATTCATGCTACTTCTTTCCGTCGGTTTTTTCTTCGTGCCCCTCTGGGAAATCGCGGAAGAAAGTAAAGTATCCCTTTTCGGGGCGCTACCCGCCTACTGGGAGTTATTCAAAAAGAATGCTCTGCCGATTCTTGCCGCGCTCGGCATTTTCATCGGCGGACTAGCTGCGATGGCCGGAACGATCTTTGGACTTTTCCGGGGCATTAAAGCGCTCCGAAAGAGTTTGATCGGACGAATTCTGGAGGAGGGCTGGCAGGCCTTCAAGACCCGAACCTGCCCGATCGTTTCGGTGATTGAGGGAGAATCGCCTAAGACACCGGCGCCTGAAGCGGACTCCCAGACTTGAACTCTACCAAGACCCCGCACAACGGGGTCTTTTTTACTGCCTCAAATAACTAAAGCGAGGCCGCCCTTCTTCCCGCAGACAGGATTGTAGCCCGACGTCCTGGCGAGGAGAAGAAGGGCGGATGAGCGCCCCTTGACAGTTTAAACAGCTTTTGAGTATACTCTCTTTATTGTTATTAATTAGAAAAAGTCGCGAATTTTTATTACAAAATTATAAACGTTAGAAAAATATGGCAGAAAAAGAAAAATATATTAGAACTAAGCCTCACGTAAACGTCGGCACAATCGGTCACGTTGACCATGGGAAAACCACGCTCAGCGCGGCTATTACTCACGTTGCGGCCTTGCTCGGTCGCGGCAAAGAAAAGTCCTACGCGGATATCGCCAAAGGCGGTGTTGTTCGTGACGACAGTAAGATTGTAACTATTGCGGTTTCACACTTAGAATACGAGTCCGAGAAGCGTCACTATGCTCACATCGATTGCCCTGGGCACGCTGACTACATTAAAAATATGATTACTGGTGCCGCCCAGATGGACGGTGCGATTCTTGTAGTGTCCGCGGTTGACGGTCCGATGCCTCAGACCCGAGAGCACATTCTCTTAGCCCGTCAGGTAGGTGTTCCTTCACTTGTGGTATTCCTTAACAAAGTGGATCTTGTTGACGACAAAGAGCTGGTTGATTTAGTTGAAGCTGAAATTCGTGAACTTTTGAAGAAATACGAGTACCCTGGTGACACCACTCCGGTTATTCGTGGTTCAGCCTTAGCCGCTTTAAATGTTAAGTCTGCGACCGACCCAGGTGCTCAGCCGGTTATTGAACTTATGAAAGCTCTGGATGAATTTATTCCTGAACCGGTTCGCGATATCGCGAAGCCGTTCTTGATGGCTATTGAAGACATTTTCTCTATTGAAGGCCGCGGCACAGTTGTCACCGGCAAGATTGAGCGAGGCACCATGAAACTTAATGATGAGGTTGAGATTGTTGGTATTCGACCGACCCAAAAATCAGTTGTGACTGGTATTGAGATGTTTAATAAGCTGATGGATGAGGGACACGCCGGCGACAACGTTGGTATTCTTCTTCGTGGTCTTAAAAAAGAAGAGGTTGAGCGTGGTCAGGTAGTTGCTAAGCCAGGTACCGTGATTCCACACACTGAATTTGATGCGGAAGTCTACATTCTTAGTAAAGAGGAAGGTGGTCGTCACACCCCGTTCTTCAAAGGCTATAAGCCTCAGTTCTATATCCGAACCACTGATGTTACTGGAGAAGTAACCTTACCGGCTGGTATGGAAATGGTAATGCCTGGTGATACTGTGAAATTCGCGGTAAAACTTATTAATCCGGTTGCCTTGGAAGACAAACAGCGCTTTGCCATTCGCGAAGGTGGCAAGACAGTCGGTGCGGGTGTCGTAACTAAGATTACGAAATAGTAAAAAGTTTTCAGCTCATTCGAATGGCCAAACAAAAGGAAGAACAGGAAAAACTCCGGTTACGGATTAAGGCGTACGATAGCAAACTTATCGATAATTCTGCCAAGCAGATTGTGGATATTGCCAAGCGTAACGACGCGATCGTAATCGGTCCGATTCCGTTGCCGACCGAAAACAAGAAGTACACGGTTAACCGTTCTACTTTTGTTCACAAAAATTCTCGTGAGCAGTTTGAGCTCCGAGTACACAAGCGCCTGATTGACATTTTGAATCCAAATCAGGCATTAATCGAAGCGCTCTCGCATCTCAATCTGCCTTCTGGTGTAGACATAGAAATTAAGATGGTCTAAGTAAAAATACCCCCCAAAGGGGTATTTTTACTTAAGGCTCAATAGGGCTAGACACGAAGAGCACAATCGTGTAGAATTGCTATTACTGTGTTTAATTTATTCCTACTTGACGGAAAACATGGAAAAACTAACGGGCAAAAAGTTAAAAATGGATCAGTTATTCATTGGAGAAAAAGTCTTCGGAGTAACTCCGGTTAAGATTGACTCTGGCAGTTTTGAGTCGGTGAAAGCTGGTGATCTAGTTGAAGTAAGCGGCATTAACAAAGGCCGTGGTTTTCAAGGCGTGGTCAAGCGTCACGGTTTTCACGGTGGGCCAAAAACTCATGGTCAGAAGAACCGACTGCGCGCTCCGGGATCCATCGGCAATACTAGTCCTCAAAGAGTTATTCCTGGCCGTAAAATGGCTGGTCACATGGGTATGGTCAGAATTACCTCTAAGAACATCAAAGTAGTGGAGATTAACGCGGAAAGAAAAATTTTGTTTCTTAATGGTGCTGTCCCTGGTCACACCGGAAATAAAGTTGAAATCTACCGATAATTTATATGAAAACCCAAGTCTATAATTTAAAAGGCGACGTGGTCGGGGATATGGAGCTTTCCGATAAAATTTTTGCCCGTGAATGGAATCCTGATCTAGTCCACCAGATCAGCCTTTCTCAAGCGGCGAATCGCCGTTCCCCTTGGGCCCATTCTAAGAATCGCGCGGAAGTTCGTGGTGGCGGTATTAAACCATGGAAGCAGAAACACACCGGCCGAGCGCGTGCCGGATCTATTCGTTCTCCAATTTGGAAGGGTGGCGGTGTTACTCATGGCCCGGTTGTTGAGCGTGATTATTCTAAAAAAGTGAATAAAAAAATGATGCGCGCGGCAATCTATTCTGTGCTTTCCAAGAAATTAGCAGACGGCCACCTGAAAGTTGTGGACACGCTAGAAATTGGCGCGCCGAAAACCAAGGTGATGTTCGAAGCAATTAAGAAATTATTGCCAGCCTTATTGGTAGCGGAAACAAAAAATTCCCAGTTAGTTGGCCGCACATCCCGTAATATTCCGAAAGTAAAAAGCACCAATGGCGCTTCTATCAATGTTGAGGATTTACTCCGCTACAAAAATATTCTTGTCGAAAAAAGTGCGGTAGCCGAAATTTCATAAAGACAATGGATAAGACAATCATCAAAAATCCAATCATTACGGAGAAAGCCACTATGCTCAGTGGCAAGCGTAAGTACGTGTTTTTAGTTTCAGATCACGCCGCGAAGCCGGAAATCAAAAAAGCCCTACAGGCTATCTATAAGGTCAATATTGACAGCGTGCAGGTGATCAATACACGTCCAAAGCCAATCAAAGGACGATTCCCTGGATCTAAGCCTGGCTATCGAAAAGCGATCGTAACCCTCAAAGAAGGACAAAAGCTCGACATCACTCCTCACTAATATGATGAAATCTTATAAACCAACCAGCCCATCCCGCCGTCAGATGACCACTGTTCCATACAAGGAGCTAGTCACCACTCGGGTGCGCCATAAAGCTTTGACCATGCGCCTTCGTACGAATTCTGGCCGCAACAACCGCGGTGTCATTACTACTCGTCATCAGGGTGGAGGCAATAAAAAAGTTTACCGCATGGTTGATTTTCTGCAGAATAAAATTGGCGTCCCTGGTCGGGTTGAAACTCTTGAATATGATCCTTATCGTAGTGGCTTTATTGCTCTCATCGTTTACAAGGATGGTGAACGCCGTTATGTCTTAGCTCCGAAAGATCTTAAGGTAGGGGATACGATTATCACCGACGAGAAGGCTGAGCTAAAGCCTGGCAACCGTCTTCGAATTAAAAATGTGCCAGTCGGTTATCAGGTGCACAATGTAGAAATTCGCGCCGGTGGTGGCGCTCGCTTCGCCCGCTCCGCTGGTGCTTATGCCGAAGTTTTAGCTCATGAAGGTGGCTTAACTGATCTCCGCCTTGGGTCAAAAGAAGTTCGAAAAGTCTCCTCTGAAGGCTGGGCTTCGATTGGACAAGTTTCCAATCCTGACTATAATCTTACCAATATCGGTAAAGCTGGCCGCTCCCGTTGGTTAGGCATCCGTCCGACTGTTCGTGGTAGCGTAATGAACCCGGTAGATCACCCATATGGCGGTGGTGAAGGTAAACAGCCTCGTGGTACTAAGCGTCCAAAGACAATGTGGGGCAAAGTTACCGGTGGCCACAAAACCCGCAAACCAAAGAAATGGTCTACAAAGTGGATCGTCCAGCGACGTCCAAAAGTAAGATAAAATTACATTCATAAATACTATGTCACGCTCTGCAAAAAAAGGTCCATTCGTGGATCCAAAATTAATGAAGAAGATCTCCAAGCTTAAGTCCGGCGATAAGACGGTTATTAAGACTTGGTCGCGTGATTCCGAGATCGCCCCTGAAATGGTGGGGTTTGTGATTGGTGTCCACAATGGGAAGACGCACATTGAGGTGCTTATAAAAGAGGAGATGGTGGGACATCGCTTGGGTGAATTTTCTCTTACTCGTAAGTTCGTAAAGCATGGCGGTAAAATGCAACGTGAGTTGGAGGTCGCCGCTCAAGCCGCGGAAGCTCAAAAGGCTGTTGCCGCTAAAGCCGCTCCAGAAGCGAAAAAATAAACGCAAAAATGAATACTCAAACCGCAAAACTTAATTATTTAAAGATTGCTCCGCGTAAGGTGCGGTTAATTGCCAACACTCTCAAGGGACTACCCGTTAAAGAAGCGGAAGCGCAATTACTGATGCGTATCCAACGTTCTTCCGAACCACTTTTGAAATTACTCCGTTCTGCCGTAGCGAACGCAAAGAACAACAAAAAAATGGACGTCAGCAAACTTTTTATCATCTCAATATTCGTTAACCCGGGACCGATGCTTAAGCGTTTTATGCCGCGCGCCCAAGGAAGAGCCACCCCGATTCATAAAAAAATGAGCCACGTAGTTTTGGTTCTTAGTGAGGCGGAGAATAAGTATGTTGAGCGTTTTGTAATCAATCCACCGGCTAAAAAAGTGCAGAAATCTAAGCACGCAAAACACCCTAAAGCCGAAGAGGTGAAGAAAGAGTCAGCGACCGGAACGAAAAAGCCCGGGCTCTTGAAACGAATGTTCCGCCGCACCGCGGTTTAAATCATATGGGAAATAAAGTTAAACCATTTTCATATCGTCTTGGCATCATCAATAATTGGACTTCTCGCTGGATGCCGAAGAAACTAGATTTTAAAAACCACCTTCAGGAGGATATGGTTATTCGTAAGATTATCCATAAAACGATTAGCCTTGCCGGTATCGTTCGGATTGAGATCGAACGATCGGCCGATAATTCTTTTCGCGTGTTCATTAAGGCTGCTCGACCCGGTCTAGTGATCGGTCGCGGCGGCAAGGGTATTGAGGATCTTTCCAATGCCGTTCGTGATGAATTAAGCAAACTTTTCCGATCTCGTAAGCAAGCTCACCCAAAGTTTGGCCTGAGCGTTAATGTTGAAGAGCTGAAACGTACCGATATTTCTGCTCAGTTCGTCGCCCAATCTATTGCCTGGGATCTTGAAAAGCGTCTGCCATTTCGCCGCACGATTAAAAAATATATTGAGAGCGTTCTTCAGAATCGTGAAGCACAGGGTGTAAAGATTAAGCTTTCCGGCCGTTTGGATGGTAATGAAATTGCTCGCCGTGAGTGGTTATCTAAAGGAAAGCTACCTTTGCAAACTTTGCGTGCGAACATTGATTGTGGTGAGGCCACCGCCTTTAATAGCTACGGTACCGTCGGCGTAAAGGTTTGGATCTACAAAGGTGAGGTTTTTGATAAAGATACCGGAAGAGGAACAAAGTAAAATCAATTCAAAGCCATGCTCGTACCAAAAAAAGTAAAACATAGGAAGTGGATGAAGGGCCGCTCCCGTTGGAGCCCAACTGAAACCCGAGGAACTAAGCTTTCCTTCGGTAGTTTTGGCTTAAAAGCTATGAGCATGGCCTGGGTTAATTCTCGTCAGATCGAAGCCGCCCGACGCACCATCAGTAACTTCATAAAGCGCGAAGGTAAAGTCTGGATCAGAATTTTTCCGGATAAACCTATCACTATGCGGCCACCGGAGCTGACAATGGGTGGCGGAAAAGGTTCCGTGGACCACTACGTGTTCGCCGTAAAGCCTGGACGGGTTCTTTTTGAAATGGATGGCGTGAAACCGGAAATCGCTAGAGCCGCTTTGCGGCTGGCTGGTTTTAAGCTACCATGTCGCACAAGAATCATTGAAAAAAATAAATAATTATTTCAAAACTATGAAAAAGAAAGAGCTTCTACAAATGAAAAGCAAACCAAAAGCGGAGTTGGAAAAAAGTTTGGCCGAAAGCCGGGAGAAACTTTGGTCCTTGCGTACTGACCTTGCCGCGGGTAAGGTGAAGAACGTCTCAGAGATTCAGCTATTGAGAAAAATGATTGCTCGTCTTCTGACGCTAATTAATCAAAACAATGGAAAATAAAAAGGACACACAAGTGAAAAAGAGGAGACTACAGGGCGTGGTAGTTTCTGATAAAATGCAAAAAACCGTAGTGGTGGCGGTTACCCATGAGAAAAAACATCCCAAGTATTTGAAGCAGTACAAAGTTACTAATCGATTTAAGGCTCATGACGAGAAGAAAGAATACAAAGTAGGAGATAAAGTAACGATTGAAGAAACCCGCCCAATCAGCCGCGACAAGCGGTGGATAGTAATCTCTAAAATATAAGAACATGATTCAAGAACGCGCTATCTTAAAAGTTGCTGACAACACCGGAGCCAAGACGGTCCGTTGTTTTCGCGTCCTTGGTGGTAGTCGCCGCCGCTACGCGGAAGTCGGCGATCTGATTATCGCTTCCGTACAAACGGCCGAACCGAGAAAGGCAATTAAGAAAAAGGATGTTGTTCGTTGCGTGATTGTGCGCCAGCGAAAAGTTTTACGACGCCCGGACGGATCTTATATCCGTTTTGATGACAACGCTGTGGTAATTATTGATGAGAAAAAGCAGCCAAAGGGCACGCGTATTTTCGGGCCGCTCCCAAGAGAAGTAAAAGAAAAGGGTTATGAGGCGATCTCTTCAATGGCCGAAGAAATCTTATAATCATAAAAAAATAATATGAAAATTCTTAAAGGGGACACAGTCAAAATACTCATTGGGCGGGATGCCGGGAAAACTGGTAAAGTTTTGCGTGCTGATTCGAAAAACCACTCAATCCTAGTGGAGGGTTTGAATTTATTAAAGCGGCATGTCCGTCCTAAAAAGCAGGGCGAAAAAGGCCAAATTATCTCCTTGCCGGCCCCTTTAAATATTTCAAAAGCTATGCTACTCTGTCCTAGCTGTAAAAAAGCCACTCGGGTTGGTTATCGAATAGAAAAAGGGGACACGAAATCACGCTATTGCAAAAAGTGTAACAGCGTTATTTAAGCGATATGGAGAAAAATATATACAAAAATTTCGAAAAAGTAGTAGTGAATAGCGGCTTGGGTAAAATTTCCCAGCTACCAAATTTTGCCGACAAAGTTTTGCCGGTGATTGAAAAGGATTTCGCTAATATTACCGGCCAAAAACCCTCACAGCGTTCCGCTACTAAATCCATCTCCGGCTTCAAATTACGTGAGGGCCAGATTGTCGGCTTAAAAGTTACACTCCGCAACAAGCGCATGCAACAGTTTCTAGAAAAAGTAATGCGCGTTGTTTTGCCTCGCGTCCGTGACTTTCGTGGCTTGCCTGATCGAAATGTGGATAGTCAGGGTAATTTGAACTTCGGATTAAGGGACGCTTCGGTTTTTCCAGAAATTATTCAAGATGCTAGTAAAATTAACTTCGGCTTGGAGATTACCGTAGTTCCAAAAATGAGTAAGGATCGAAATAAACTGATTGAGATCTACAAAGAACTCGGTGTACCTTTTGCGAAAGTAGAATTAAGAACTAAAAAATAATAAGATGGCAAAAAAATCAGTAGTTGCAAGAGCGTTAAAAAAACCAAAATTTTCTACCCGAATTGTTCGGCGCTGTTTTCGTTGTGGCCGGCGTCGCGGTTTTATGCGCCCTTTTGGTATTTGCCGTATTTGTTTTCGTGAACTAGCAAGCCGGGGTGAAATTCCCGGAGTAAAAAAGGCCAGCTGGTAATTTTTAAAAGCAATATGTACATAGATTTACTTATAAAAGTTAAAAACGCCCAAAAAGCCCATAAAGAAGTAGTGAAGTCCGCTTACACTAATTTTGACTACGCTGTCGCGGAAATTTTAGTAAAAAATAACTACGTAGAAGCTGTGGCGAAGAAGGGGAGGATGCCAAAGCGGGTTATGGAAGTAAAGCTGAAATACGGAACGGACAAAGAAGGCGCAATTAGTGGTATTAAACTCTTAAGCACCCCTTCCCGCAGACTATATGTTGGTTACGATCAATTACGCCCGGTTAAGCAGGGATACGGACTCTTAATCATTTCTACCCCGAAGGGCTTACTAACTGGAAAAGAAGCCCGCAAAGCGAAAGTCGGCGGCCAATTACTATTTGAAATTTGGTAATATGAGTAAACTTGCTAAAAAACCTTTAATCTTGCCGGAGGGCGTCACCGTAAAAGCTACTGACGGTGTGCTAGAGTTTTCCGGAAAAGATGGGAAGCTTTCTCTGAAAGTAATACCACATGTGAAAGTAGAGGTCAGTGACAAGGAGATGAAGTTTACTTCCGAAAATCGCACCAAGCAGGGTCGGGCAAATCTTGGCACCATGGCCTCTCTTTGTAAGAACGCCGTCCTGGGCGTAAGTGCCGGGTACGCCAAAGTTTTGGTCATTGACGGTATTGGCTACAAGGCCGCCGTAGAAGGCGCGGGCTTAACCTTTAACGTTGGGCTTACGCATCCGGTGAAATTCCTGCCGCCGACGGGAGTTAAAGTTACCTTGGAAAAAAATACAATTAAGGTCACGGGCGTTGATAAATTCTTAGTAGGAGAAGTAGCCGCGCGAATCAGAAAGATCTCACCGCCGGAACCGTACAAAGGTAAGGGGATTCATTATCAGGACGAGCAGGTCCGTCGAAAAGCGGGTAAGAAAGTCGCCGGTACCGGAGCAGCTTCATAAAAATCACTATGAACAACAGGATATCAAAAATAAATCTGAATAGGATAATGAGAAAGAATCGCGCTAGAGCGAAAGTTTTTGGTACTTCCGAAAAGCCTCGCTTGTCTGTGTTTCGCAGCAATAAGTACACCTACGCGCAGTTGATTGATGACGTAAAAGGAAATACGATCGCCTCCGCTTCCACGCTCGAGATCGGGAAGAAGGGGAAGAAGGCCCAATTAGCAAAAGAACTAGGCACCCTGATCGCGGAGAAAGCTAAAAAAGCCGGGGTTAAGAACGCGGTGTTTAATCGCTCAATGTACAAATATCACGGTCGTGTGAAAGCGGTCGCTGAAGGCGCTCGCGAAGGAGGATTGAAAATTTAAAGATATGGAACAAACAACCACACCAGTAGTACCAGCAAATACAAAGCCAGCACCGGGAGGTAACCGTCCTTTTAGCCGTCCGGGTATGGGAGGGGGACGGCCGGGAGGTTTTGGCGGGGGACGTCCGGGTGGCGCCCGCCGTTTTGGTCAGAAACCGAAAGAAGTTCTGCCAATGGGATTAAAGGATAAAGTTCTCGATCTCCGCCGCGTCACTCGCGTTGTCGCTGGTGGCAAACGTTTTCGTTTTCGCGTTACTATTGTTTTAGGTAACGAGAAGGGTAAGGTTGGCGTTGGCGTTGCCAAAGGTTTAGATGTGCAGGCCGCAATCGGAAAGGCGAAGAATGACGCGTTAAAAAATCTTTTTGATATTCCACTAAAAGGACGCACGATTCCTCACGAAGTTGAAGCAAAGTTCAGCGCCGCGCACGTTCGTATTAAACCGGCTAGCGAGGGTCATGGAATGAAGGCTGGTGGTGCCGTTCGCGTCGTTCTTTCAATGGCGGGAATTAAAGATATAACCGCCAAATGCCTTGGCCGCACTCCGAATAAACTGACAAATGCTCTTGCAACCATGGAAGCTCTGAAAAAGTTAAAAGTTTAAATTTATGCAACTACACGAATTAAAACCAAAGCACACTTTTAAAGCCAAGAAGCCAAGAGTTGGCCGAGCTGGCAAGCGCGGTACCACTTCCGGTAAAGGACAAAAGGGTCAGAAAGCCCGATCTGGTCACCGCATCCGACCGGCGGAACGTGATTTTTATATGCGTTTGCCTAAATTACGCGGAGTTAAAAATAAGCCGACCAGAGCTCCTCTTGAGGTGATTAACGTTGAGGAATTAGCTGGTTTCGCGAAAAACGGCGTGGTAAGCGAGAAAGTACTGGGAAGAAAGGTGAAGATTCTTGGTAACGGCGAGATCAAAGAAAAAGTTGTCGTGGAAGGACTTCCTGTATCCAAGTCGGCCAAACAAAAAATAGAAGTAGCCGGCGGACAAGTGAAATAGAATGTTCAGCAAACTCTTACAAGTATTCAGAATTCCTGATCTCCGTAAAAAGGTTTTTTACGTTATTTTAGGTCTGATTGCTTTTCGAATGTTGGGAACCATTCCGATTCCGGGTATTGATGCTGCCCGTTTAACACAATTTCTCGGCTCTAATCAAATCTTCGGATTTTTAAATATCTTTTCCGGTGGCGGCTTGTCACGGCTATCAATCGTAATGCTGGGCGTTGGTCCTTATATCACTTCGTCTATCATCATGCAGCTTTTAACTATGATTTTCCCATCCTTAAAGCAGATGTACCACGAAGAGGGCGCTTCCGGACGAGCTAAGTTTAACCGCTACTCCCGCTGGATCACTGTGCCCTTAGCCGCGTTGCAATCTTATGGCTTTCTTAATCTATTAAAGAGTCAGGGTGTTTTAGGTGAGCTTTCCACAATTGCCTTGCTTCAAAATGTGCTGGTTATCAGCTGCGGCAGTTTGATTTTAATGTGGATCGGTGAGCTGATCACCGAACAAAAACTAGGTAACGGCATTTCGTTGATTATTTTTGCCGGTATCGTTGATCGGATTCCGATTGCGGTTCGAAACGCGGTCGCTTCCTTTGATCCGGCCAATCTGCCGACCTACATCGCGTTTATTGTTTTAAGCGTGCTGATCATTGCCGGAGTTATCATGATTAATCAGGGAGAGCGAAAGATTCCCGTTTCTTATTCTCGCCGGATTCGAGGCAATAAAGTTTACGGTGGTGTGGCCAGCTACTTACCAATGAAGGTCAATCAGGCAGGCGTGATTCCAATTATCTTTGCCATCTCTATAATGCTTTTCCCGCAATTTTTCGGTCAATTCCTTGCCATCTTCTCTCCGGAGCTTTCCGTCAAAGTACAGACAGCTGTGAATACGTTTTTGAATAATCAGCTTATTTACAGCGGTATCTACTTTTTCCTCGTAGTGGCGTTTACCTACTTCTATACTTCGATCACCTTCGAGCCTAAGCAAATTGCGCAGAATCTTCAGCAGAGCGGGGGATTCGTGCCGGGTATTCGTCCGGGTGAATCGACGAGTGACTTCCTTAGCAAGCTCACTAAGAGAATCACTCTTTTTGGAGCGTTATTTCTTGGCTCAATCGCTATTCTTCCGAATATGGTGCAGCTGTTGACCGGCATTCAGGCTTTGACCATCGGCGGCACCGCGCTTCTGATCGTCGTTTCCGTAGCGTTGGAAACAATCAAACAGGTAGATTCCGAGCTCACCCTCCGTGAATACGAAGGGATTCAATAAATAAAAGCCGCCGAGAAATCGGCGTTTTTTATTTTTTTATGGTAAGATTTTGATTATGGCGAAAAAAGCAGTGATTATTTACGGCCCACCGGGGGCGGGGAAGGGGACGCAGGCGAATCTGCTGGCTTGGACCAAAGGATTTATTCATTTTGATACCGGAAAATTCTTGGACGTTCTTCTGCATGATAAAGATAATCAGAGCCGCCCGGGCTTTGCCGAGGCGCTCGCGCAGATGGATTCCGGTCAGTTAGTCACGCCAGAATTCGTTTTAAAAATTACCACTGAAGAGGCGACGAAGATCGGCGCTTCCAATTTTAGTATCACTTTCAGCGGCTCGCCAAGAACGATGTTCGAAGCGTTCGGAGATGAGAAAAACACCGGCCTAGTTGAAACTTTGGAAAAGGCCTACGGAAAAGAAAATGTTTTCCCCGTGCACTTAGTGATTGATCCGCATAAGGCGATTCTTAGAAATAAAAATCGGAAAGTCTGTTCCATCTGCTACACCGCGATTTTGTACAACGAGGAGGGGCACCAGCATTCAACCTGTCCGCTCTGCGGTGGCGCGTTAAAAACCCGAACCGTGGATAATCCGGCAGTGTTTGAAACACGAATTAAAGAGTATGAGGAGCGTACCGCGCCAATTCTGGAAGCATTAAAAAAGCGGGGATATACAATTACCGAAATTGACGGTAACCCTCTGCCATTTGACGTTTTTGCTGAAATAAAGCAAAAATTGGGCTTGGAATGATCAAGGGACCTGAAGACATAGAAAAGATCCGGAAAGCCGGAAAGATCTTGGCGCAGGTAGCGAAAGCGATTCTTGCCAGAGCTAAGGAAGGTGTTCGCTTATCCGAATTGGATAAGCTCGCTAAAGAACTAATAGAAAAGTCCGGAGGAAAACCGGCGTTCTTAGGTTATCAGCCGTACGGCGCGGAAAAGCCGTATCCGGCCAGTATTTGCACGTCCTTGAACGATGTTGTTGTACACGGCACGCCGACTAAGTACATGCTAAAGGATGGCGATCTTTTAAAACTGGATTTCGGGGTCAAATACCAAGGCTGGCATGCCGACGCGGCCTGGACGGTTGGCATAGGTAAAGTCGACACCGAGGTACAAAAACTGATCAAAGTAACTGAGCAGGCTCTTTTTGATGGCATCAAACAGGCTAAGCCGGGTCATCATCTTGGCGATATCGGCTGGGCAATCAGTAAAACGGTTAATAAGTATGGCTTTAAGGTGGTAGACGGCCTGACCGGGCATGGTGTTGGCCAGGAGTTGCACGAGGACCCAAGTGTGTTTAACGAAGGCAAGAAGGGGTCCGGAATTGAGCTCAAGGCCGGAATGACTCTGGCCATTGAACCGATGGTTAGTATGGGGTCGCCAAGGATCGTTCAGCTGGACGACGACAGCTACGCCATTGAAGATAAAAGTTTATCCGCGCATTTTGAACACACAATCGTAATCACAGAGAAAGGGCCGGAGATACTGACGCTGATCTAAGCCGGCTTTATCTGAGGTTACCTGTCGCAAAACCTACCTTGTGCGACACTAGACACAGCTTAAACCCTCACTTCCCTAACGTGGTCTTTCGTTAACTGATACAATAAGAAGCGTAATGAAAACTACAGTTAGTAAAGTATATTTCATTGGCATCGGCGGTATCGGCATGTCCGCGCTCGCCAGATATTTTTTGTCCGAAGGCTGGAAGGTGTCCGGTTCGGACATATCCCCTTCTTCTATTACTGAAGAGCTAAAAAAGGACGGGGTGACGGTTTACATCGGTAAACAGTCGGCAAATAATCTTTCCGGTAGTCCTTCGACAAACTCAGGAACTAAAAATTATATTTCCCGAGCGAAGTCGAGGGGTTATCCTACGTTGGTTGTTTACAACAACGCGATCCAGAAAACGAATCCCGAGATGCTGGCGGCCGAAAAGCTCGGCGTGGCGCTTCGCTCATACCCGGAAGTAATCGGCGAGTTAACAAAAAAATACAAAACCATCGCGCTAGCGGGTTCACACGGTAAAAGTACAACCACCGCGATGACCACTCTGATTTTATTAGAGGCGGGCTACGATCCGACCGTAATTATCGGGACGAAGCTAAAAGAGCTCGGTGGCCGAAACTTTCGGAAAGGAAACGGCGGTTGGCTGGTGCTGGAAGCTGACGAATGGAAGGCTGCCTTTCTTAACTATCACCCGTTTGTCGCTACTATCACTAATGTTGATAAAGAACATCTGGATTTTTATAAAAATTTCGCCAACGTTAAAAAAACTTTTGAAGAATTTAAAAAACTCTGCCAGTCGGTGGTGGAGCGTTCGAAAGATCCGAAGCTTGCCGCGGAAATAAAAAAGATTTTGAAAGTCCCCGGCGATCACAATCTCTCAAACGCGCTCAATGCCTATGCCGTCGCCGAATATGTGGGCATTCCAAAAGTAACAATCCTTCACGCGTTATCAAAATACGAAGGCGCTTGGCGTCGGATGGAATACCGAGGGAAGTTAAAAGTTTTAAGTTCAAAGTTAGAAGTTAACGTGTATGACGACTATGGCCACCATCCTTCCGAAATCAAGGCTACCTTGGCCGCATTCAAGCAGAAATGGCCTAAAAACCCTCTAATTTGCGTCTTCCAGGCTCATCAGGCTCACCGGCTTAAAGCCCTGTTTCCTGAGTTTAAAGGGGCATTTAAAGCCGCTGACAAGGTAATCCTCTTCCCTACTTATGAGGTTACGGGGCGCGAACAATTAACAACCGGCAAAAAATCAACAACTGATCAACTGACCAGCAAGCTTGCTCAAGCTATCGGAGCTCAGTATTTGCGGGTCCCCGAGGAGCTTCCCGCGCTTGTCCGGTCAATTGTTAAAAGTTATCGGTCAAATGTTATTGTCGTCATGATGGGCGCCGGCGACATAGTTAACCATACCGCTCAACTGCTCGATTAATCGTTAGTCTATTTACTAAATCCTAACCACTATATACTGATTTCAAATGAACGAATTTAAGAACGTAGAAGAATTTTTACAACAATGCGGTTACGTTATTGATGGTGCCTGGTACCCGCGCGTAACCAAAATCGTGGATATTAAGTCTAAACCCGCACTCTACCGATACTACGGGGACGCGACCAGCTATGCCGCCGCTCAGGCCGTCACCGAGCAGTCTGCCAAAGAAGGCACAATGGTGCATGAAGCCGCCGAGGCTATTCTTATTGGCGAAGATCCGGTAGTGGATCCGACCATCGCTCCGGCTATTACCGCCCTTCGTGAATTTCTATCAAAAAATAAAATCCAAGTGGAGCCGGCTCACGTGGAGATGCGCATTCACAATCCTGTTCATCGTTATGCCGGCACGATTGATACTCTCGCGCAGATCGACGGTAAATTTGGCGTGCTGGATATTAAAACCTCACAAGGCATTTATCGCGACTACAATCTGCAACTCTCCGCGTATATGGATGCGCTCACCCGTAGCCCACTGATGGTGGGACTTTCCACTCGTTGGATATTGCGTATTGACCAGGCCCGCTCCTGTAAACTGTGCGGTTCGACTATGCGAAGCAAAGGTGGCCGGGACAAAGTGAAGCGCCCGTATCCATACAACGGCCGGTCATCCTGCCCCATTGATCAGCACGACTGGAACGACGCGAAGGGAATTATTGAAATTAAGGAGATGCCGGATTGGCGACCGGATTTTGAAGCCTTTCTTGGCGCGAAAAAACTGTGGGAATGGGAGAACGACAGCTGGCTTAAAAAGATTGGCTATTTAAAATAAAAATACCCGCCGGTAACACCGGCGGGTACAATGACTCAATTGCAGGATTCGGAAAGACTATTCAAGCCGATGGCCACGAGGAGCTGCTCTCTGATCGCCATGATCCGCGGATTGTCGCGCCAGCCGTTAGTGTAGTCGGCCGCGACGACGACGTCATTCGCAAGCTCCCAATCCATTCCGAGCAGATCCGCAGCATCCATAAATCTACTGGGATGGAAGGTCTTGCTCGTTTCGCGCTCGCAAACTGCCACCAGTACACAGTCGTTCTTTGCGGAACGAATGCGACCCGCGGAATCAATGCGCCACTCGTAGATCTGGCTGATCTGCCAGAGTTTGTTCAGGAACCGCTCGAAATCCATCTCGCCTCCTTCTTATCCCGTAAGATCCTGGCTTTCAAAAATTAACACTCCAAGTATACCACTTATTCTAGCTATTTGCAAGCTCCTGCTTGATCACCGGAGCCACTTCCTCCGCCCAGCGGGTGATTGCTTTTCGCTCGCCAAGACTACCGGGAGCGCCCCAGGACGTCCTCCAATAGGGCTCAATCCCCTTCTTCGCGAACATTCGGGAAAGAATGTTTAGCCGGTCAATCAACGCGTCGTGTGCGATTTTTCTTTCGTGATCCGACTCTTCCACATCCGCGGCCTTGAGCACTTCTCCGGCAGCACTCTGCCGATGTTCCTGAGCCTGGACTTTGTCATAGTACCGCCCGATTGAACGCTTCACGTCACTATAAGCTTCCTTAAGCTCAGCGTCATTCTTGATGCCTGCTTCAATACTATCAAGGATCCTAAAAGCTCCAGAGCGCTCCTGCTCCTCCTGCTTTTCCATCATTCTCTCCTCAAATAAGGACATACAATATAATAGCAAGTATTCTGTATTTAGTCAATTAGACTAGGTGCGCAGGCGTTTTAATATCTCATCCTCTACGCCCTGACGATCACGCCCGTACTGCTGGCGGGACTGCTCTTTAAGCTTGGCCGCAAGGCCTTCGATAAATCTTGGCGAACGGAGGAGCAGTTTCATCGTGAACGGACGGGAAGTTTGACCGATAATCAACAGCTTAGCGAGCGCGTTCAGATTATCTATGTTCACCAAATCGTTCTCGTTAAATACGGGCTCAAACTGTTTGACTAAAAACTTGGCATCCTCAGCGCCGACGCGAAATACAATCTGCGAGCCGACGTTACCGAAGACAGCGTCGCGGATCTTTTCGGTGAGCTGAGCGACGAACTGATGAGCCACTACCAGGTTCAGCCGGTACTTTCGCGCTTCTGATAGAATCGTCGCGATCGAATCAGTCGT
>CAYSNI010000068.1:0-3658 GCA_964432465.1 uncultured Candidatus Saccharibacteria bacterium
CGAAAAATTGAAATCCCGATGGGATTTGGAAAATATCCAACTTTGTATCCCAAATTCGGCAGTGATACATCGGTAATGCAAGATATGGGCAATAATCCCGAGAAAAGCCCGTCGCAGTCGAGTTTGCACTTCCTGGTTGACTTTTTAAGTCGTCCACGCTTTAATAGGAGGTATTAAATTCCACTATGTCCAAGACTTACCAACCAAGAAAGAAGAGACGAGCCCGCACCCACGGTTTTTTAAAGCGTAGCCGGACTCATGGAGGCCGGCGTACTCTTAAAAACCGACGCCGGAAGGGACGTCATAAACTGACCGTATAAAGCCTCCTGCTTCAATAGTAATCTCTTTGCATGTTGCAAGAGAAAATTGGCTAGTATCGCGCAGGAAAGGTATTATTGAAAAAAGACTTTTATGCTAGCGAAGAAGTATAAGCTTCCTATTCAGCAGTTTGTAGGGAAAAGAGGCCGCCTTGTTAAAAGTGGCCTTTTTTTGGTAAAGATCTTTCCTTCCTTAGGCAAAACCCCGGAGAGCGAGCCTCCTATTAATCGCTTTGGGGTTACTATTAGCGCAAAGGTGGCTCCCAAAGCCAATTCACGCAATAGACTTCGGAGATTGGTTTATGACTCCATAAAAGAGTACTATAATGAAATACCAAGTGGCGATTATTGGATTACCGTGTTGTCTCCAGCGACTTTGTTGAGCAAAGGCCCACTTAAAAAAGAAATTCGCAAACTTCTAACTTCTAACTTCTAACTTCTAACTTCTAACTCTTTATCATGTCTTCATTTTTTAACACTATATTATATCAGCCGCTCTTTAACACCCTTGTGGTGCTTTATAAATACGTCGCTTTTGAAGATTTAGGTTTAGCGATTATTTTTCTTACAATTTTGATTCGCCTCATTCTTTACCCTCTTTTTTATAAAAGCTTTCAAAACCAGACGATTATGCAGAGGATCCAGCCTTTAATTCAGAAAATACAGCACGAACATAAAGAGAATAAAGAGAAGCAAGCACAGGCTCTAATGCAACTTTATAAAGCGCATCAAGTGAATCCATTTTCCGGCCTTTTGCTGATTTTGGTGCAGCTGCCGATCTTGATTGTCCTTTACCAGTTATTTCTTAAAGGGTTAACGATGGAATCTTTTACGAATCTTTATTCGTTTATTACTGCTCCAGCTCAGCTTAACCACACATTTTTGGGCTTGCTTGATTTAAGTACAAAGAGTATATTGATTGTAGTTTTATCGGCAGTGATTCAGTATTTTCAGGGCCGGATCAGCTTACCGAAGGCGGATGACTCTAGTTCTCCAGCCGCTCGAGTTGGTCGGAGTATGGTTTATGTCGGGCCGATTATGACCGTGTTGATATTAAGTAGTTTACCCTCCGCGATCGGTCTTTATTGGTTGACCTCTTCCGCTTTTTCTATAGCTCAACAGATAATTATCAATAAAAAATTAAACAATGTCGGAGCAATTCAAGGAACAAGTCAAAAAACTAGTTGAAATGATCGGCTTGAATGAGCCGAGTGTTGATTTTGATCCGGAAAACCGCAAGATAATCATCTTTGCTAATGAAGGCGAGTGGTTTAAAGAACATCTCCCCTACGTTGTTTCTGACCTTGAGCGGGTCATCAATCTTGTTTCCAAAAAAAATGGAATGGAAGAAACGGTTTTTGTGGATTTAAATAATTATCGAAAAGAACGGGAAAATATCATTGTTGAGATAGCGAAGGCGGCTGCGAGGAAGGTGCAGATAACTAAAGATGAAGTAAAGTTGCCGGCGATGAACGCCTACGAACGAAGATTAGTACATATGGAGCTCTCTACCCGGCCAGACGTAAAAAGTGAAAGTATGGGAGAAGGACGGGAGCGCTATGTTATTGTAAAGCCGCTTTTGTAGGGTCTGGTAATTTAAAATTTTTAGAGAGAGATAGAGTAAAGCTTGTTATCGAAGCGACTAATAAAGTACAAAGAAGAGGCGTGTATTTGTGGATGATCCGCGATAACTGCGACGCCAGCTGACAATGAGTCAAAAGTTTTTAAAACTATCGGTTGGCCACCAGTTTTTAGGCCGAGAAGTGATATTAAATATATATCTTCGGAATCGTGTTGTTTTTGTTTTAGATAGTCATCTACGAAGTTTGCCGATAAGTTATTCTGATTTATTGAAGCTAGGCAATAAAGACGTAAGTTAGTGAAGGCGCATTTAGACGGTAAGGTTTTCAGAGAAAGATCGGCTAGAACCGCGCCTGTTTCGTTAATCAGCGAAAGTCCCCCATCCGCGAGACGAACTCCAGTCTTACCATCTTTGCTCCAGTTGATTGAAAGCGCCCCCTTGTCTCGATTGAAGACACTGAAAGTTTTATTTTTAATATTGAAAGCCCAATCATTACCCGGATGCTCAACGGCCGGAAGTTCCGTCAGATGAAGAAAATTAGCCGTTGGCCAGGATACCGATACGTCTTTTAAATTAATCGCAGCCAGTTCTTGGGACGATTTTTTCTTTACGTCAAAAAAGTATAGGCGGGTGGAGTTGTTGGCGGTGCGGAGATAGGCGATGCGATTATTGGATATCGGATCCCAGGCGGCGGTTTCTGTGCCAGTCGGTAGGCCGAACCAACCCTTGGTGACTGTGTCATAAACAGCAAAGGTAGGGTTTTGCGCATTACCAAATTGAAAGATTGCCCAGCTACCATCAAAGGATGGGATAATTTTCGCTAATTCGCCATTGGCCTGGCTGGCCAGATCCTCAACCGATCCTTCCAAGGAGGCTTTTTTGATTGCGCCATTAGCGGTTACGAAATAAATTTCGCCAATTTTGTTAATCCAGTAATCAAAAACGGCATCACTTGATATTGCTTTGGGTCGAGGTCCTAGATCTTGGATTGCTTGATTACCGGGAATTTGCTCAACCGGCCCATTATTTGCTCTGAATAAGTACACCCAGCCGGCATACGCGACTGCGATCACGATAGCTACAACTCCGAAAATTATTAAAATTTTTGATAACCTGTTCATTTTTAAGGTGTTCCGTTGCCTTCCAGTTCAATTATTGCTGACCGTGTTAAGAGAGCTTTATCTCTCAACTTGTCTAAGTTTATTTCTTTTTCACCGAGAGAGTCACTCGACAGTTGTTCTAGTTGGTCGTTACTCTTTATTGCATTTTTTAAATCTCTACAAACAAAAGGCGAATAGAAGCAATCAGTATCCCTTAAATCATTTCTTAGTTTGGTGCCTTCGATTCGTCGTTGTTCTTGCAAGAGCCTGGTTCTAGGAATGTCCGCTTCTAGTTTTAAAATAGCTATTTCATCCAAATCTGATTGTGCCCTTAGGCTTTCTAGCGGATCTTTAGCGGAAGCTAATCTTTTTCTTGCCTCTACCTCTTGTTTATCTAATTTTATAACGGTAGCCGCTAAAACACGGTTAGCTTCTGCGGTAGCCTCAGTAATAGCTTCTAACTGGGCGGCGTAAGATTTACCAATATCCGCCAAGTTTCCTTGAAATTTTGGAATTGCCGGTGTTTGTAATGCTTTAAGGCTGGTTAATTCCGGATTGATTGTGTTTAGAATGATAAATGCTCCGAAAAGAAGTCCCATACCCCAGAGTGCATTAATAATCCGGTCATTCGCATCGGCAATCTTGGAAGGATTTCCCGC
>CAYSNI010000069.1:0-30517 GCA_964432465.1 uncultured Candidatus Saccharibacteria bacterium
TCCGAAGTTAGTATGGAAAGGCCCATCAGAATCGTTCCCTACAAGATGGCGTCCAGAAACTTCCGATCAGTAATTGCCGAGCGCGGATCCAGCTTTTCTACATACTTCGGATCAATCTGGAGTACGAAGTGGCCGAAGCGGCCGTCCCTAATTTCAATCACTACCGGATCGGTTTTCATACTACCTCCTCTTTTCAGTGCAACGACTCAATTATTATAACATCAAAAACTAGACTGACCCTAAGTGTGCTTTGAAATATTCGCCACCATACCGCCGATGGTCATAAAAATAGCGAGCGCGCTGCCACCGTAACTGATGAACGGTAACGGCACGCCGGTAAGCGGCAGAATTCCGGAGATGGCGCCGATATTTACAAAGACCTGGAGTCCGATCACCGATCCAAAACCCACGAGCAAAAGTTTCCCAAATTTATCGCTCGTCTTCTTGGCAAGTAAAAATATTCTCAATACTAAAATCCCGAATAATGTAATCAAAGATATCGAACCAACGAAGCCAAACTCTTCCGCGAGGACCGCGAAGATCGAATCACCGATCGGTTCCGGCAAACGGCTAATCTTGCTAGTGGATTGGCCGTAGCCTACGCCATCAATACCGCCGGAACCGATCGCGATCAGCGCCTGATTGAGATGATAGCCACCCGCCTGCGGATCAGCGTTAGGTTTCAGGAAGTTAGTCACGCGATCCAAACGATACGGAGTGGCAACAATCAGCGCGCCAATAATCCCAGCCATTACCGTAAAAGAAACACCAATGTGCCAGAGTTTCGCGCCACTCGCAAAGTAAAGAATCATGGATGCGGCAAAAATAATTACAACTGTGGAAGTAGCCGGCTGCTTCAAAAGTAGTCCGCACACTACAAGTAGTAATGCCATCATCGGGATCATGCCTCTCCAAAAATCCTTACCCCTATTTCCTTGCCCCGCCAACCAGGCGGCCAAATACAGAATCACCGTCAGCTTCACAAGCTCGGCCGGCTGAAACGTGATCGGGCCGATATTCAGCCAACGCTCGGCGCCGCCGGCCCTGACGCCTAGAGGGGTGAAGACGAGCGCTAACGCCACGATACTCACCAGCAAAAGAAAGATCGCGACCTTCTGATAGCGGCGATAATAGATTTTGTACGCGACCAGAAAACCGATAATGCCAAAACTCAATCCGAAATAAATCTGATGCTTTAAATAATATAAGCTGTCGCCAAATTTCGCCTGGCCGAGATTGGAAGACGCGCTGTTTAACACCACCAAGCCGAACACGACAAGAAAAGCGAGGGTAGTTAAAATTAGATAGTCGGGCTTATGAACTCGCATTGGTCAACTGTGCTTTAATACCCTGCCACCAGCGGTACGGGTTAGTGAACTGTCGCTCACAGCTAATTTTCCGTTAACGAAAACATACTTGATCGCGACAATCCCGGACTTTAAAGAAAGTAGGCTTAGGTCGGCGTAATGTCCTTCTTTCACTAATCCGCGCTTCTTGATGCCAAATTTCTCCGCGGCCTCTGAGGTAATTTTTTCCACTGCCTGGGGTAGAGTTAAACCTTTTAGACGAAGCATCATTTCTAGAAACTTTGGAAAAGTTCGCGAAAAGCGCTCATGCTTGATCAACTTAGCGTCCGACGGCAAACTCGCGCCGTTGGAAGCAATGAGGACCTGATTCCGCTCCAAATTACGCACTAACAAATCAAGATTGATATTCTTATAAAAAACTGTAGCTCGAAGATGGGTTAATTTCATTAACCGTACTAGGGCTTCACCAACGCTTACTTCCTGACTTTCCGCCATCTGATGCAGTGTCTTACCGAGGAGGTACTCCCTGCCTTTCGCTTGCGCGATGAGGATGGCCTTGCCATCCATAGCCGATACTTCGCTCACAATCCGATTGCGCGTGTCCGGATTTTCAAGATACGAGAGCATCACGTCTAAATTCCCCACTCTCGCCCAGCGCGGTAGCAAGGTATAAATTGGCACGATTGTTTCGGCAAAAGGATAACTATCGACGTGAATATCTAATTCACTGGCAACGCTATGAATCATTTCTAAGCCTTTCTGATATTCATTTTCAAATCCAAGCTGTGGCTTGAAATGGCTGATTAAAGTTTTCACACCGGTTTCTTCAGTTACTTTCACTGTCTCCGCCACCGCCGCCAGTAGCCCTTCTTCTTCATCGCGAAGATGCGTCGCGTACACGCCCTGATGCTCCGCCACAATTTTAACCAATTCTTTAATCTCCGAGTACGGAACCTGTCTCGCATGCGCGTATCCCAGTCCGGTGGAAAGACCGAAGGCCCCTTCTTTCATGGAATCAGAAATTAATTTTTGAAACGCGCGTAATTCGGAGACTGTCAGATCCCTCGCATCCTCACCCACCATCGCCCTACGAATTGTGGAATGGCCAATCAGCGTCCCAAAATTAACGCCAAGTTTCCGCTGACTCAATATTTTCAAAAATTCCGCGATTGAATGCCAATCAACATTAATTTGGCTGGTATCTGTCCACTTGCGAATGGAGTCCAGGCTGCCATAGATAAGCGGTGCGAGTGATGAACCGCACTGCCCTCCCAAAATTGTGGTCACGCCCTGCAACAAGAAGTCCTGCTGTTCGGGGTTAGTAAAAAGCGAAAGGTGATGATCGGAGTCGGTATTCACATCAATAAATCCCGGTGAGAGATAAAGACCGAGGCCGTCAATGACAAGATCGGCTTTTTTCGTTGGGAATTTACCGATCGCGGAGATCTTGTCACCGGAAATCAAAACGTCGGCCAGATACGGCGATTTTTTTCCACTTCCGTCAACAATTTTGGCTCCTTTAATGAGAACCATTACCTCAATTATACCATTTTGAAATAAAAACTGGCTCAATGAGCCAGTTCTGCGAGCTTTCTGCCACAATCCGGGCAGTAAACTATTGGGATGTTGCTATTTTTCTCTCGACTCACAAATGCCGCCAAACCAATTAACATCCGATGGTAGCGCGGACCGCACTGGGTACCGAAAACGCTGTTATCTTCCAACGCCTTCTGCGCGCGTTCAAAGATTACCTCCGGCTTCCGGGAAGCCGGAAGCTGCGCGCCGCATGCGTTGCAAAAGCGCGCGAGCGAGCCCATCTGATTGGGACAGTTCGGACACTGCACCTTAGGAACCTCATTTGGGTTTTTCATCTAGCCCTCCACAAAGACATTGCGGGTTGGTACAACGTGACCGCCGCCGACGATCACGTTTTAGAACCACCCCAAGTACCAGTCCTCCAATACGTGCGAGACAATAGCTACCGACAACGATAGCCAGAATAAGTAAGGGCGCGTGCGCAACTCGTCCGTCGGGGTGACCGAAAAATAACGTAAGATGATCAAGATCAATCGCAACAGCAGCCAAGCCACCACAAACGCCAGCGCGAAATGCAAAAATGGTGCTCTCAGGGTGTACGACCAGTTGATTGTAGGCCAACGCCACTCGATGCCGGAGAGAGCGTAACACATAGAACTCCGTTATTAAAAATCTACAATGATACTGCCACCTTATAGATACTGGGTCAAGGCAAACAAAGCGAGGCCGAGCGCCACCGAAATAACGGAGATAATCCAGAAACGCATGGTCACTTTTGACTCCGGCCAACCGAGCGCTTCGAAGTGATGGTGAATCGGCGTGGAAATAAATATTTTTTTACCGCCACGGAATTTTTTACTACCAAGTTGGACGATTACCGACAGCGATTCAATTACTAGTATCGGCGCGAAAAAAGGAAGAAGGAGGGTGGTGTTTGTCAACATGGAAATAACTCCCATGGTAATCCCCAGTGACATTGAGCCGGTGTCACCCATAAAAAATCTGGCCGGGTAGATATTGAACCACAAAAAGGCCAGGGTCGCGCCGATAATCACCCCGCTAAGCGTCGCCAAATCATAGCGGCCCAGTACGAAAGCGACTACGGTCAAAGCAATGTAGGCGAAAAGCATCACCCCGCCAAGCAAACCGTCCAGACCATCGGTTTCGTTCGCCGAAAACGCGCTCGCGACAATAATGAAAATAAAAAGTGGTATATACAGCCAGCCAATATTAATACTGCCGACGAACGGAACGGCCAGCACATCCCAATCTAAGCGATAATAAAACCATAAAGCGGCTACCACCGCGAACAACAGGTACATCACTAGTTTCTGGCTGACGCGCAGACCGCCACCTTTAGGACCGATACGAAGCACGCCCAAAAAGTCATCCGCAAGGCCAAGCATTGCCGCGATTAACATTGCCGCTAGTGGCAGATACGTCTCGGCCCGGTCAAAAAAATTAAGATAACTCCAGAAGCCATCAAATAGCCAGTGCAAAACCAGAAGCAAACAGGCGATACCGATAACCGTCCCCCAAATAATAATTCCACCCATTGTCGGCGTCCCCTCCTTTTTGGCATGCAGCTGGGAATAAACCGGGGCGGCTTCGCTGGTACGAATCTGTTTTCGGATTCCGAATTTATTTAAGAGCCTGCTGATAATAGGCGTAATCAGCAAGGCAACCAAAAAAGCGATAACCGAAAGTCCGATAATTCTAACTGCTTGAAGTACTACCATTTCGTATAAGTATTATATAAGGCCTCCGTATCCTTAGTCCGATCTTCACTGCCTAAAACAATAATCAGCAGAGGCTGAGTCTGGCCGGCGGACGGTGAATGAAATAATGATATCAAATTACCGCTCGCCTCATCAATAAACCCAGTCTTACCGCCGATGAAATTCGGCTGATTCACAAAAGGATGGATGTTCCCGCCAACCTCCCGGGTAATCGCGAAAATTTCCGGATGAACGTTAAAAATGTAAATCACCAGCTTTTCCAGATCGCTGACCATTGATTGATTCAGAGCGGATAAACCGGTGGGATCAAAATAACGCGTGTTGTACATACCGATTGAAATGGCCCGCTGATTCATCAATTGAACAAACTCCTCCGTTCCCACGTATTCCGCTAACGCCACGCCCGCGTCATTACTGGAAACTTTTAAAAGCGCGCCGAGTAGTTCGCGACGGCTATAAAATTTCCCCGCAATAAGATTCCCGGCGCCTCCTTCGGTAGCGATCGCCTCCGAACTAACTTTAACGCTGGATGTCGCGTTAATTTTTTCCAGAGCGACCACCGCGGTCATCAATTTAGTTAAGGAAGCGACCGGCCATTGCTGATTAGGATGAGAAATAAAAAATTCGTCCGTGCTGTTAATGCGCTTAACCAGTGCGGAGGCCGCGCTGATTTTTGGCACCGGCCTCTGAACAACAACGGCCCGAGGCGCCTCCGGAATAATTGTGTCTTTCGCGCTCGCGGTGACGGTTGTAGCCTCAAGTGTGGCGGTGTAGACGACTTCGTCAGAACTACCGCGACGGGCATTACCGGCTAACGCTGAAAAAAGCACGACCAAAGAAAGAACCAGGCTGTATAGCTTATTGCGGTCGATCATTTTGAGGATTGCGCAGTGCTTCAATTAGTTGACGGAACTTATCATACTCCGGAAGTTCGGTCAGATTGCCGATGCCGAGATGCTTCATCAAGTCCATGCTTGCGTTATATAAAAACGCGTTAGCACGCTTCGGATCCTGAGCGCGTTCAATTAGACCCCGAATCAAAAGATTGCGGAGCGTAAAGCTAGAGTTCACTCCTCTAATATATTCAATCTCCGAGCGGAGCAACGGACCGGCGTAGGTAACGATCGCCAACGTCTCCAGCGCTACCGGAGTCAGCGATTCATGCAACTCTTCTTTAATCACTGCTTCTAAAAGTCCGGCGAATTCCGGCTTGGTAGTAAGCTGAACGCGATCTTTATTTTCTACTAAAAATAATCCTCGGCTTTCTAGCTTAAGATTTTCTTTTAACACCTGTATCGCGGTTTGCACCTCGTCTACTTCAACTTTAAGAACCCCGGCAAGTTTTTTATAATCCATCGCCTCGCCATAAATAAAGAGAAGCGCTTCTATTTTTGCTATTAATTGTTCCTTGGTCATTCTTGATTCTCAGTCACTTTTTCTTTTTCTAAAGTAATGTCACTAAAACGTTCACCTTGGCTAACCTTCACAATGCGGTCTTTCAAAAGATGCAGGATCGCCAGAAACAGCACGATTACTTCTTTCCGCGACTTCTGCTGGGAAAGCGCATGAAAACTCTGTTGGCCGGTAAGTCTATTTAATAACTCTTCCATCTTTTCTTCAATAGACACCACCGCCTGTTTTACGGTCTGCACTTCTGGAATGAGCTGTTGTAGCAAAGTGGCCAGGTTGCGAACCGCGCTGACTAAATCACCGACCGCCAGTTCTTTCGGCGGATAAAATACGGACACGTCACCCAGTGAAGAAAGTAATTCTCGTCCGTAGGCGACGTGTTTTTTATCCCAAATCTTCTTCAGATGCTCAGCCGCTATCTTAAATTCCCGATAGAGCTTGAGCCGCCCTTCCAAATCCTGAATGTCCGCCTCTTCTTCCTTGGTCAGCTCCAACATCGGCAAGAGCACCTTAGACTTGATTAACACGAGTTTCGCGGCTACCACCAAAAAATCGGCTACGATCCCCATCTCTTTCTGCTCGCCCAGTTCTTTCACGTAGCGCAAAAAGTCGGCGGTCACATCCGCTAAACTGATTTGGGTAATCTCCAACTGCTTACCTTCGATCAACTCAAGTAACTTCCCGAGCGGACCAGTGAATTTTTCTAATTTAACGTGGTACATATGATTATGACTTATGACTCATGACTTATTACTTTTCCTTTAAGACTTTTCTTGAATCCACCTAATTGATCGTTAATGGAAGACAGCCGGAGGAAAAACTCAGAAAACTCACGGTCCGAAATTAATTTAATGTCTTTTAAAATATCCAAGCAAGCAACGGTCTCGTTTAGAGAGCCTAATGCAATGTTAAAAAAGTGATTCATGTCTTTATCTGAATGCTTACCACTTCCTTCTGCAAGGTTAAGCGCTATTGATAATGAAGAACGCGTTATCTGACTTCCTATATCATACCTGTATTCTTGTGGCATTTTTTTCACTAAAAACATAACTTTAGCAAATACTTTCTTTGCGTCTTTATATACCTGCCACTCTAAGAATCTAAATTTTTTCATAGTTATCTGTCATCTGTCATCGGTTATTTGTTATAGGTCATTAAGCGCTCCGCGCGTGTAGACATTAGAAGGGCTCCAGATCATCCACCCGCCAAAAAATTCTGGACTATTAGAAGCGGCATCCTCCCAGGCCTTAATCTGCGCGCGCACTTTCTCCGCGTCGTAATCCGCTCCTATATCAAAGTCCTGGATCCATGGCCTTAGCTTGCCGATAGGAGTTGTTGAAGCGACAACGGCTAATTTTTCCGCCCGCGTCAACGCGGTATCCATAGAATATTTTACTACTTCATAAGGATACGCGGCTGGATTTTGAAGGCCGATAAAGCCGGCAGCATAGTGAGAAGGATAAGTCATCGGCGCCACGGCATCAAAGCTCGGCAAGGCATATTCCAGATGCTGACCGATGCCCAGCCCGTCAGTGTTAATCGTAGTTAACCCGAAGAGATCGGCTGATATTGGCGCCGACGGAATCTGATTACGGACGTACGCGTAAAAATCCCGCATCACATTCACTTTCAACGTTGTCTCGTCCCAAACCGGATATTTTATGTCACTCATTTTGCCGTCAGAAGCAAAGCGAACGTAATCAAAATTCGCCTCATCAAAGCCGCGCGACAAAATCTCATTCGCGACCGCGATATTATAATCCCACACTTCTTTTGACGAAGAATCCATCCAGGCTAACCCCTTTCTATCTTTCCAAACTGCTCCGGTGCTGGAGCTGTACAAGGCCAGATCTGGGCGGGCCAGGGCCAGTCGCACATCCTGAAAAACAGAAATACGCCCGATAATATAAATATTTTTATCATGGAGACGCTTGATCAACCGATTCAGTGTCGGCATCCGAATCTCAACCGCGTCGTACATCTTCGGCAATGCGAGATCGGTGTTATAAGCGATGTATCCTGAGTAATCTTTTACATCAATCACAATCGCGTTTAACTCGGTACTATCAATCAGATTCAGTAGATATTGCAACTTTTTTTCGCTACTCACTGACCAGCTGGTAGCATAAATAGCCTTAATAACCTCAGGCGGATTGGAAAGTTTTGGCTGAGGGTCGATATCCGCATTTACGGGAAATTGCGCCAAGCTTGTCGTAGCGTTTTCATTTGAATAGTCAATGACAATGAAGTTTTCCGCGAATAAAAAAATACCTAAACCGATCGAGATTAACCCAACAAAAAATAATGCCGTTCTAAGTCCCATGCCGTGATAGTTTAATTTTACGCTTGCCAATCTCGTCTGTCTATTAAGTCATTGACTTTTTAGGAGTTTTATAATATAATTTCCTTAGATTTTTTGAAAGGTACTCGGAGGAATTCTGATGGGTAGAACGGTACGAATTCGGGCGACGCAGATGGACGAACAGGGACGGGAATGTGTCCTGATGGTCCTGGAAAAGGGAGAGGAAAAAACAATTACTCCCACATTCGGCTTCTCCAAGGGGCCCGGCTGGGGTCTTCCGGGTGGTCGCGTGCATCAAGGTGAAGACATGCTGGCGGCGGCCATGCGTGAATTCGAGGAAGAAACTGGTCTTACAGCGTCATTCCCGATGGATCCAGTCGTCTGCATTTTGCACAGCGAAAGCCACGTGATCATCCTTTTTGAGCCGCTTAGCATTACCGGAGTGATCGCACCTAGAGATCGGGCCATCGTGAAGGCGGAGTGGATCCCACTCTCCTATCTAATTCCCGAGCCAGATGATGATGGAAAGCCTCAGATCCGGGCCATTCCCGACAATGGCAAAGACTATGACATTTATCGGATGCACTACCCTTTAATTCATAAGGACTTCTCCGGACTCAAACTGGCCTCATGATTCAAAAGCCCGACGTACGTCGGGCTTTTTTATATGTGGTAATATAGACAGTGATGCTTGCTCTATATAGGAAATACCGCCCAAAAAATTTCGAAGAACTGCTCGGTCAGCAGGAAATTTCCAAAGTATTACAAAATGCCGCGAAGCTCGGCAGACTAGCGCACGCCTATTTATTTTACGGGCCACGCGGTACCGGAAAGACCACAATCGCCCGACTTGTGGCGAAAGTTGCCAACTGTGAAACCCGAAAGAGGGAAAAGCAATTCGCCAGCCAGGGCGAGCCGTGCAACGAATGTCCGCACTGTAAGGAAATTGATGCTGGCCGCGCGCTCGACGTAGTGGAGATTGATGCCGCTTCCAACCGTGGCATTGATGAGATTCGCAATCTGAAAGAAGGCGTGCGCCTCTCCCCTTCTTCTTACGATTTTAAAGTATTTATTATAGATGAAGCGCATATGCTTACTCGGGAAGCCTTCAACGCGCTTTTAAAAACACTGGAGGAACCGCCGGCGCACGCAATTTTAATTCTCGCCACCACTGAATACGAAAAGATTCCCGCGACGATTTCTTCCCGTTGCCAGCGTTTTCGTTTTAAAAAACTCTCGATTGAAGACATCACGCAGAAACTGCGGTCAGTCGTCGCTTCGGAAAAAATGGAAGTGACCGATGACGCGCTGGAACTGATTGCCGCTTCCGCGGACGGCAGCGCCCGCGATGCTGAATCTCTGCTAGGCCAGATCACTTCCCTGGGTGGCACCGTCAACGCTGAAAGTGTAGAAAAGACTATCGGTAAAGTTGGTTCCGCGCGCACCGCCGAATTTTCGGGGATGCTACTCGCCGATAATTTGAGCGGCGCGCTAAAATATGTGAACGAGCTCGATGGTAACGGTTATAATCTGGTAGATTTCAACAAAGAACTGATTCATTATTGGCGGCGCGTACTTTCACTGAAATTCGATCCGACCCTGGAAAAAATCTTCGCGACCGAGCTCACCAAAAAAGAGTTAGAAAATCTAAAAATTCACGCTACGCTCGTCGACGCCAAAAAACATATCCCCCTCGTGAAATCGCTCATCCGCGCCTACAGCGAAATGCGCTACTCCCCTTTCGCCATTGTGCCGTTGGAGGTGGCGATCATCGAGAATCTCCAGCCAATTAAATGACCTCCTCCCCGGCTTTAGCCCGGGGAGGAGGTCATTTATTCTATAATTCTAAGCAATGGAAGACGCAACTCGCTGGGATAATTTCTATAAAAAATCTGACGGGAAAATTGTTTGGGGCGGAGAAAGAGCCGATTTTTTTGATCAAATAAGGGAAAAATACAACCTGATTGGTGGGCTTTTGCTTGATATGGGATGTGGAGTTGGCGATAAATCACTTTACTTCACAAAGCACGGCTACAAAACTGTAGGAGTTGATATTTCGCCACTGGCCATAGCTGAAGCCAACAAGAAAGCCTCTACAGTAAAAGCACCCGGTCAATTCTTAGTCGGTGATCTAAAAAATATCGGGAAAATACCAGAAATATCCGCGCACTCCTACGATATAGTGTTGGATATTTTAAGCTCACAATTCTTAGCTAGCCAAGAAAAAGAAGGTTTCTTTAACCAGTTAGCGGGACTAATTAAACCAAACGGGTACTACTTATTTGAAACATTCGGGAAAAAAGATATTAATGATGAAATGCAGGGCGTTGAGGAATGGGTACGCAATATAGCAGTTTCCCCGGAAGAGGTTCTAAAATATTGCGGCAATTACTTTAATATATTAGAGCGGATTGATAAGCAGAGTGTTAATCATGAAGGAGCAGTTGTGCATTTCTATGTAATGCAACGAAAGGCTTGGTAAGTTTCCACTTACTAAAATTTTCCGATTCAGCTACAGCTTCGGTAAATGATGTCCTTGCGAAATAGGCGATGCCCCTAAGAGCGCAAATATAAAATCCAAGCGCAGGAATATCGGCCAAAATTACCACGGCTTATTGCGTGTAAACGTCAGGAAAAGCCTAGACTTAAACAGAAAAATTGCTGGCTGGATAAATGGGCTAATTAATGGCATAATCTAATACATTCCGGGATCGTCTAATGGTCGGACGTCAGACTTTGGATCTGAAAATCGGGGTTCGATTCCCTGTCCCGGAACAAATAAGGTGATATAATAGACTACATGGATCCACTACAATATTATATTCAAAGTTGGGGCGGAGGGATGTTTGCGGGATTTGGGATAGTGATCGGGCTAGCGGTGCTGCTCTGGTCGCTGTACTGGAAGGCCATGGCACTCTGGCACGCGGTAAAAAGCGGAGAAAAGATCTGGTTCGTCGCGCTCCTCCTTATCAGCATGATGGGCATCGTGGAGATTCTCTATCTCTACTTCTTCAGTAAGAATAAACAAAAAGGATTACCGAAGCTGGATTAACTCACTAAATATTTGTATGAAAAAACCACTACTTATTTTAGGATTGGCGTTGGTGCTAGTGGGAATTGTCACAATATTCTCCGGCGCTCCAGCGGCGGATACTCTTCAACTAGCCGACACCCAAACGGCCTACTCCGATGTGGGGATGGCAAAGGAGCTCAGTATCTCTGCGAAAAACTACGCATTCGAACCGAAAATCATTATGGTCAACAAAGGTGACCACGTCAGAATCATGCTTACCAATGATGACGGCTTCCACGACCTTCGGATCGATGAATTTAACGTCGCCACGAAGAAACTCAATACTGGCGGACAAGACATTGTTGAGTTCGTCGCTGATAAAACCGGAACATTTGAATATTACTGCTCCATTGGAAGTCATCGCCTGATGGGTATGAAAGGAACGCTGATCGTTCAGTAGTTCGGCTACGCTCACTACAAATAACGAAATTAAAAACTGACAGATAACTAATAACAACATGCTAAAACAAGGCGAGAAGGCTCCAACTTTTTCTCTACCGGACCAAAGCGGTAAAGTTCACAAACTTTCCGACTATGAGGGCCAGTGGGTGCTTTTATATTTTTATCCTAAAGACGACACACCGGGATGCACCAAGGAAGCCTGCTCAATCCGCGACAGCTGGCCGGAGTTTAAAAAACTGAAAGCCGTCGTCCTCGGCGTAAGCGTGGACTCAGAAAAAAGCCACGCCAAGTTCGTGGAAAAATACGAGCTTCCGTTCATTTTGCTCGCCGATGACCAGAAGGAATTGGTAGAAAAATACGGTGTTTGGGCGAAAAAGAAATTCATGGGCCGAGAATACATGGGCACGCTCCGCACTTCCTTCTTAATTAATCCGAAAGGAAAAATCGCGAAGATATACGAAAAAGTTAAGCCGGAAATCCACGTTCAAGAAGTGCTGACGGATCTGAAGAAGATGAAATAAAAAAACCGACTCCTAGGAGTCGGTTTTGGTTTCAGAGCCCCTTCGCTTCCAGTCGACTGGCTCGATCAGCCGACCAGTCGTGCAGCCTTTCCAACAGACGGACATTCTCACCGAAAATGCCCATGAGAAAGTGCGCGATGCTGTTGTGCACGAACCAGTAAATCCGTGAGCGTTTCATAACGCCTCCTAAATTCTCTACGCCGAGATTATACCATTAAACCGCCACCAAATCAAGCGCCCTCCATAGGCGGGTAAATCTGCTCTCTTCTAAACAGATCCGAGATCCAAGGTTTGTTCAATATTAATCTGCTGAATAAACTCGCGGGAGTGGGACACGATAATCATCGCGCCTTCATATTTTTCCAAGGCTTTCGCTACCACCGGCAGATGACGAAAATTAATATGGTTAGTCGGCTCATCCAAAATGAGTAGTCCGGGCTTTTGTAGGACGAAACGCGCGAACACCAAAAGTCCCTTCTGACCTTCGGAAAGCGAGCCGACTTTATTCCGGAGAAGATCGCTGTCCAACAGGAAGTTGGCGGCGCAGGAACGGAGCGTCTCATCACTGCCGCTGACCATCACATCTGAAAGCGTCTCGTAAACCGTCTTTTTGAAATCCAAACCGGAAAAATCCTGCTTGTAATAACCCACCTTAATATCCTCGGCGATCTCCGCGCCCTTCGCTTTTCCGGTAGCCAAAGATTCTAGAAAAGTGCTCTTCCCCACTCCGTTCGGGCCGGTAATCAGCAGGCGGTCTTTCCGCTTCATCACGATATTCAATTTTTTATTAGCTACCTTACCTCCTTTTAGCGCCGAGATAGAGGTGATACCGACGATCTTCCATTCTGGCAAAGCGGTATTCTCAAATGCCTGCACTGGAATCACAAAGTCGCGGATGGTTTTATCCTCCTGGCGGAGATCCACCAGCTGGGATTCCAGCTCATCTATGGCTTCTCTCATTTTCCGAGCCACGTCACGCATTTTCCCGCCTTTTTGCGCGAAAAAATTCATCTGATCCTTACGGTTCTGGATGTCCCGTTCCAACATTACGTTTTTCTTGCGCTCACGCTCAATCCGAAGCGCGATCTCTTCTACTACCTTTAAATAGTCACCGACGTACTGTTCAACTTTCTTGGTGAAGCTGTCGAGATAAAGCACGCCATGAGTAAAGGCGTTCAAAAAATGGGCGTCGTGAGAAATAACAATGCAGGTTTTCGGATAATCAATCAAAAACTGGGTCAGATGCTCAATGCCGGTTTTATCCAGATTGTTCGTCGGCTCGTCCAGCAATAGAATATCGGGATTTTGAATTAACGCGAAGGCGAGAAGAAGGCGGGCCTGTTGGCCACCAGAGAACTGGCGAAGTTTCTTTTTAAGATCAGCGTCAAGATTGACCACGGCAAGTACTTTATTTACTCTCGGTTCGAGATCGTAAACTTTCTTCGAAAACGCGCGGGCGAAATAATCCATCACCGTGTCATCCAACCAATCCACCGGGATCACCTGCTTAGCAATCGCGACAGTCGCTCCCTCCCGGATACTGATCGTCCCTTCTTCCGGTTGCAGCTCCCGAGTAATCATTTTAAAAATAGTCGTCTTACCGGCACCGTTCTGGCCCATCAAAGTCATTTTCGCCCGCTCACGAATACTAAATTCCGCTTCCTGCATCAGGGCGTGCTTAGCGGTAAATCCAAAAGTTACCTTATTAAAACGTAGCACCACGTCTCCGTGGCCGTATTTCTTCTGTTGAACTGGCTTTTCCGCTTTCGCCTTAGTCATGAAATGTGCAATAATAATAACACGTTTTTATGATTTTGGTAACCCACGGTATTATCGGCGCGGCAGTTGGTCGTCTATTTACCTCTCACCCGCTCGTCGCCTTCACGCTCGGTTTCGCGAGCCACTTCCTTTCCGACGCTATTCCTCACTGGCACTATCCCCTGTTTTCGCAAAAACGCGATCGCGAAAATCCGATGAATAACGATCTTGTTTTGGGGAAGGGATTTTTAATTGACCTGATCAATATCGGAATTGATTGCCTACTTGGTCTCGTTCTGCCAATTCTAATCTTCCAAGGCTGGGACGGTTTCGCCAATCCTTCACCCGCCATTCTGGCGGGCGCGATCGGAGGCATCCTTCCCGACCCGCTCCAATTTCTATATATGAAATGGAAAAAAGGACCGCTAGTTTTACTTCAACGTTTTCACTTGTGGATTCACTCCAAGAAAGATATTGATCACCAACATTTCGCGGGCATCGCCGGTCAGTTGCTAATTATTATCGCGGTCATCCTACTTTCGCAAAGCCTCCTTTAACTCGCTCAGCTCTCTTTCCGTCAACGAACGGGATTCGCCCGCTTTTAACTTGCCGATTTTTACCGAACCAATTCGTACCCGTCGTAAACTTACTACCGTTAATCGCAAGGCATCGCACATCCGGCGAATCTGATGCCGACGTCCTTCTCTGATGATCAGCGAAAAGGAATGCGCGCTCAAACGCTCCGCTTTTGCGGGCATCGTCATGCCGTCTTCCAAGACTACTCCCTCTTCCATCCGGCGGATTTTTCCGAGTTGAATATCCTCCTGCACACCAACTTCATATTCTTTTTCCGTCAGATGCTCGTCGCCCGTAACTGCCTTCGTCACCGGGCCGTCATTGGAAAGTAAAATTAGCCCCTCGCTCTCCTTGTCCAACCTGCCAACTGCGTTAAGGCCGCTGAACTGCGGAGAAAAAGCTGGAATTTCTTCCGTAGCCAAGCCGCGCGGCTTATTGAAGGCAAGAGTTTTTTTACCTTTTAAGCTACCCCCGGGCTTGACCACCTCCACCTTATCCTTGGATGGATCAACCTGTACGCCCATTTCCCGGACTACCTTTCCATTCAATTTGATCCAGCCCTGTCGGATATAGGCTTCCGCTTCCCGCCGAGACAGGATCCCCTGCTGGGACAGATATTTTTGAATTCTCATCCCGTTAGAAGTCGCCCTCGCTTCCGGCGAGTGGCTACGGCCACCTTGGGGCGGCCTACTTCTAACGGGACGAATCTTTTCACCATTACTCATAATGGTGTAAACTTAGCTTATTCTATGACTATTCGCAAAGCCGAAAGCAGTGACATTCCCGCGATTGTTGAAATGGCCAGACAGATGGCGGATCTTCATCACGCGCTAGATTCGTATTATAAATCATCCACGGCCTACAAAACTCTAGAAGAAGATTTTTCCGAAGAGCTTGAAGATAAGGACTCAGCACTGATTGTAGCCGAAGACAGTTCGGCCAATCTCACCGCGGGCGGCCGTAAAATTGTCGGCTACTTCCGCGGCATGATTGAGCCGGCGCCAACGTACCTTTCTCCGAAAAAAATCGGCATCGTGCATGATCTTTTTATTCTTCCGGAATATCGGAAAAAGCGTACCGGTGAAAAACTTTTTACCGCCGCGTTGCAATGGTTTAAAGATAGGAATATTAAGAATGTTGAGCTGAATGTAGACGCCAGAAACATAACCGGCGTTGCTTTTTGGAAAAAACACGGTTTCTTGGAATATAAATTTCGAATGCGTTTAGACTTGCAGAAAGAAGACTAATTGCCTAATCTAAGGAAAGTAATTCGAGGAGAGATCATGGTTTCACCGCTAAGAATGGCGGAATGGATCCGCGAAAATCTTGAAGAAACAACCTGGGAAGTCAGAGAAAAAGGCGGGCTCGAAGCCGCAATCAACCAGGCAAAAGTTCTGATTTCTTCAAAAGGACTGCACATTTTTGCGCCGGATTCGGAAAATCCAGGACAATCGCGCGGCTGTATAATTCCCGTTCCAGCGCCAAAAAGCTTTCAGAGCGTGCGCAATCTTTGGGAGTGGGTCAGGATAAAAATTTTAAAGAAATCACCGCGAGTCAAAAATAACGAGGAGCGGATGGATGATCGGCTACGCGAAACAATTTCGGAAATCAGTAAATTCGCGACTGATCAGTGTTGCGCCCGATATCAAAGAACCAGCGCGGAAATTCACCAGAACGACCGGGAAATCCGAGAAATAATCTTCAGCGCCCTCACCGGTGGAAGAGAAAGTTAGTCCAATCCCCTGCGTTGGGGGATTTTTTAATTGAGACCTTATCTGCTCGTACTCGCATTCCTGCTTGCCCGCCTATGGAGGGACTCCGGAATGCGAGTGGATTTTTTAATTAAGACTAATGCTAGTATTAGTGTATATTCTCTGGTATAATAGGGTCTCAATAAAATGCTTATCGACGATGTCATTATCAGAATAGCGGCGGGCAACGGCGGCAAAGGCGCCGTCGCTTTTGAGAAGAACAAATTCGCGATCGGCCCAACCGGCGCCCGCGGTGGCGATGGCGGCAACATCTATTTTGAGGCGGTGTCTGATATCTCCGCGCTGAGTAAATTTCGTCATAAAAAAGAATGGGCGGCAACTAACGGGCAGGATGGCCGGAGCCAGTACCGTGACGGTAAAGTTGGCTCTGATCTGGTTCTGAAAGTCCCGGCAGGCACCGTAATCCATAATCTCGACACTCGCTACAGTGAAGAATTAGTAAAAGGCGGCGACCGCATCCTAGTCGCTAAAGGCGGCCGCGGCGGTAAGGGCAACTTTTTCTTCCGCTCACCGATCAATACTAGCCCGGAAGAGTTTGAATTTGGTCAACCGGGCGATAAATTCAACTTGCGCTTAGAACTTAAATTAATCGCTGATGTCGGCTTAGTTGGTCTGCCAAACGCCGGAAAATCTAGCCTGATCAATGAACTCACGAAAGCCCAAGTCAAGGTAGCGAACTACCCCTTTACCACACTGGAACCGAACCTAGGCACCTATGAGAATCTGATCATCGCGGATATTCCTGGCTTGATCGAGGGAGCCTCAAAGGGTAAGGGACTCGGCACTAAATTCCTCCGTCATATTGAACGCACGCGAGTAATTTTCCATTTGGTTTCCGCTGAATCGGAAAAACCAGTTAAGGATTATAAGACGATTAGAAAAGAGCTGGGCGCTCATAATCCGGAACTTTTAGAAAAAATTGAGCACATCCTCATCAGCAAGAGCGATATGGGCAACCCTAAAAAACTGACGAAGGAGATTGCCGCGCTAAAAAAACTAAATTCAAAAGTATTGCCTATCTCCATTCACGACTGGGATAGCCTTGAGAAAGTACGGAAGATTCTGGATAAGATCGCGAAAGAGAAGGGCGGCCGCTAGCGGTACAGCTTATTCTTTCGGATGTACTCCGCCACGCTTTTCGCCAAAAATGCATCCGCCTTGCCGCCCGCGGCGATTATCTCTCTTATTTTCGTGCTCGAAATATCGCGTGCGGATATATCACGCGGGATTACCGTGCTATGCGGCGGAAGCTCCTCCGGCATTTCAAATCCCGGCCGTTCGAGAATTATAAATTTTCCTGTTTCGAAAAGCTCCTTTCCGTTCACCCAGGTATTTTTAATGGTCGCGGCCGAATCTGCTCCCACGACGAAACAAAATTCGGAATCCGGATAATACGTTTCCAGTTCCTGCTTGGTGGCATAGGTTGTGGTAAGTCCCGGACGCTTTATTTCGAGATCCGACACGCTCACTGGAATTTTCGGTAACGGAAATAATTCGCGAACCATTGCCCGGAGCATTTCCACGCGGTGCATACCGTCGGTTCCGACAACCTTGTCCCTGCGGTCAGCCGATGGCATCACCCATATTTCATCAGCCGAAAAGTTATCGAGGACCAGTTCGATCGCTTTCGCGTGTCCGATATGGGGCGGATTGAAAGCGCCGCCGAAGATCACGATTTTTTCCATACAATAATAATAGCGCGGTTTTACCCGCGCTATAAAGTGGTTACGTAATCAACATCATACGCTCGATGCCGAGCTTAGCCTTCTCGGCGATTGAACGCTGGATATGGACCGTAGTATCGGTTTCAAGAGGATTCTTGGGATCACAGCAGTCATCGCAAAGCAGGATCTCCAGGCGGTCCGTATTCAGCGAATCAAGCAGCTTTTCGAAGATATTCGCCTTCATGAAGCCGCACTCCGCCCGCTGCGAAACCGGGATGAAGGTTTTCTCCGGCAGTTCTTTCCGCAGCCGGTACACCATTCCCTTCTCGGTCGCCACGATGAATTTCTTCACCGGCGAGATTCGAGCCCGCTCGACCATCTGCTCGGTCGAAAGAAAGAAAGCGCGCTGGTGAGGAATGATCCCCTGCTGGATTTTCAGCATGCAGAGCGAGGCGCATCCACATTCCGGATGAATCATCAGCTCCGCGTCAGGGTTCTCAATGAGCGCCACATCAGCCGCGTCCATGCCGATCATCTCGTGCACGTAACAGCAGGCGCTCCATTCACCCTTCCTCTTTTCATATACCTCGATCAGGTCCTCCGGTACCCCCTGCTCCACCGCCTTTGCCTTCATGACGTAGCCAAGGAACTTATCAGGGAGAACAAGGATCTTCTTACCGGGATACATCTTCGCCGCGGCGACAATGATCTTGTCGGTATTCCGGGAGGTGGAGATGAAGTCACTAATCGACTTCGTGTAGGCGTCGCTGTTGATGTAGGTCACCAGCACGCCGCCGGGGTTGTTGCGCTTCCACTCTTCGATCCATTCATGATCGGTACCGAAAACAAGCGAACAGCCGAGCGCCGCGGGCTTGTCGGGTACGAATACCCGTGTCGCGTCGCCGTTGATGATCTTCGCCGTCGCTCCCATGAAGTACACGCTTTGAAAATCAATCCGTTCGGCGCCGATCGCCTTCGCGTGAAGGCTTAGTCCGAGCGAATCCCCGACTTTATCGGCAATCTCATGAAACTCCGGATAGAGATAGTTATGAGCGAAGATCTTTGCTTTCTTTTCTTTGGCTCTCGCCTGGATCTCGATCGCCATCTCGGCAAGTCCGTAACATCTTTCAAGCGTGTACCGCCCCGGATACAAATCTCCGGCGTACTGGTTGAAAAGCGTATACCAACGCATGGCAAGATGATCAACGACTGTATTCACATACGCACTCCTTAATGTTCTGGCCGTATTTTACCATTATTACGGCAAATAAAAAAGAGGCGGTTAAGCCTCTTTAAGCGCTGAAAGAATCATGCCGATCGTACTCCAATCCACAAGATCTTTCGCGAAGATCTCGCGGATCGTGCAGACCTGCGTATATACCCGTTCGCCGGTCGGATCGCTCATATCGGCGCCATGCACCTCGCCGACCTGACTCTTAAACCAGTTCATTTCTTCATCGGTCAGCTCCGCGGAAAAAAGATTGCAACAGTGGGTCAGAAGGGTCGCGGCAAGCTGCCGGGGGCCATGAGACTTGAGACGCTCCTTGCCGATCACGAAACCGGTTTCCTCATGGACTTCTTCCACCGCCACGTCGAGCGGATCCACGGCGGGATTCGGATTCGATCCGGCGGGAAGCTCCCAGACGAAACATTCATTGTTGCGCGCCGAGCTACGGAACTCCCGTCCGATCACAACTTCGTAATCAAGCAGAGTCGGTCCCCGGCGATACAGCACCACCGCGGAAGTATCCAGACGACCGATCACCGGTTCGTTGGTCTTCATGCGACCTTCGCCGAAAATCCTAATCCGGGGATGAATCATCCATATATAGACGCGTTCCTTCCTGTCGCCGACACGGAACGTCGCTTTAAGTTCAACTCCTTCAAGGACATGGCCCGCACGATGCTGCGCCTGATACCAGGACTGGAACGCCTTCGTTCTCCAGACAAAAAGCGGCACCTGTCGGGCTCCGCCCGAACGATGTGAACCGTCACCGAGGAATCTCAGGGCAGCGTCGACCGTCCCTTCAAGCGTATTCGCCTGCAGGACAAATTCTTTGCCGGCACAATGCTTCATGTAGCCTGTCTTTGGCGCATCATCCGGACAGCCGAATACCATCCAGCCCGAATGCCACAGCCAGCCGAATTCGATATTAGTGGTGAACGCGGGCATCTTTTCAAGCTCGCGGGGAACCCAGAACAGCGCACAATCGGAATGATTAAACGCGCTATGTTCCCACTCGATCTGGCCGTCCTCGCCGCACTGGGCGGAACCGGCCCGGTCTTCCGGGACAAACACCACGCCGTCATAGCCCCGCTCTTTCAGAATCTCCAGAGCACGCGGCCGCCATGACCCGACATCGTTCCTGCGGGGCGTCGGCCCCGCCAAAAAAATAGACCGGCTGAACTGCTCCGGCATCGGCTCGCCCGCGTAGACCATCTGCATGCATTCCTCCTTCTCTTTCAGACTGAAAAGTTCTGGGCGTATTTTACCAGAAAAATCGGGAAATAAAAAGGCCTTCCAACAATGTTGGAGGGCCTGTGTTTAAACCGGGATCAAACCGATCACCTGCCGATAGCGGGTGACCTCGTGGAGGTCGCCCATCGCCTTGGCGGGGTCATCGCTGAGCTTCACCGTGGAACGTCCGTTGACACGCGACGCTTTCACGACGATCTCCGCGGTGGGAAGTCCGAGATCGTTGGTAAGGTTGGTACCGACACCGAACGTGTGTCCGAGTCTGCCCTGGAAATGCGCGTGGAGCGCCACCATCCGGGCGGGATCCAGCTTATCGCTGAACACTGTCAGTTTATCTTTCGGATTCTCGTCGTAGCGGCGATACCAGTTGATCATCTTCTCGCCATAGCTGAATGGATCCCCGGAATCTTGCCGGGTCCCTTTCCAGAGCTTCGCGACATCCTGATTCGCCGCGCGCAGAAAGAAGTCGGTGGTAAAGGTATCGGTCAGCGCGATCGAAAGACCACGGCCGTACATACTCCACCAGCCGTTCAGAACTTCGCGCTGAGCCTCAATCAGCACATCTTCGCTCCGGGTATCGGGATGCGCCTTCGCAAACGCGAGCGCGGCGATGACCATCGGAAGTTCGTGCGCCGACGTACCCATAGGTATGAGATCAACGTCCTTCGCGAACAGCACATTGGACGTGCCGAGCAGGATACCGGGTAGCTCCTCCCTCATCACCTCAACGACGTACTGCTGCCACGCCCGGCTAAAACGCCGACGAGTGCCGAAGTCGCTGAACGTGAGGAAAGGCTGATGCCGGAATACGCAGATCTTCTCAAGGAGATTTTGAACACCCCGCGCGAAGACCGCCTCCTGCTCGAAGCGGGACTTTTTCCGCAAGAGTGCCCGGGAATAAAGTTCGCAGATGATCGACATTGCCAGCGTTTCCCAATACATGACCTTCGGCCACGGACCGGTAAACTCCAGACGGTAATCGTCGCCCTCTCTGATCAGTTTGTAGGGAGGAAGTTCGAGATCCCGCAAGAACTGGAGATAATCATCCTGGAACATCTTGTCGCCGTATTCGTGCGTGCCCCGCAGATAATGATATTCGCTGTTTCTCAGTCTGAGCTTCATCACATGATCAAGCTCGCGTCTCAAATCCTCTTCCGAAAAATACTGCGCGAAAGGGATCCGTGCGCGATTGATCAGACTGAAAGTGACTTCCACATCACGATAGCGCCGGAATACCAGCTGGCCCATCGTGAATTTGTAGAAATCGGTATCGAGCAAAGAGTTGATGATCGGTTCGTCGGAAAGCAGTTTCAAGAAACGCCTCCTTCCAAGACTTCATCAGTGCTGGAAATTACCACGCCGGCGGTCTCCATTTCAACGAGTGCGTCTTCGCCGTCGCTGGGATTGATATTGACCGCGCGGCAGGCGTCTTCGAGTAGGATGGCCTGTTGGCCATACTTCACCGCGTCGAGCGCCGTCGCCTTCACGCAATGATCTGTCGCAAGGCCGCCGATGTACATCTTCCTCACTTTCAGCTGGACCAGGCGATCGTTGAGCGAGGTGCCGAAGTGATGACCATCGAAAGCCGAGTAGCCGTCATCTATCGTACCTTCACCCTTAGTGATGATGTACAGCCAGCGATATGCGCTGGCTCCGGGTACCTGCAGATCCCTATGAAACTCGGCTCCGCGAGTGTACTGCACCGCGTGCTCCGGCCATTTGCCGCCATACAACGCGAAATGCTTCGTCACCGGCGGATGCCAGTCCCTCGAGATCATGATCGCCCAGTTATTCTGCATGGCATGAAGGATCATGCGATTCAGCGGAGCCATCACCTGGTCGCCTTCCACGACCGCAAGCGAGCCGCCCGGGCAAAAACAGTTCTGCGGATCCACGATCATCAATGCCGTATCGGACTGAAAGACCAGCGCCGGCCCTGAATTGAACATGCAGCCTCCTTAAAGGATCGTTGCCCCTTCGTACTGCCAATCGAACTTGAGCTTGCCGTCGGGGAAGAAGATAAGATTTCTCATCTCTTCCGCGTTCGGCTGTACCGTCAGGCATTCGTTCAGGCAGAGATTCTGCCCAAAGAGGTCAAAGACCTCCGCGCCATGCGCGAGCACCCGAAGACGGCACCCTGAATTAGTGACGAATTCCCGTATCTCTTTTCTTTGTTCAACTTTGAGATGATGCTCATTCGTCCATTCCCAGGCCTCGCGGTTCGACATCACCACCGGTTTGTTCACCGGGGTAAATGTGAGCTGGTCCACCTGGTGCGTCTTCGCGAACGCCACAAGATTCTTCAGCTTTTCAGCACTATCCACGAATCCGTTTGCGCCGATGCATGTCAGACGGACTGAAAGCCCTATTTCGTGAAGTTTCTTGATCAGTTCCGGAAGGTCGATATATTCCTTCTTATAAGGAAGGTAGACTTCGCGATTCTTCTCCGGTTCATAATGCACGATAGAAATCGCGATTGTCGTCATACCAAGATTGCACCAGCTCCTCAGATAAGGATCATATTTCTCCGACCGCTCCGCGAATTTGATCCCGTTCGTCTGGATCTCAATCAGTGGAAATTCATATCTCCGCATCTCTTCAAGATATCGGGTGATCTGATCCGGAAACAGCGTCGGTTCACCTTTTCCCGTGAACATCGCCGTAATCGCGTTCTGAGCCTTCGCCAACCTGCACGCGATATGAAATCGGTGCCAATTGACCGTCGGTTCCTCGAGTAGCACGCCTTGCGGCGGGGTCATCTTGGATACACAAAACGGACACCTCGCGTTACACGCCTCGCTGCCCGCCAGAATGCTGAATGTCTCGACTTTCAAGGCGCCTCCTCTTAATACAATTCAGTTATCAAAGATCGACCATAGAGTAACACTTTAAAAGAATCTTTTCAACTCTATGGGCCTCTGCTCAACAAATACATAGAGCTGAGCAGGCCTGTGCTGGGCGCCGCCGAGCTTTTGACTCGTCGGCTTTATCAGTCCGAGCGCCACAAATTTCTTCCGAAAGTTTCTTTTATCGAGCTTCTTTCCCCAAATCGCTTCATAGGTTGCCTGGAGCTGACCAAGCGTGAACTTTTTAGGCAGGAGCGAAAAGACGGCGTTGGTATACTCCAACTTAGAACGTAAACGCCGGAGCGCATAGTTGACGATCCTCTTGTGATCGAACGCAAGCAGCGGCAGCTTATTCACCGGGAGCAATGTCGGCGCCTGCAGATCCTTGGCGGATTCAAAGACAAGCTTCTCTCTGGGCATCAGCGCGAAATAGCTCACCGAGACCGCCGGACCGCGGGGATCCCGTCCGGAGCTGTCGAACGTATACAGCTGCTCGATATACGCGTTCTTCACGCCGGTTTTGTCGGCAAGCACGCGAAGCGCGCCCTTCTCGGTCGTTTCGTTCTGAAAAAGAAAACCTCCCGGCAATGCCCACACGCCCTCAAACGGCGGGCGGGCGCGGCGGATCAGGAGCACTTTTAATTCGCCTTGATCGATCGTCAGAATTACGACGTCTACCGTCACGGCCGGAGAGAAGTAAAATTTGTCGGTATGTTTCTTCATATTATTATTCGAGTTCTTTAAGCCAGGCATCCACGGCGACATCCGACGGCATGCGCCAATCGCCCCTCGGTGAAAGCGCTACCGACCCAACTTTTGGACCGTCCGACATTACCGAGCGCTTCCACTGGTTGCGGAAAAATCGCCCGACAAAAAGCCTCAACCATTTTTTAATTACCGCGCGGGGATATTTCTTTCCGAACGCCTGCTCCGCGAGAAACAGAATCTTTTTCGGCGCGCTCGCCCATCGCACGAAATGGTAGAGAAAAAAATCATGTAATTCATACGGGCCGATAATATCCTCGGTTTTCTGATCAATATCCTTTTTGCCCGCCCGCACAAGCTCCGGGGAGATCGGCGTCGCAATGATATCGGCAAGCACTTTCTTTGCCTTGCTGAAATCCTTTTGTGACCGCACCCACTGCACCAGATACTTCACCAGCGTCTTTGGAATGCCCGAATTCACGCAATAGTGCGAAATATGGTCACCGGTAAAGGTATTCCAGCCGAGTGCTATCTCCGAAAGATCACCCGTGCCTACCACGAGGCCGTTGATCTGGTTCGATTTATTCATAAGTACCAGCGTTCGATAGCGGGCCTGCACGTTTTCAAAGGTAATATCCTGCGTCTTTCCATTGTGTCCGATGTCTTTGAGATTCTGCGAGGCGCCTTCGGTAATATCAATAGTTTCCAGCGTCACGCCCAGCGCTTCCGCAAGTTTGATCGCGTTGGACTTGGTACGCTTCGTAGTCGCAAATCCCGGCATGGTGTAGGCATGAATATTGTTACGAGGCAGACCAAGTAATTCACAGGCCCGCACGGCTACCAGGAGCGCGAGCGTTGAATCCAGTCCGCCGGAAAGTCCGATGATCGGTTTTTCTTTATCCGCGTGCTCCATGCGCTTCGCAAGTCCCGCCGCCTGAATCGCAAAGATTTCCTGCGCGCGCTTATCACGCTCGGATTCGTTGGAGGGTACAAAAGGATTCTGCGTGAGAGAACGTTCCAGCTTCTCCGGGCTCGCGATGTCGGTATCAAATGAAATATTCCTGAACTCTTTCCTGGGCAACTCGTGCACGCCTTCCCCAAAGCTCGTCATACGTTCCCGATCGGTCTTTATATGATGAAGGTCGAGATCGGCGTAGATGATCTGGCTTTCTCTGTCGAATCGCTCAGATTCTTTGAGAAGACCCCCGTTTTCCCCGATCAGGGCGTGACCGCTGAATACCACGTCAGTAGTGGATTCATGTACGCCACAGGACGCGTAGATGTAGCCAGCCACCGTACGGGCTGACTGCTGAGAAACCAGCTCGCGACGGTAATCCGCCTTCCCGATTAATTCGTTTGAAGCCGAAAGATTCGCGAGCACCGTCGCTCCCGCAACCGCCTTGAATGAACTGGGCGGCATCGGCATCCAAACGTCCTCGCAAATTTCCACACCAAGCGCGAATGCCGGCAGCTTTTCGGACTGAAAAATAAGATCCGCGCCGATCGGTACTTTCTTCCCGAGAATAGTTATTTCTTTCGCCAAAAGATCGCGCGAAGACGCGAACCACCGTTCCTCGTAAAATTCCTTGTATCCCGGGATGTAGGTCTTGGGCACGAGACCAAGAATCTTCCCACCGGAAATTACCGCCGCCATATTGAATAATTTCCCCTCGCATGCGAGCGGGAGTCCCACTAATACCACCGCTTTTACGGTTTTGGAGGCATCCACGATCTCCTGTAAACTGATAAGAGATTCCTCCTGGAGCAGTTCCTGATGGAAAAGATCCCCGAGCGTATATCCAGTAATTGAAAGCTCAGGGAATACGATAAGTCCGGTCTGCTTCGCCGCCGCGACCTTTATCAGCTTAATGATCTCCTTCCCGTTCTCTTCCGGCTTCCCAAGCCAAAGCCTGGGTACCACCGCCGCTACCCTCATCAATCCAAATCTGGACAATTGGATAGTGTTCATAATACACTAACAGTAACGTATGATAAAAAAATCGTCAACCCCTTCCAGCGTCAATATCTTCTACCGTCCGGATAACCCGGCGGCAAAAGCCTGGGCGGAAAAGATCACGCTCTGGCTTCATAAGCACTATCCGAAAGTAACCACGACCGAGAAAAGACCAGACGCGGTTATCGTCCTCGGCGGCGACGGTACCATTCTCGAAGCCGCCAGCCGCTATCAGCGTTCAAATCCCGTCATCCTCGGACTAAACCTCGGCCATGTTGGATTCTTGGCGTCCGTCCGTGAAGAGGCGAAATTTATTAATGCACTGGCTAAATTTTTCTCCGGTAAATACTGGCTGGTGGACAGGATGATGCTGCAGGCCAGCGTGTGGCGAAAAGGAAAGAATATTTTTAAAACAAATTCACTGAATGACGTCGCTATCCAGAATCCGATCGGTATGGTGGAGCTGGAAGCCAGCATCGAAGACCACCCCCTGCAATATATCCGTGGCACCGGCGTGCTCGTGGCTACCGCCACCGGCTCCACCGCGCATAATCTTTCCGCCCATGGCCCGATCGTGATGCCCAATATCGAATGCCTGATCCTGACCGAACTTTTTGATCACAGCATTCCCACTCCCAGTCTGATCATCGATAAAGACCGGATAATTTCAATGAAGATCCTGTTCTTCCGGAAACGCGGCATTCTTTCGGTCAGTAAGACCGGCAAACCGGCTGATCTTCTTCTGATATCGGGAGACAGCACCGTCTTCCCTCTTGAGATCGGCGATATCGTGAAGATTCGGCGCTCAAAAATGCTCGTCCGGTTCGCGGAATTGGAAAAGCACTATTTCTTTAAGAGCTTGCAGGAGAAGTTTTCGTTTCGGTAACTTCAGTACGGTCTGGCCAGTATCGCTTGATGATCCAGGCGGAAAAAATGGCGACCGCGATGGCGACGGCCACGTCAACAATATAATGCTGTTTCACAGTGAGCGTGGAAAGACTAATCAGGGCGCCCCAAGAAGCGTAGGCGGTAAAAGCTTTTTTTCTTAAATAAGGATAGGCCATAATCATTAGCGTCACCGCAGCTACCACGTGACTGCTTGGGAAGGTATTATTCGGTAAATCTGAATTGTAAATCTTCTGCACAAAATACTGCGTCCAACTCGTATTAACCGCGTCGGCGGATAGAATCGGACGCGGATAAGAAGACGGGATAATAATATGCAACGCGAAGGTGATCACGAACGCGAGCGCTACCGCGGCAATGATGCGGGCGTACTGCTGCACGTTCACATTTTTAGAAATAATCGGTGGCAGCCAGAAAAAATAGATTGTCACGTAGAAAAAAATTGTCGCCGGAATGAACGGTATCCAGCTGTCCAACGGCAACGCGAGCGAGTTGTTCAAACTCCGCGCAAAGGTGCCGATCGCAATTAGGCGATACGCGATAAAAATTATTCCGATAGTCGCGATAAAAATTAGCCACTTCTTTTTCATATTATTTAGATTATAGTAACAAAAAATCTTCTACCAAACTAGATTTTTGTACCGATTAGGCAGACCTTTTGCCATGGCTGATAGACGCTATGGAACTGCTGCTCCGCGCTCGTACCATCCGGGTAGTTAACCGTGTAGGTTACATCCGCGGTCAAACCTTTTCTCGGTTGCTCACTACACTTCACCTCACCGAGTGGTAGTTCGTTCGTAGCCGTATACTGCGGTGGTGGAGCGGGTTTTTCCTCAGAAAATACGGGATCGGAAATAGAAACTTTCCGACCGTCCCTCTGGCCATAAAACTCCAGCACCACTTCCTCCCCCTCGGTCCGGCCCTGCAATAGCAGGTAATTACCCGTGTCATTTACAAATTTAAGATCAGGACGTGGGCCATAAATCGTCGCGTCTAATCCTGGCCCGTAATACCCGACAACATAACGATGGTTTACTCGCTCGGTGATCGGTAAACCAGCATCGAGTGCTAGCCGAAAAAGCGTGGTGGCGATCTGACAAAGCCCCCCACCCAACTCTTTTACACTTTTTGTTCCCTTGATCACAAATTCTTTCACAAACCCGGATTCTTCAGTAGTTTCGCCGATTGCTTCCACGGCTGAAAATTCAGCTTCCGGAGGTACAAGCAAGCCATTCAACTTGGAAATCCCTTGAATAATGTTTTGCTTGCGATCCGCGCTGCTTCCTTTGAAGCTAGTACGCGAAATACCAACCAGGTCTTTAATCTTGTAATCATCGATAGTTTTTTGTGTCACCTTCGGCTCCGCGTGAATTGTCTCAATCGGGATTTCCACCTCTCCGCTCTGTGGCTTAAAATAGGAGCCGGGCATAATTGTCGCGAAGGCTAACGAAAGATTGGCGCTAACCGCAAACGACCGTTGCACGTCCTGCACAATTTTCTCTACCTTGCTGGAGGTTTTTTTAATATCGACCACGTTACCTGACCGACCCGCCACAATTTCTACAAGCACGCCATCAACCATCTGAAACCGACTGTCGATCGGCGGGCTATCGATTGCCACCGCAACTGTTTTTGAGAGATAGTTTTCCATTTTTTTCGAATCCACACCCAAATCACCATCGCGCAAGGTCAGCCAGCTCACCCAGGTTGCACCGCTCACCCGCCAATGAAGATTTTTATAAGAAAAAACAATCTTGGTAGTCCGTGCCAATTGGTTCGCGAACTCCAGAAATGGGGACAGATTTTCGTTGGTCACGCTCGGAGCAAGCAGTACCGCTTGAAAATTTACCGGCTCTGAATCCAAGATTGATAAACGAATTCGTAATTCATTTAGCACTACCTTCATATCCACGCCTTCTCCGGCTCTCTCGGGACTAATCGTCACCGCCGCGCCGTTATCTAAAAATCTTGCCGGAGTAGCTAATTTAAAAAAATCTTCCAGCTCCCGTTCCAGCATAGAATTAATCGGGGCCTCGTGTAGCGCCACCGGAAGCGGGAAATGCTTGTCTCGAAAAACTAAGCCAAACTTTTCAGCTGCGCGGCGAAAAATTGAACCCTGCCTCCCCCACCGGTACGCCTCGGCCACCGTCCGCTCCCAATCGCCAACAGAAAAGTATTCAACTGAGTTATCTGAGGTTAATCCGGCGCTCAACATCGGAATGTGCACGACCTTCTTACCACCTTTACCTTCAAAAGAAAGCTGAGCTCCTTCCTTTATAAATTTCTCCGTTTTTTTATTGAGCTCTTCCGAAACTTCAGCGTAGGTTCGGCCGCCAACCTGCGCGCCGCCTAAAACTACTCCCGGATAAAAACTTCCGTGATAATACGAATCGAAGACGATTGCTCCAGCTAAAAGCATTAAAGATAGCGCTCCCAGTAACGATAACCGGACTTTTAAACTCATTAGCTTTAGTATATAGTTGTTGAAGCTAGTTTAGGAGGCCTGATGAATATCCGGCTGGACAGCATGAATCTCCTCGTCGCCTGCTTTAATCTGATGGAGGAGAGAAACAAGGAGCGGTTTGAAGCGCTTCTGAAGACCGGTAAGATAGATCTCGCCCTGAATCAGCTTCTGCAAGATGGAACCTTCCCGGAGTGGTTTTCAAAAGATTTTTCTTTCAACCATGTTTACAAGCGCCTGAACGGACTACACGAATGTCTATCGCTAGCATCCTCAGCTGGCCTGCTTCGGATGGACGGTACGAACTTCGACTATCATCTGGATCTGACTCCGCGAATGATCGCGCACCTTATGACAAATATCCCGATGGCGAATGACGACATCAGAAAAATTGCTAAGAGACTCGATTCCCTACTCAATGAGTAGGGAATTTATTTTTACAAAACTTTTTCCTGAAGAATCGGCGGCGACTTCGCCTCCATTAACCGAAAAGAAGTTCGGCCGATAATCTGATCCCGATCGGTTAAAACGTCTACCCGCCAGCGCCCGGCTGGAATAATTTCTTTTACAGAATAGCCACGGTAACCGTTATCACGGCCGCCGGTAATCGGGAAATTCACCCGGCTCACCTCGCGCCACCGCTTCTCGGATTCGTCATAGTAAGACCAACGGTGGGAAATCTGGCTTTCTAACTTTGACGGGGCAAACACGGCGCTGTAAGCGTAGAGCCCCTGACCAGGCAGAGCATGGATATCATTTCTTTTAAAAAATTCATACCACTCCCTTTTCTCATCGGACACAAGATAGTCGCCATTATCCAACTTTTGTACCGAATGGTAGATACCGGCTTCTTTCAGAGAAAGTGGGATAGGCGGGATGATATTGGCAAAATAAAACAGATTAAATAATAGGTAGATAGAACTAATCGTCTGCACGATCAGGCGATAATGTCCTTCCAGCCTTTGCGGAGCGATCCGCTGAATGAGATAGACAAGACCAATCACCACCCCGAGGCTGAGTACGCCGCTCAGAAGGAAAATTCCCGCGCCCATCTGCCGGAATACTACCGGTAACGAAAAGATAGCGTAGGAAAATACCGCGAAGAAAAA
>CAYSNI010000070.1:0-17384 GCA_964432465.1 uncultured Candidatus Saccharibacteria bacterium
GCAATCGAATACGCTGCTAAAGCACTGCGCATGTTTGGTGATCTACCACCGCTCGCAAATGAGGACTAAAAATATAAATCCCCGACTAAAGTCGGGGATTTTTTTATCAGGCAAAATGTTCACTTTTGATCTCCTGCAAAGTTTTCTGTTTGCAGGAAAGCACCAGCGAATGAGTGATAATCTTTTTGGATCGAAAGACCACACCATCCAAAAGAGGTCCGTTGATCACGCCCGTAGCGGTGAAGGTCGCGTCATCGCCCCTCACCAGTTCATTCGTCCGGAAAACACGGTTAAATTCGGTGACCATATTGAATCCGACCGCTTCAAACCGCGGGAGGTGTTTCTCATCCGGCTTCCAACGGCAGTACATCTCCCCGCCGTAAAAGCGCAGAGCGGCGGCCGCGAGTACGGCCTCCGTACTCCCGCCGACACCCAGCATGAGATCAATCGGCGAATCTCTCCGACATGTGGCGATCGCCATCGCCACATCGCCGTCCGTGAAAAGCTGGACGCGAGCGCCGGCCTGCCGAATCTCACCGATTAGATGCTGGTGCCGCGGACGATCCAAAACCGCCACGGTCACTTCGGAAACACTCTTCTGCAAGGCGGCCGCAACCGCATTGATGTTCTGCTTCACCGAAGCATTGATATCAATCACGTGAGCCGCATCGGGGCCGGTAGCAATCTTTTCCATGTAGGAATCCACCGCGCCGTACAACATTCCTCGCGGCGCAGTCACCATCACAGAAATCGCATTCGGCCGTCCGTTTGCCACACTGTCAGTACACTCCAGTGGATCCACAGCGATATCGATTGCCGGACCTTTTTTGGTGCCCAACGACTCGCCGACATAAAGCTCCGGCGCTTCATCCTTCGCGCCTTCGCCGATGACGATCCGGCCATCAAAATCCATCTGGTTGAAATGAGTTCTCATCTCATCCACCGCGGCCTTATCAGCTGCCTTGCCGTCACCCTTGCCAATCCACCGGGCGGCCGCGATTGCAGCCTTCTCTGTGGCTCTAACAAACTCAAGCTGGTTCATCTAACCCATCCTTTCAAATTTCTACCCCCAAACTACTGGATTTTTTCTTAAAAGTCAATTATTATATCTTCAGAACTTTTAAGCTTGGTTATGTGTAAAAGGAGGCGCTGTGGATTCTCTACGGATTGAGTCGCTTCATCGGGATGACTGGCGACTGTACGCCGATATGGTGGCCAAGCTCGTGAAGCAGCTATCTCCAAAAGCGGAAAAAGTAACCGGTCATGATTTTTTTGACGTGGTTGGACAGGATGAAAAAAACTTCACTGTTTTTATCATTCGTCACGTTTACGGACCCGAAGAAACTCCTAAGGGCGAATTCATTGGCATGGCCACAGTCTTCTTTCGCCATCTGTTAAGCGGTTGGGTCGGGGAAATTCACGATGTCGTCGTGGATGAGAAATACTACCGGCAGGGTTACGGACGCCTGCTGACGGCGAAGATCTTTGAATTCACGCAGGCGCGAGCGACAGAACTCGGAAAGCCGATCAAGCTTTCGCTGACCAGCAAGCCCTCCCGAGAAGCCGCGAATGCTATGTACCTCAGCGAAGGATTCGATCTGGTGGCTCAGGCTATCATCAGTCACGATCCCTGCTCGGGTGCCAAGATTGTCCAGGGTACTAACCTGTACGCCAAGACGATCGGGCCTCTCTAAAACAAAACCTCTCCGAAGTACTTCGGAGAGGTTTTTATTTATCTATCTATTCGCTTCGGCGTCCTTCCTAGCTTTACGAATCTTGGAGCGATCGCTTTCTCTCAAGAGCATTTTTCGAATACGGATATTTTTCGGCGTAACTTCAACCAACTCCGTATCGCCAATATAATCCAACGCATGCTCAAGACCCATCTCACGCGGCACATCCAAACTCTCCTGTACGCCAAAGTTTTTAGTGCGAAAATTAGTCAGCTCTTTAGCTTTGCAAATATTCACTTCAAGATCATCGTCCTTACCAGCCTCGCCGATCACCATTCCTTCATATACCTCGACACCCGGCCCGATAAAAAGCACACCACGAGGCTGGGCATTTAGTAAGCCGTAGCTGTTAGAGCTGCCGGTTTCAGAGGCAATCAAAGAGCCATGTGAATTGCTAGTAAGCTCACCTTTAAACGCTTCGTAACCGAGAAAGATGCTGTTCATAATTCCCATACCTCTAGTGTTGGTTAAGAAATTGTTGCGAATACCAATCAGGCCTCTAGTCGGAATCGCGAAATCCATAAAAGTAGTGCCCCGGTCAACGCGCATATCCTTCATCTGGCCGAGACGCTTACCCATCATTTCAATAATCACGCCACTAAACTGCTCTGGCACTTCCACTGACAAAAGCTCCATCGGCTCCATATTTTTACCCTCGATTTCTTTGTAAATTACCTGTGGTTTGGAAACCTCCAACTCATAGCCTTCACGACGCATACGCTCAATTAAAATAGCCAAATGCAACTCACCACGGCCAGCCACAATCCAACGATCCGGAGAGCCAGTCTCGGTCAATTTCAAAGCCACGTCCGTCTCAATCTCTTTATTCAGGCGTTCACTTAAGTTACGAGAGGTGCCGTACTGGCCCTCGCGACCCGCGAACGGAGAGGTGTTCACCGCAAAAGTCATTTTAATTGTCGGCTCATCAATTTTAATAACTGGGAGCGCGACAGGATTTTCCACATCTGCAATCGTCTCACCGATAGAAATGTCCGGGATACCAGAAACTGCTACGATATCACCCGCCTCTACTTCCTCAACATCTACCTTAGCGAGACCGCTAAACACCATAACATTAGTAATCTGAGTTTTTTTAATCACGCCAGCGCGATTAATATGTGCCACCTGCATACCCTTTTTCATTGTGCCGGCGCACAAACGTCCAATCGCCAACTTACCTTTATAATTATCATGCGTTAAATTCACCGTAAGCATCTGCAACGGTTTAGAGGCATCAGCGGTCGGCGCCGGAATATATTCAACGATTTTATCAAACAAAGGCTGAATTGTAGCCATTTTAGAAAGATCAGAATCAAGACCGGCCTTGCCCTGTACTCCAGAAGCGTAAACCACGGGAAAATTCGCCTGCTCATCACTAGCTCCTAATTCAATAAAAAGATCAAAGGTTTGATTCAGTGCCCACTCCGGACGAGCGCCAGTCTTATCAATTTTATTTATAACTACAATCGCTTTATGCCCAGCCTGAATCGCCTTTCTCAAAACGAACTTTGTCTGCGGCATCGGACCTTCTTTCGCGTCGACTACTAAAAGCACACCGTCAACCATGCTCATAATACGCTCCACTTCACCACCAAAATCAGCATGACCAGGGGTGTCCACAATGTTAATTTTAAAATCTTTATACCTAACCGCCGCGTTCTTTGAGAGAATTGTGATACCACGCTCTCTTTCCAACTCGTTGGAATCCATAATTAAGTCCTTCTGATCGTCCTGTTTCACTTTAAAATTTTCAGACTGCTTCAAAAGAGAATCAACCAAGGTAGTTTTACCGTGGTCGACGTGAGCAATAATAGCGATATTACGAAGATTCATATTGAGAAATTAAAACGCCCTCCCGGGCATCTATTTTTTAACTGAGTAAGTATACTATAAAAATTTATAAAAGTCAACGGCGGCTGTGCCCTTGGAGGGAATCGAACCCCCATCAAGACCTTAGAAGAGTCCTGCTCTATCCATTGAGCTACAAGGGCTATTTAGGGAACCAGAAATCAAACTCGGAGCGTCACGCGTTCTGGTCGGGGAGCCGGGAATCGAACCCGGCCTACCTGTTCCCAAAACAGGCGTACTGCCGATATACTACTCCCCGGCCAGAGCGCGCGACTATACTATTGTCCCCTGGGTTTTTATATTATAACTGCATTTGGAGGAAAACCCGTCGCGCGATCGCGCAACCCCAAAACAGGCGTACTGCCGATATACTACTCCCCGAAATTAAGGCTAGTCAGAGAAAATTTCGTCAAACTCTTTCATCTTAGCGTTGAACTTTTTATTCAACTCATTGATCTCCTGAGCCTCATCATTAATTTTATTAATCAATTCACTTACTTTTCCATCAAGATAAGAAATACCCGGACGATTAACTTTCGCCCTTAAAGCCTCGAAAAGCTGGCTTAGGTAACTATTGTAATACAACAGACGACTTACCAAAGCTACTTCCGCAGCTACCGCCTCCGTGGCAATTTCTCTGCCTCGTGATGGTTTTATACTCGACAGATTCTCAGCCATAGCGGCTAGTTGAGAAGAGAGACGTACTGCCTCGATCTGACTCTCATTGTTTATAGCGATTGCTTTAGAAATCGCAGCAAGAGCTTCAGTGGCTTTTCTACGCTCGTCATAATCAGATACTTGTCCCAGTAAAGATAGTGTGTCGCGGGAAAGATCTACGATCCGTTTAGCAACATCGGCGCCTTTCAGACGCGCGTCAGTAAATGCACTTGGCAAAAAAACACGCGAAGAGAACGTGTAATAAATACTGAATATTAGTGCAACGGCGGATAATACCAGTACAAAATGCCTGGGCTTAATATTCTTCATAAATTACCTTACAAGCCTATCATACGATACGCTTAAGGTTAGATAATGTTTAACACGATTTATGGAAATTGGAAAGCGCGGAAAGGATGAGCGGGATAGTGAACGACGTTAGAACCTATTTTGCGAAAGCCGAGTTAGACTCGGTGAGCGGGTATGGGGAATCGAACCCCAGTCATTAGCTTGGAAAGCTAAGGTAATGCCATTATACGATACCCGCGCGAGATTATAGTAGCAAATAAAAAGCCTCGACGTAAAGTCGAGGCTTAAGTAAATAATCTCTATTATCGCCACAGCCCAGGAAAGAGCTTGGACAACTCCAGGCTCTGCCGAGAGACCATTTCATTAGTCAGCTCGGGAGCGAGGACGATCCGAATATCCTCCTTGGCAATTTGGTCAACAGTGTTCAGGCTATACTGCACGCTCGCGGAAAGGAAATCCCCTTCGGCGTTGAACACCACCTTCACCTTCGCCATTCCAAACTCAACCACCTTGTTGAAATTGTTCTCAAACTTCGTGTCATACAACTGACTCGCGGTCATGATGCCCAGCATCGTCCGGCCGAAAGCCGAAGTGCAGATTGCCGCCGCTTCGTGGAAGTTAGCCACGCCGACGATTGCGATCTTCCGCAAAGTCTCGTCCGGATTATCAATGAACGCTTCTCGAAAGAAGTTACAAGTCTGCTGAATACGGGCACCCTTAGCGGCCGTCTTCCCCTGGTGGGGATGTTTCAGGCCGATCGGAATCCCGTTAATCTTGACGACGCTCATCTCGCCAACGCGGAGCACATGAGCATCCACAATGGCTTTCACGTCTTCAATCTTCAGCTCACACTTGCGTGACTGCAAGAATGAGAACACTCCAAAAACTAGCTGACTCCTCAGATCGCGCTCAAACAACGCGAGCGAAATGGAGTCTTTACCATGACTGAACCGAGGTTCGTCATGGTTGCCTTCCTTGAAGGCAAACTTCACCAAGCAACTCTTCACCGCCTCAATGGTACAACGCTTCTCACGAAGCCTTTCCCACCGAGCACGGAAGATATCCATGATGATTTTTGACTGCATCAACGCAAGCATAATCTCCTGTTTGTCTGATCCGTTCGCAAACGGCATAAGTTCGCCGTTATTTTCGTAATTATGTGAAATGCCCTGCTTGGCATCGCCATCCAGGATGATCGCATCCACGTCATCCGCCAGAATCGGCTCGCCTTTAAGGACAGTCCAGTACAACGTCTTCAGAGAACCGACGTGCCAGCAAGACTTCTGAACGAAGGTTAGCTCCTTAGAGCCCTTAAACAGGTCCTCCAAAGAAACGTTAACCTTATCCACAAGATTGCTCGCAATTGCGTAACGATTCTCAGATTTTCTGAAAGTAACAACGCCACTCTTCTCCAATTCCTTGACGGTCTTTTCCACTTTGTCCGCACTCCACGGATTCCTAACTATGGAGTTGATGCGAAACTCAATGGTGCTCAAACTGGCGCTACTGGGCTGGAGCGCGGCCAAAACCCGATAATGGGCCTTGCTCACGTCCTTCGGAAGCGCCAACTCTTTCTCGTTAAAGATCATCGACCGATAGTCGATCGGCGTCCAAACGATATCAAAGTAACCGCTTTCCTTTTTAGTAATCGTCACCACCGTACAGCTGACCATATTCTCAGCCGACTGCTGCTGGTCAAGCTTATGGTGCGTACCCGTTGCGATACAAGGAATGCCCTTGTAACGCGGGATGAACGCGCCCGTGCCCGTGCACCCGACCACAATCAGTGGCGGCGGCGGAGAGGAAGTCTTCAGCGCGAAGCCGTTGATCAGCCTCTGCATCACGCCCGTGACGTTCTCATAAAACCAGGAACGATGCCTCGGCACCAGAACCCGCACGTCGCCAAAACCGGCGATCTGCACGGGAATCTTAGTCTCCGGATCATTGAAGAGTCGGATGTCGCCATTATTCCCACCACGGAGCTTATGCACCGCTTGGAGGATCTCGTACCCGATCGGGAAATCATAAATCTTCTCGGCCACCACGATGTGGTAGTTAACGTTCTTGATCTTCGGCAGAAAATCGTTGAAAGAGCCCGCCATCTCTTCGATGAAGATCTTGCGGATCTCTGTTTTTGCATCCACATCCTTGACGCCCTTTAGGCGACGGCGTAGCTGAACTTCCAGCTCCTTGCCGTTCATAATGTGTCCGGCGATGACTACGAACAACGCCTTGTACTTCTCAGCGACATCCTTCGTCAGATTCATCAGATACTTCCGGCTGCGCTTCGGGAAGTCCGTTCCCGAAATCGCTACGAAAGAAACAGAGTTGCTTTCCATACATTCTCCTTTCAAGTTGCTGCGATCAGTGTGGCAAAAAAGATTCAAAAAATCAATGCTTACGTGCATTGATTTTATTTAGACAAATAAGTAATTTCTTTAACCGCTAATCGCCGGCATAGCTTCATAAATAATTTTAGAAATATCTTGAATAATCTGGCTGGAAATATTCGCATTACGACTCTTGGTCATGATGCATAACAAGTACGGATGACCGGGATAATAGATTATTCCACAATCGTGCAACTCAACCCCAACTAATCTATCGTCAGCATACACTCCCCGCTCTCCATATTTGTGAGCCGCCTTAATACCCTTAGGAATTCCCGCGACTAAACCATCATCGAATTTTGCCTGACTTAACAAGCCCAGTGCCGCTTCTGAAGAATCTCGTTCAAGAAAGGTGGCATTATAAAGTCTTCGGAAAAAAGAAGCATACAGCTTGGCCGAGATACCGTAACTCTCCGAATCCGGCAAAGGAATGCCGATGTCGCTGAACACCTCGTATAAATATGAGGGCGAAATGTTACTTATTAACAAATCTTTGGCAACATTATCAGAAGACACGATCATCGCTTCCATCAAATCTTCCACGCTATATTCAGTATCCTTAACTAAGACCGATTTAAGAGAATTCGGTAGCTCGGCGCCGTTAAATAAGCTACCGTCATAAAAAATTCTGTTTCTCAGAATGCCCGGAGCCGATTCCGCTTTTTTAAAATAGGCGATCATGATCGGAACTTTTAAAAGACTGCCCGGGTTAAACATCTTGTCCTCATCAATACCGATCCAGTGCCCATTATCCAAATATCGGTAATAAACACTCACAGAAAGATTCCTTTGCAAAATTAACTGATCTTTAATATATTTATCAATCTTATCGCGAAGATTATCAAGCTCCGGAAAATTTTGCTGATTGGAAAAATCAAAACCAACTAGTGGCTTAATGAAAGCATAGGAAGACACGGGCGCGCGTAATATTTTCAAATCAGAATTAGACACTGAATCGCTGTTGCTAGATAGCCAGAATCCGATAATTAATCCAGCGCCAAAAATAACTGCCCCCAGCAGGACGCGAATAAGATTTCTTTGTTGCCATAACTTAGACATGTAATCATTCTAGCCCGTTACCTTGAAAAATAAAAAGACCCGCGACGGCGGATCTATTGTTTTATATTTTTGTCGAAATTACCAAGCGCGCCGCTGAAAGCTTGCCATCAATCTTCAATGGAACTACCTCCACGCTCCACTGATGCTTAGGGAATAAGGTCAAAACTTCCGGCAAAAGAAAATTGAGATAATACATAATAAAAGTCGGACGAATCAGAAAATTTCGCATTCGCATTATCCAATCAAATCCGCACATCAGCCAGAAAGCCGGCGCGCGCCAATTAGCCTCGGCGGTAACAAACGCGAATTTTCCACCCGCACGAAGAGCAGTATGAATCATGTCCACGAAAGATTTTTGCCGGTGGCTCTCGATATGACCGAGCGCACCGAAGCACGTTACCAGATCAAACTCATTTTTATACGAAAGATTAAAGATGTCTTCTCGTACCAATTCAATATCGGGGCCAGCCGACCAAAGACAGTCAAATTTTTTCCTGGCCTCTGCAAGCATCGGCTCGCTCCAGTCAACGCCCACAATCCTGTTACGAACAAATGGCAACATCACCTCAATCCCCGCGCCGGTGCCCGTACAAAGATCGAGCATGTCGTCATAGCGATAGACTCTCTGGAGATTCCGAGCTACGGGCTCTAGAATCTTACTGGGCGTAAGAAAGGGCGTTTGATCAAATTTTGGGGCAAGAAGATCATATCCTTTTTGTGTCGAAGAAAGTCCCTGCTTAATTAGCTCTAATAGTGTTGGCCCGCCCGATTTAAATCCAAACATGAATCTTCCTATCTCAAAAAACTGGAAATACTATAGCTCATTATTTATTTTTACGCTATCTGTAAATAATCTGTAACGATTTGATTTTTTGCTAAAAAACGCTATATTTTGATTAGTTATATGGGGGCATAGTTCAGTGGTAGAACGCTTCTCTCCAAAAGAAGATACCAGGGTTCGATTCCTTGTGCCCCCGCCTTCGGTCGCAGAAGCGACCTTCGGACTCTTGCGCCAAAGCTTCAGCGTCGGAGCACGGGCGAAGCCCGCTCAGAGGTTGCGAAGGCGACTTCGGTCGCAGAAGCGACCTTCGGACTCTTGCGCCAAAGCTTCAGCGTCGGAGCACGGGCGAAGCCCGCTTAGAAGGTTGCGAAGGCGACATTCGCTCGCCGAAGCTAAAGCTTCATTGAGCTTCGGACTCTTGCGCCAAAGCTTCAGCGTCGGAGCACGGGCAATGCCCGCTAAGCTGAGCGAAGGCGGGCTTCGCTCCACCTTCGCAAAATTTTAATATGCACTACGTCTATATCTTAAAATGTTCCGATAACGAAACTTATAGTGGCTGCACAGAAAACATTGACGAAAGATTAAGGCGTCATAACAAAGGCTATGTTCCGGCAACTGCGAGTAGGTTGCCAGTAGAATTAAATTGTTATTTCGCTTTCCAAAATAAATACACCGCTTACAATTTTGAAAAATATCTCAAATCAGGTTCGGGTAGAGCTTTTTAAATAGTGTTCTTCCATTCCAATGTTCTTAAGAACATTGGAATGAACCGGATGATGATTTTTATTGCCATGTTTTTCTGTTAGAATTCGTGTATGGAATGGTGGCAAACGTTATTTGACGCGAAATACTACAAAACCTATATAGACATTACCGGCCCGGAATCTACCAAACGGCAGGTTGATTTTCTAATAAAAAACCTCAGGCCCTCAAAAAAAGACACAATTCTTGATCTTGCGTGCGGGGCGGGCCGGCACTCTCTTGAGTTTGCAAAAAAGGGGTTCGGTGTAGTCGGACTGGATTATTCTATCTACCTCTTAAATGTGGCGAAAAAGGCGGCAAAGAAAGAGCGTCTTAAAAATATAAAATTCGTCCGTGGCGATATGCGGGATTTGCAATTCAAAAAAGAGTTTGATATCGCGCTAAGCCTTTTTACTTCGTTCGGTTATTTCTATGACGAAGCCGATCATGTGAAAGTGCTCCACGGCATCCATGCCGCGCTCAAAAATAAAGGCGTATTTTTTCTGGATATAAAAAACCCGGTACACGCAATACAGACGATTAAGGAACGGGGTGCGATAGATAAAAAAACAGGATTTTTAAAACAGGCGACGACTAACAGACTCTCCAACGGCCTTCTGGTGAAGGGGGAGGATTGGTATGACCCCGATAATAGCCGCTGGATAAGCCGCATCAGTTGGCGCGAGGGCGGCAAACAAAATGCCTATGTTTCCAGCGTGCGGCTTTTCACTAAGGAAGAAATTACAAAAATGCTAAAGGCGGCGGGTTTTGTGCCGAAGAAGTTCTGGGGCGGTTATTCTGGGAATGCATTTAACGCGAAGGGCTCACCGAGAATTTTAGTACGTGCAATAAAAAACCCGTAAACTTTTGATTTACGGGTTGGTGGTTTAGTCGTAGCCACAGCCCCAGCAGAGCATTTCGCCGGCGGTCCAGAAACCGTCTTCGGGAAGCCCGAAGTAGTCGCGATAGATGCGCTTGGTGTGGCGGCGATACTCCGCCCACTGTCTTTTGTCCTTTGGTAGGACGGGGAGATGATCGATCGCGATGCCAATCGTTGCCTTGCAGAACTCCCTATATCCCTTCGTATCCATCAGGAACGCATGCCAGAGCTTGTCGGCGCGTTCACTGATGACGTGGGGCTTGCCTGGATCGACGACGAAGAGGACGAAGAAGCGTTTCAGCTCAAGTTCGAGCTGATCGAGCTTCGCCTGGTTCTTCGCATACGAGGGCTCCTCCCGGAGGAAGAGTTCGCGAACCTTGGAAAAATCGTACCCCTGGATCGCCGCAACCTTCCGTTGCTGGTCATTGTTGAGCCGGACCTGATCGAGTAAGCCGATATTCACGGCATTCTCCTTTCAAAAGACCACCATTAGACTAGCAAGAGCGGAAATATAGGTCAAACCAAGCGGATAACTATCACCGCGACTTTTTCGCTAAGAACCCCCAGCAATCCGCTGGGCCCTCGCCCTCTAGCTGGAGAGATAGATTCTCGCAGATTTTTTGCCAACTCATCAAGGGTTTTGCCTTGAGTTACAACGGGCAGGTCTACACATTCCGCCACAAAATACTTCTCTCCTTTGGAGATATGAACCTGAATGATCTTCTTCGTGCTTTAAATATGACAGATTCGACGGGTTCACTGCAGCAGGTTCGGCAGGAGTCGGTCAATTCAAAATGAGACACGAGACAACGCCCCCTTCATAGTGTCCCATTTGTCTCATTTCCCGAATAAACACCCTAGACCGAGACATTTCAAACGGCCAGCTGGAATGACGCCCGAAAAAGGTTTACTGCGTACTTCCGTAGCCCTTGGCGAAGGAGTATAATTTTTCGTAATGGGAAAAGGGATTAAAAATTACGCTTTCATAGACAGCCAAAATCTGAATCTTGCCATTCAAGAGCAGGGCTGGAAACTCGACCTTATTCGTTTTAGAACGTATTTGAAAGAAAAGTATTCTGTTGTTAAGGCCTATGTCTTTATTGGTTATATGGAAGAACATAAGGATCTTTATAAATCCCTTCAAGAATATGGATATGTGATAATTTTCAGACCAACTCTAAAATATAAAGACGGCACAACAAAAGGAAATTGTGATGCAGAGTTGGTGCTGCAGGCAATGATCGATTATCCGGAATACGATAAGGCGGTTATAGTTTCTGGCGACGGAGATTTTTATTGTCTTGCCGATTATTTAGTCAAAAATGACAAGTTGGAATGCGTGTTAGTGCCAAACGAGAATAAATACTCGGCTTTGCTTAAAAAAGTTAATAAAAGTGATAAAAAATACCTTAATTTTATGAACGGACTTAGGCTTAAATTAGAGCTTAAAAAGAAAAAGGCCCCATAAGGACGAAACCTTATAGGGGCTTTTTCGTGGTGATCTTATTCGGAATATAGCACATTTTTTTATATAGAGTCAATAGTTATCCCCCGACCGAGACACGTTGGCGGGACAGCCCAAAAACTGCTAAAATTCCCTCTAAAGGGTCGGTTCTAGACCGACACTGCCCGCCCCTTCGGTCGGGCAGAAGCGACCTTCGGACTCTTGCACCAAAGCTTCAGCGTCGGAGCACGAGCGAAGCCCGCTAAGCTGAGCGAAGGCGGGCTTCGCTCCACCTTCGCCTCGCCGTAGCTTTACGTAAAGATAGACCGAGGGATTAAGCGTTAAAAAATACCCCCGGAGGGGTATTTTTTAACGCTTCGCTTCTTTATGCACTGTATGCTTGCGGCACCAATTGCAAAACTTTTTCAATTCAATTTTCCGCTCCACAAGTTTTTTATTCTTGCGAGTATAGTAGTTAACCCGGTTACAAACCGAGCACTTAAGCTTGATTAGATTAATAGAATACTTGGACGTAGCCATAATGGGAATTATCTTATCTTAATTATTGGAAAAAGGCAAATTGGAGCCGATGGGGAACAAGGGCCTCGCTTCTCTCGGCCTCGAACCCGCCGCCGCACCCCGACCCCCAATAGCCTCGAAAGAACTATTTGAATTTTGGAGCCAATGGTCGGAATCGAACCGACGACCTACTCCTTACCATGGAGTTGCTCTACCAGCTGAGCTACATTGGCGATTTAGCAATGATAGCGGAAAATAAATATCTGGTCAAAAACCGGACACTCGATTGAGCCACCTCTCGGATTTGAACCGAGGACCTTCTCTTTACAAAAGAGTTGCTCTGCCGCTGAGCTAAGGTGGCAAATGTGGGCAGTGAGGGATTCGAACCCCCGAAGGCGTAAAGCCAACTGGTCTACAGCCAGTCCCTTTTGACCACTTAGGTAACTGCCCAATAGTAATCCACCAATAAAACAAGCCTATTTCAACGGTTCCTGCTTGTCGTTGTTTACTTTATCCTCACTAGTCTTTTTGGTCAACTTACCAAGGCGATCATTGATAAAATTATCCATTTTCATAGTGAACACCCTGATCTTCCGTAAAAACTTGGCCATAAAGCTGTTGATATTCTGATCCAGCTGAGACATGGGCACCTTCGCGATTAAACGCTCGAAAAAATTCGGACCGCGCGGTGGCTGTGGATTATTCTCTACTCTAGGCAAAGCCCGGGCCATAAGATAAATTATGAATCCTAAGCTTCCGAAAACTATGATCTGTAGGAAGAGATCGAACACTGCTTAATTATATCTCATATCGGCAGAATCTGCCGATTTCTATATTCTCACCGGTTTTAGAGACAATACTTTTCACTAAAGCGTCCACGGTGATGTTTGAATCTTTTACGTAAGGCTGGGCAAGAAAGACCGGCAGATCTTTAGGATCCATAGCCGCAATATGCATCGCGAGATCGTGCGCCAGATTCCTGAAGTCCTCCGTACGAGCTACGAAATCCGTTTCGCACCGAAGTTCGAGTAGCACACCTACTCGATTATTGTGGATATACGTTTCCAACACGCCAGCTCCGGTTTTCCGGCCACTACGTGACTGAGCCTTAATCAGTCCGCGCTCATTAATGATCGATACGGCCTTATCAACATCGCCGCCAGCCTCTTCTAAGGCTTTTTTACAATCCATCACTCCGGCTCCGGTAATTTCTCGCAACTTTTGAACATCCGACGCTGTTGCCATATTTATTATTGTATTTGATTTTACTTTTCGCTCTTCGCTACCAGCGGACGCTCCTTAGCACCTTCCTCTATCTTAGCCGTTAACTTGCTCAAAATCCACGCGATGCTTGTTTTAGAATTGTCGTTAGCTGGAATCGGATAATCCGCGATCTCCGGATCGGTGTCCGTGCTCAAAATAGAAACGATTGGAATTTTCAACCTTCGTGCTTCGCGAACGGCGGTCATATGATCATTGGCGTTAACCACTAAAAGAACATCGGGGAGTTTGGAAAGACGCTCGAGGCCCAAGAAAAACTGATCCATTTTCGCGCGCAGTTTACTGAATTCCGTGCGCTCTTTTTTCGTGTACTTGTCTAATTTTCCGGTCGCCTCATCGGCTTTCAAATTCATGTAGAATTGAATGCGCTTGGAAAGGGTTTTGAAATTGGTCAGGGTACCACCAAGCCAGCGCTTGATTACGTAAGGAAAAGAAAACTTCTTCGCCATTTCCTCTACCAAGTCCTGAGCAGACGGCTTGGTGCCAACCATAAAGATCAACCCTTCTTTTTTGGAAACTTCCCTTAAAAAATCACCGGCCTTATCAAGTGCTTCGGAAGTTTTTGGCAAATCTAAAATCTCAATGCCATTTCGCGTAGCATAGATAAAGGGCTTCATGTGAGGATGCGTCTTAGATTTCTTTCGGCCGTACAAAATACCGGCTTTAACCATTTCATCCAAAAGCATCGGATCCATGGTGATTTCCGGAGGGGTGTTTTCCGCAACTGCAGTACCGTTCTGGTTGTTTTCCAGTTCTGACATATTAGAAGAAAATATAACTCATCGCGACGAGAATGTAAAGACGCCGGTTAAGGCGTCTTTTTCTTATTGAAAAGAGACTTCACCTTCTTGAACAACTTAATCCACCAAGAATCCTGCTTCAAATAGAACCGGCAGGAGACACACCCAAGCAAGTGCTTCTTCTGCTCAGCGGTGAGCGGCTTACCTTGCTCGAAATCACGCTGTTCGTGGAAACTGATATGGCGAGACATATCGACCCTCCTTTATTCGCAAAATATCTTGCGCGCGCTGAAACACTGGTAACCTACGCTCTCAGACTATCCTAGTAGTGTGATAGCGTCAACAATCTGCTTCTTAAAATTTTCCTTAGAAAAACGCTTGCCCGCGGCCGCGATCTTTACCCGGCTAAATTTCTTTTTCTCAAAATCAGAGATGGCCGCCGCCAAAGATTCTGTAGTTTGTTCGTTGAAAAATATGCCGGTCACGCCATCTTCTAAAATTTCTTTCGCGCCACCGGCACGGTAAGCAATCACCGGCGTTCCACAAGCCTGCGCCTCCGCCGCTACTAATCCGAAATCTTCTACTTGAGGAAAGATGAGCGCTTTAGCGCCGTTATAAAGCGTTCTCAGGTCCGCGTCGGTTACAAATGGAAGCAGTTCAATATTTACTGCTTTTAAATTTTCAATTTTAGTTTTTAGTTTTTGATATTCTGGACCCGTGCCCACAATCTTCAAAGGAAGCTTGAGCTTCGCGCATGCCTCGATAATTAGATCAAAGCGCTTGTAATGCAGCATTCTTCCGACCGCCAAATAATAGTTTCTAACTGGTAACTTCGAGCTGTTAACTTCGCGATAGAATACCGCCGTATCCACAGGCGGATAAATCACCTGAGCGTCGCGCTGGTAATACGATTTAATTTTACCAGCAATAAAATTTGAATTTGCCAGCAGTACGTCCGGACCCTGAGCTTTCTTGTAATCCCATGATCGGAGGTATTTGAAAATCGGAGAAAAGACAGCAGTGAAAACCGGGTTATTAAAATAATCTTTCGTCTCCCAGGCATAGCGCAATGGAGTATGTATATATGAAAGGTGCTTCGCCTTCGAACCAAGCACGATCCCCTTGGCAAAACCGGCCGTATCAGAGATCACTAAATCAAATTTGTTATCCAACAATAAAGATTGAGCCGCCAACGGCATAAGCGGTATGAACCAACGATGATTGTCACGGGCGAATTGAAAATCTAAAAAACTAGTCCCAGCTACACGCTGGCGAAAACGTCCGCCGGTCTTTTTGGAGTCATGAAGAATGGTATATATCGGGGCTTCCGGAAACATTTCCATCAGCACTTCCAGTACCCGCTCTCCACCTCCGTATTGATTCAGATAGTCGTGCACAAGGGCGACTTTCATATTTTTGAATATGCTAAAATTATATGGTATGCGAAGAATTTTGGACATCCTTGGCGCAACCGCCGGCCTCGCTTTTCTCACCCCACTCCTGCCGCTGATCGCGTCAGCAATCAAAATCGAAAGCCGCGGTCCGGTTTTTGTTAAATTGGATCGAGTCAGCGCCGGTAAAAAAATCGGGGTCTATAAATTCCGCTCAATGTACGATGGCGCCCATCAGATGAAAGCGGCGCTTTCAATACTTAATGAACGCGCCGACGGTCCGTTTTTCAAGATTAAAAAAGATCCGCGCGTGACGAAAGTTGGACGGATGTTAAGAAAATTTCGAGTAGATGAATTCCCCCAGTTAATCAATGTATTAAAAGGAGAGCTCTCGCTTGTCGGCCCTCGTCCGCACGAGCCGGAAGAAGTAGCGTTTTATCCGCATCCCTACAAACATCTGGTTCTTGCCAAGGCTGGCGTTACTGGTCTTTCTCAAGTCAACGGCGCCTCTTCACTACCGTTCATGAAAGAACTGGAACTGGATGATCATTACGTAAAAAATCGCACGCTCGCGCTTGACGCGAAGATTCTCGCGAAAACCGTAAAAGTTATTTTTACCGATCCGACCGCGGTTTAAACTGATATACTAATTATAGAAATGCGCAAAACTAATTCCGGATTCACGCTTATCGAACTTCTTATCTATGTGGCAATTTTCGCGATGGTCGCGGGATTTTTTACCAGTATTCTTTTGATCTCCTTACGTGTTCAGGGCACCCAGTCCGGATTAGTGGATATCAGCTCGCAATTAAGTTTTGCCATGCAAACAATCCAGCGCCACATCCAAGAATCAAATTCTATTTCTAGTCCAGCTTCCGGCGTCTCGGCTAATTCCTTAACCTTAGTTAAGCCGACCGGCAATGTCACCATCGCCTTTGGATCCTGTGGCGGTGTTATGGATGCAATTTGCGTGACTGAAGCCGGATCGCCGAATCCGCTCACCACTACCAAAGCGGTAATCAAAACTCTAAGCTTCACTCACTACACAACCCCGTCCAATAATCCAATCACGCCAGGAGTTGATACAATCCAGATTAGTATTACCGCCAGTAACAACACTCAAGACCCGGCTAGCCTGACCACGCGCACTCTGCAGGGCTCCGCTAGCCCTCTCAATCAGTAACTCGACAATTCACTGGTAAAGGCGTATTTTGATACCAGTTCATTTAATATTGTTCATTAGGAATAGGAGGCTAGATGCCGGCGCTCAGGAAACTACTAGTTGACCTCGATTGCACGCTGATTAACTCGGAAAAACGACTCGACTTTGAAATAGCCGTGGGAATCACGCACGGACTTTCGGCAGACCAATTCTGGCAGGCCTATGCAGTGTTAGTAAGAAAGCACTCGCGAGGCATGTTCACATATGACCGTTTTTATGAATGCTGCAAGGAAATAAGGCCAAAATTGAATAGCGCGATCATAGATGACTGGTTGAAACTACTGGAAATTCCGGTCCATTTTCCAGACACCGGACGATTTCTTTCCGCATTTCCAAAAGAAGAACTAGTTATTCTAACAACCGGTGATCCGTCTATGCAAAGAATAAAA
>CAYSNI010000071.1:0-5305 GCA_964432465.1 uncultured Candidatus Saccharibacteria bacterium
TATTTAATTTCTGAAGCAGATATTTCTGCCTCGCATAGTGCACCCGGCTAGTTATCGGGAAACAGATAATTCTTTTTTTAGAAGCTTTTTTCATGCTTTAAGTATCGGTAATTATAACCTGATTTGAGCCTATTTGGTAACAATAGCTCCGCAAGCTCAAAACAAATAAAAATCTCTCCGATTTACATCGGAGAGATTAGCTTATTCTCTTCAGCGCTTTTGCGGCAAGCTTCCAGCACTCGGATTACCGCTTCTCCTTCTGGGTAGCCGGTCTCTACTTGCGTAACGCCTTTTTGAATTGCATCGATGAACTCACGTAATTCTTCATCAATCGGATCGACACGATGGGTAACCCACTCCTGTCGCTCACTTGGCGAATCCTTGTATTTCTCTCGTCCGATCCTGAGCGCAATCTTGTCATCGTTGATGTAAATCGCGCCTTCGGTTCCGGAAATATAGCAGTACCTTTCGCGCGGCACACTGTAGTGACACTGAAGAAGTGCGGTGACGCCGCTTTCCAAATTCATCATCACAAAACTCGTGTCAGGAGATTCGGTTCTTCCGCTAACGCTTTCAAACTTAGCGAAAACCGATCGCACCTTTCCGAATAAATAATGAATCGTATCGATGCAGTGGCTGCCGACCATCGCGAGCGAGCCGAGCGGAGTTCGACTCCTGTTCGCGCGCCAATCGCCCATATTCATATCAAAGGCCTTGCCGCTAGAGACATTGAAATCAACACTCACCACTCTGCCGATCCAGCCGTTATCAAGAAATTCCTTGGCCTTTCTGTAGACGGCTTCACGCCGCTGGCAATGACCAACCATGAAAACCTTCGGATAACAGACTGCCAGTTGTCCTAAGGATTCAAGGTCTCCGATTGTGTCCACCATCGGCTTTTCAACAAATAGATGATGCCGACGAGCCTTTAAAAGCGGGTACAGGAGCTCCCAGCGCTTGTCGTTCGGAGTCGCAATTACAAACGCCTGAATGGCTGGGCTCACAAGAAGATTCTCCAGATTGGAGGTGCCTAGCGCCCCTAAAGAACGCGCCTTCGCTCGATCAGGATGGTAAATGAATCTCACCTCCGCGCCTCCAATTTTTTGGAGGCGCGGAAGGAGTTGCTTCTTCGCAAATCCACCGTAACCGGCGACACAAACGCCAATCTTATCCTGCATAAGTTACTCCTGTTACTTCGCCAAACAGTTATCGCAAGGCTTGAGGCAGTTCTTTTTGCCCGTGATCATCGCCAATCGAATTTTACGTAGCTTGTCGCCACTCCAAAGTGAACGAGTAGAATCAGTATTGGCGTCGCCAATCTGCAACCAGCTCAGATAGTCATTCTCACAGGGATTAACTATCCCGTCTGCCCAGACATAAACCCTGGTAAACGGGGCAAGACAGACCCGGCCGGGCGCCACATCGCGTGATGACCCATCAGGATTATTGAGATACGTGCTTCCAGCCTGTTCGGCATTAGCCATCCGACAGGAAAACTCATCCACGAGCGGCTCCCACATCAGACGAGCCTGTTCAGGATCCTGATCGGGCCGGGAGATGACCATGTTGACACGTGTCCGCACCGGAGAATCCGGAAACTCTTCTCGGCGAATCCGGGCGAACATCTCAACGTTGGCTTTCACCTTGTCAAAGTCGGCGCCGATACGAATCTCTTCAAAGATCTTCTTGTCGCCGGCATCCACTGAGAACACGATTGTGAGAAAGGCATTCATAGAAAGCCAATCCCTACACAGCGTCTCGGTCATTAATGTCGCGTTAGTATTAAGCTTGAGATGCAACACACCCTTATCGTGGCAATACTGAAGCATCTTCGTAAAACGCGGATTAATCGTCGGCTCACCTCTTCCGGCAAACACGACTGCCCGACACCCGTCAGCGACCGCTTCGTCCACCACTTTGGTGAAGAGCTCCCAAGGCATCGTTTTGATCTTCTGTTGATCAATCAGTTCTTGCAGTTTATCGTGGGACTGATAACACATCGTACATTGCAGATTGCAGTTCGTCGCGGACTCAAGGTGGAGAACGGGAACAAATCCCGACATATCCAGCTTGTTCGCAAACTTCTTTACCTTGTAACGATACAGCAAGTACTCAATCCCCTTATCCTCCTGCCCGTGCTGGAGAAAGTGGACCACTTCGTTGAGCTCGCTAATCGCCAGCTCAAAACCAGGCGTATCAAAACCGGCTTCATCCGTAGACGGATTGTCCAAGTCGTAGCTCTTCAGGTGCGGCAAGACATTATAAAGACCATACTCATCCGGCATCACCGTGGTCGCGAGTCGCCTCTCAACCACCGCGATCAGATTGTCCAAGTCTTCACGACTCGCATACTTGAAAGGCTTCGTCCGGAGCTTCGGCCGTCCCTTATCAGCAATCTGCTGAATAAGTGCCTTAGTCCGGATATCAAACTCCGCCATCGCCCTTTCGCGTTGCTCCCGAATCTTGTCCGATCTTTCCGACATGCAACTTCCTCCTATTTCAAAGTCCAAAAATAAAACAAGTTTACTCACGCTTAAGTTACGATAAAGCGTTGGCTAGATAATAAAATAAAAAAGCCCCGAAGTCAATCAGGGCTTTATATTTTTATCCGAGAATCTGGAGAAGACTGGCAGTCATTTTCCGAACCGCCTGACCGGGTTCGGCCGGAGTCGGAAAGTAGGCTTCCTGCTTAGCGCGCATCTCGCTGAAACCGCCTCCAAGCAAATCTGGGATAGCATTCGCGATATGGGAAGCGCAGAACGCCGGGCGCGAAATGCCGAATTCACACGGAGGCCAAGTATCGCTTCCAGTCTGTTCCTTCATCCTCTTCAAGCCGGGAGGCGAAAAGAAGTCGATGACAGGCTTCCGAAGGCAGGCCGCCTCTATGCCGGATGTGGAAGCCGCGGCGACCATGAGATCGCAGGCCCCGATTACATCGAGCGAAGAAAAGCCGATGGCCTTTATGTCCTTCCCCTGCATAAGTCGAGCCTGAACTCCCTCCGCTCGAATGGCGTCTTCATAAGCGCTAGGAATATTCTGATCTCCCGGATGGAGCATGAAAAAAATCTTGAAGATTTTTCTATCCCACAAACTTGATACCGCATCCACTACGGCTTTGAAATGAAGGCGATTGACCTCCAGATCTTTGCCGGCGGTGCAGTAAAGCAGTAGGTCAGAGTCATCAACAACTCCGAGCGTGCGGCGAGTCACCAGTGCCGATTTTGCCGGCCAGAACGAACTCTCAATCACCGGGTTGCCGGTGGCGATGACTTCCGCGTTCGGAAAAAGCTTCCGAGTCATCTCGGCCTCAACTTCGGAAAGGACAAACACGAAGTTCGCCTTTTCCCGAAACGGAGCGAACCAGGCTCGGCTGGAAGTCCCGAAAATATCGGCATAGAAGCCGAACGGCACCCCGTTTTCCATCGCAATCCCGGCCGCTTCTACTTCTTCCTTCGCTAGCTCCGCCGACGATGACATGCCCAACAGCAAAAGCTTACTGTTGGCGATATCGCTTACAATCTGACTCATTGAGCCCGGGAGAGGCTTCCCGCCCCCGAGATACGGGGCCACACGGACGCCACGATCCTCCAGCTTCGCCTTCATCATCTCAAACGCCCGCGACGGCGCGAGATCCCGCGCGACCATGGTAATCCACCGGTCTTCCATGCCCTACCTCCTTAATTAGGATAAAAAAACAACTCAAAGTTCCGACAATATAATAACAGAAGATTAATTAGCGGTCAATATATATAACGCTATCCGCTCACCCGCCCTGCCGTCCATTATTCCGCACTGCGCCAGAACCATCTCTTTCCGCTCTCTGCGATCAATCGCCGGATCTTCCAAATATTTATTTATCCACAAAACCAACTCATCTTTTGTTTTCGGAAAACGAACTGCGCCGCTTTTCACCACATTACCGTAATGATAAGTCTTATAGAAAAAGGTAGGCGACTTGGACATTACCTCTTTTCCCTTCACTTCAAAATTGATATTGATTACCGGCTTATCAAATACGGCCGCGTCCACGCTCATACTAGAAGCGTAACAAACAAAAAGATCGGCATTAGCCAGCATATCCGTAAGTCCGCGAATATCATCAAAGGTCATGTCCCAGTTCACTCCTCGCTCGCGAGAAAAACGAACACCCGGAACTTCGTAGCGCAGATCGGACCGTAATTTAAGCTCTGCTTCTTCCACGAAGTCATTCGGTTGAAAACGAACAAAAAGCTGGGCGTTTTTCACGGAGCCATCGGCGAGCCCTATCCTCAACATATCGATAATATCCCAATCTGAGTTACTAAAAGCCTTGCCCATCGGCGCATACACGATGATTTTCTTTTGCGGATCTAATTTATTTTTTTGGCAAAAATTTTCACGAGAAATCGGTTGATAATTAACATGCCAATCATACTGCGGAATACCGCTAACAAAAATATTACGCTCGTCCATATCAGCATATTCAATTGCCTCTTGCTTCACGATCCCGTTAAAAACGATTAACGAGTCGGGCAATAATCTCAACGCCCTTCTCGCCGTAAGCTTATCCCAAGAATTTATAAAACCGATGCTCCGTACGTTGCGTCGCTTCGCCTCCCGCAAAAGATTAATCTCTTCGCCGTCAAAAAGATGAGCTAGCAGTACCACGTCAGGATTGTAATGATCAAAATATCGGGAAAAGGTACGGTTTTTCACGAAGGCATAATCCAGCGTCCGCATAATCTTTCTAATCCAGCGGCGGGCTAAAATAAAATTCACGGCTTTCATAATGTAATATCCGAGATAGTTGCGACGCTCCTCGAGTGCCATCTTCCGGCGAAGATCGGTAGTGGCAGTGCGGAGCAATGGAAAGCTCAGTTGGGAAAAAATTCTGTCCAAACCTTTCGGCATTTTATTCTCAACTACTTCGTAAAAAACGCGCGAGTGGGAAAATTCCTTTTGGTAATATTCCGCTCGTTCGGAAGAATCAACAAAAAATACAATCCGGACGTCCTCCCGCGCGATCAAATTCTTATAGATATCGGTGCGTAAAATATTTCTCGCTTCCGCGCCCTGAAAAATAGTGATAAAAATTGTCCGCATATTAGTTATATAGTTTTCCCAAAAGAAAATCGGCTATCCGTTCGCCGGACTTTCCGTCCATTTTCCATGCCTGTAACTTCAAAAACTGCGCGCGCCCTTCCCAATCGAGAAAGCGATCTTTCAAATATCGGTTAATACTTGCCAGTAAATCGTCCTTGCTTCTGGCAAACGGCGCCCATTTGGTAAAAAGCATTTTCTTCGTATGGTCCCAATCCAAAAACCG
>CAYSNI010000072.1:0-10534 GCA_964432465.1 uncultured Candidatus Saccharibacteria bacterium
GCCACTGGCCAAATTTGAAGTTTAAATAAAGATGAGAGATTGCAAGAAGTCTGTTTTATTGTAAGATGAAGGGCATTCGGGCCCGTAGTAAAGTGGTATTACACGGCATTCGCATTGCTGAGGCGGGAGTTCGATTCTCCCCGGGTCCACTACAGATATAAAAAAATCCGCACAAGGCGGATCTTTTATATCTGCGGAATATCGAGGGAGAAGCGAACCAGCGGCACCCCGTATCAGGAAGATCCGAGCGAAGCGAGGGTAAGAAACCGAAGGTGTCTTAAGCCGCGTTAGGTTCGAGGTTGAGCGTAGTGAAACCCTTGTTCTCCCCGGGTCCACAAATGATATAATAGTTTTGACATGGTGCCGAAGATTTTTTGGGGTGTTTTCGCTTTTGCCATCCTGGCATTAGTTTTTTTATTACCACAATCACCGATTGCCGTATCAAATATCTCTCCAACTAAAATCCTCGCGCAAATCTCCGGAGAATCTGAAATTGCTAACAAATCTACTGACGTATTAATCCAAATAAGGAACGTCCTTTTCAGCATTGATCAAAAATTAAACCGTCTCGATCAAATTGAAGAACGTTTAAAAAATATTGAACGGGGTCTCGTGACCAGTAAGCCAGATCCGACCAGCAATGTCTGCTTCATGGAATTAAACGATGTGATTACCAGCGACGACCGCTACACTATTAAATGGCGCTGCGCCGGCAATGTATCACCGTGCACAATCTACGCTGACGGCAAAGTATACGAAAAAGTTACCGACGCTGGCGCACGGAATCTCATTCTTAAAAAGGGGGCGGTGACCTACACTATGACTGATCGTGACGGTACTCTCTGTTCGCGCGATATCGCTCATGCCTTCCAATCGACTACCAAAGTAGGCACCAACACTACGACCGTCTCGTCGCCGCTCTCCACTATTACCTACTCAACTCCAGAAACATTTCTCACCGCTCTTTTAGCGCACGTTGAATTGTACAATGGCTCGACCATCGCCACTACCACTATTCTCACCAATGATAATTTGGCCAGCACAACCTTGCGCACTACTGTCGGTCACATACTTTCCTATACCAGCGATGGTAGCCTGACGACCGCAGAGGAGACGACTTTGTCGACTGACAACACCAACCTGGGCAACCTTGGCACCGGCCTAGAGTTAATCAAAGTTTACCTTACTTCAACTGGTGAAAATTTACTTTGGCTAAGAGAAAATGATGCCACGAAAGATACGGTGGTCAACGCGCTTTTCCGAATCAGCGGCTATAAAACCGTCACCGGCGGTGGCTACTCGCAAAACATTATTCTGCAAGCCCCACACTGGTACGATGATAGCTCTACACTCAACATCACCGGACGAGAATTCGTTACTTATACAGACATTCGAGCTTTGGTGATCGGCACTTTCACTAAAAATAAACTTAACCCAACTGGCACTGGCGCCGATGATTCGACCAGTAATGACTCTTCCGACTTCAGCGGCACCTCTCTTTCCTGTACTGGAATTATCGGACCGGGACAATTAGTCGCAAATGATCTTGGCATCTACTATCTGGTCAGTACTACCGGGTCATCCAGTGATGGCATTTTCTTTGTTCCTTACGGCTCTAACTGTCCGGCTACGCTGATCCTTAGAGATGACGCGACTCCCAACGTTTTTGACGTCCCGCAAAGCCTCGACTTTGTCACCTCGCGAAAAATTATGGCCGCTGACCGAGGCGGCGACCAGTTCTGGTGCCAAGAAATAGACGACAACGGCGCCGCAGTCGGCAGTCCCGTAATCAGCTCTTCCACTACTAATATTTCGTTAGACGTAATGGCGATTTCCCCCGACGGTACCCTGATGTACGTTAGTAATGACCCTGATATAAACGTTCAGGCAACGGACACCACTCTTTATACTTTCACAATTAATCCAAGTACCTGTGCCGTCTCCTCTACCCCCGCCACCATCGCGAGTAACCGAGGCGAGATCGACGCCATGGCCTTTGATTCCTATGGAAATCTCATCTTCATGGAAGATAGCACCACTAATAATCGATCTGACATGATGTATATCAACAACGCCCAAGGTGGTGGCACGACAATTAGCACTTTAATTGCTGGCAACGACACCGCGCTCTTGGAAAGCACGGTAAGTAAGATTTTTGATGATATTTCGATCAATTCGATGGTCATCACCTCTCAAGACGCTAAGGGAAAGGGTAGCGGCAACGTAATTATTGCTGATAATACCGGCGATGAAATCTGGACGGTGGTCGTTACTCGGGATTCTAATGGTCTTATCACCGGCTTTGAACGCACTAAGATGACTGATTTTGCCGCGACTGCTAATAATATTGAAGGCATGACCACCGGCCCAAATGATAGTACTCTTTACGTCCTCCAGGAAGATACGAGTGATTTGGGCACTATTTTCACACTGTCCAATCTCAGCGATATGATCGTCGACACTGATAACCGAACCGATGTTTCTCGCATCGTCGGTTATCAGACAATCAACGAAAAAATTGTGGAGGACATCAACGCGCTTCATATTCAGCTTCACGGCTATCGGACATCCGACTGGACGGTCACTCAATACTGCAGCAACACTGTCTATCCAGTCACGGTATCGAACGGCATCAATAACTCCACAAAACCTACGACCTTCACCTACCCCGAAGGTAAATTCAGTACCGCCTTTAACGGCTGGTTAGGTTGCGCCGCTGATTTCTGGGAGATCTTCCCGCAAGAAGCCCAGGTGCCACTTGGCGCGCAGACCAACAAGCAGGGTGAATTTATTCAAAGTGCCAATTCAAATATTGGTGTCACTGCCGGAGACATCTTCATCCAATTTGAAACACCTTTTGCGCTTCGCAATGAAGCGAAAACCGCCGGATCTGATGCCGCTACCCGTTGGCACAATGCCTTCAATTCACTTTAAAATAGTCGGGTTATCCACAGGCCCCAAACTTATAAACACAATAAATGCTAAAATAAGCTTATAAAGAAAGGTCGTAATAAAACCTAAAACACAAACTATGGTTGTTGAAAGCTGGCTTAATGTTCTTCGGGCTTCCATCCAAAACCTCTGGCTTACAGTGGCAAGTTTCTTGCCATCTTTAATCGGCGCCTTGGTCGTCTTTATTGTCGGCCTCGTCGTCGCCTCTGTCTTGGATAAAGTAGTTGAACGTCTCGTTTACTACCTCAAGCTTGATGCTCTTTTACGTCGGTTAGGTGTTGAATCCTTTGTTGAACGGGCTCATATGAGTCTGGATGCCGGCAAATTTCTCGGTAGGCTCGTCTACTGGTTCTTTGTTTTGGCCTTCCTCTTGGCTTCGTCTGACATTCTTGGTTTCTTCACTCTCTCCGGTTTCTTGCGTGATGTACTCGCGTACGCCCCGCAGGTAATGGTTGCAGTCTTGATTCTTTTGGCTACTTTGGTAATGGCGAACTTCCTCCGAGGCTTGGTAAAAGCTTCGGTAATGAGCGCCAATATGCACATGGCTAAAGGATTAGGAGAAGTAACCTGGTGGGTGGTCTTTATTTTTGGCTTCTTAACTGCATTGGTGCAGCTTGGAGTCGCGGTAAGCATCATCAATACCTTGATCACTGGCTTGATCGCTATGTTGGCGCTCGCTGGTGGTTTGGCCTTCGGTTTGGGCGGCAAAGATATGGCCACCCGGACTTTACAGAATATCAAGGACGAGTTCGATCACAAGGCGTAGGCTCGCCTTAGGCGAGCAAGTTTTGCGGTAGACTCACCACACAAAAACACCCCGCTCGGGGTGTTTTTGATTCTGCTATTTCTTTTTCCTAAGAAATGTAGGTATATCCCACACGTCCTCTTCTTTCTTTTTGCCGTCCTTGCCGTTTTTGTCGGCTTTATCGCCGTTTGAGACCGGCTTTTCAATTCGTTCTTCGTTGGGCAACGCTGACTGCTTGATGGTTGGGCCGCTGAAAAGTGAGGTCATGCCCGCGTCGCCACTCTTCGTATTCCCACCGTTAAAACCGGTCGCCACCATAATCACCTTAATCGCGCCTTTTTTAAGCTTCCGATCATGATAGGCACCGAAGATGATCTTAGCCGCCGGATCGATGGAGTCCCCTATAACCTTCGCTATATCGTGAATTTCATTTAAACGCATGTCCTTACCCCCGGATACCGAAAAAAGCACTCCTTTTGCCCCTTCAATTGAGACTTCCAGTAAGGGAGAGTTCACAGCCTGATCCACGGCGGTCATCGCTCTTTCCTGGCCAGTGGCAAGACCAATACCAACCAGGGCGGTACCCGCATCCTTCATAATCGCCTTTACGTCAGCAAAATCTACATTAATTATACCTGGCATTGAGATTAGCTCAGAGATACCTTGTACGCTGTAACGAAGCACGTCATCAATAAATTCAAAGGCCTTTACAATCGGAGTATCTTTTTTAATCACACTAAAAATTCGGTCATTGGGAACTACGATCAGAGTGTCTACTTTTTCTTTTAGCTTAACTAAAGCTTCTTGGGCAATTTTTGCTCGCTGAGATCCTTCAAATGTAAACGGCCGAGTAACTATGGCGATCGTCAACGCGCCGTTTTCGCGAGCCGCTTCCGCGATCACCGGCGCCGCGCCAGAACCAGTGCCGCCACCTAAACCGGCAGTAATAAATACTAAATCTGCCCCTTTTAAAGACTCCACAATCTCAGAGCGGTTCTCCTCCGCCGCCTGCCGGCCCAATTCAGGGTTCATGCCCGTACCTAGGCCACGGGTAAGATTTTTCCCAATGTAGATCCGATGACGCGCTTTACAATAATCTAAATCCTGGGCGTCAGTGTTGATTGCCACAAAATCAACTGACCGCACCTCAAAGTCCTCCTGCATACGGGAAATCGCGTTACCCCCGCCGCCGCCTACGCCGACAACCTTAATTTTCGCGGCGTAATCGCCCATTCCTTTCTTTGGTTTATTATTCGTATTCGCCATTACTATAGTTAATTTATTATGGGGTAAAAATATTTAAAATTTTCTTCATCAAACTGCCAACTCCTTTAACTGAAGATTTAGAGGATACTGCTTGATCTACGCCGGACAGCAAAAGGCCAAAAACGCAGGCCATCTCCGGATCTTCCGCCAAAGTCATCAACTCGGAATTAGCGATATCCAGCTCCGAAAGATTAGGAACCCCGATCTGAGCATTTAATTTCAATTCCTGCCTCGCTAAATCTACCATGGCCGGGATCTTTGAACCACCGCCCGCCAGAATCACACCAGCCGGCAACCTCGCCGCTTTACCAGTGTATTTCAATTCATTATTTACAAATTCGAGCATCTCGGCAAGTCGGGCTTCAATAATCTCCGCGATATAACGCCGGGACGCACTGCCGCGAGATCCGGACTCATATTTGGACATTTCCACCTGCTCCCGACTTGGCGCTTCCTTGGCAAGCGCGGTACCAATAGAAAGCTTAATATTCTCCGCCGAATTAACTCCAATCTTGAGACCAATCGCAAGGTCATTAGTAATATTGCCAGATCCCACCGGAAAGATCGAAGTATGCAGGAGTTTATTTTCTTCGTAAACACTTAGACCGGTTTTGCCAAATCCGATGTCTACCATTACCACGCCAAGCTCTTTCTGATTTCTGGAAAGCATTGCTCGACTAGCCGCAAGCGGAGCGAAAATAAGACCAGCCACTTCTCCGCCCGCCGCTTCTACGCACTTAGTTAAATTTTTTATAGATGGACCAAAGGCTTCAATGATCGTACTTTTCACTTCGAGGCGATTTCCCACCATGCCCAGAGGATCTCGGATGCCGTTCACCCCATCGACAATAAATTCATTGGTAATCCGATGAATAATCATCCGGTTGCCAACTAATTTAATCGCTTGAGACGCATCCACTGCCCGGTCGATATCATCTTGATAGATCTCTGAATCAGCCCGTGATACAGCGACCATTCCCATACCCATCTGTGACCGAAAGTCCGGGCTGCCAACACCCAAATAGATATTCTTAATCGCTCCCTTAGAAATTTGCCGGATCTCACCAAGCGCTTGGCTAATCGCTCGAGTCGCTTCGCCCAGATCATCCACCACGCCGCGCCTCATACCAGCTGAAGGAACTTTAAAAACCTGCACTAGGGAAAGTTTGGAATTCTTTTTTACTTCGGCCACTGCCGCTTTGATGGAATAAGTTCCAACATCGAGGCCTACAATATACCTTGGGTGCATGGTTATAGTTTATTGAGAATAGGAATCAAGAGCCGAGCAACTTCATGAGTTGCCGCTCTTTTTTTTCCATTCTAATAATATCATTTTTCTTCTTATGGTCATATCCTAAGATGTGCAGAAGTCCATGCGCAAGCATGTAATCTAGTTTTTCACCCTCTCCTTTAATGTATCCTGGGTTTAAATAGATCTCTCCGAGAAACACCCCCGCTCTATGCAGGCCCGGAAACTTCTTAGGGGCAGGGAATGACAGAACGTTCTTCTCCATAAAGCTGTCCCCTACTAAAATGACATCTACCCGCGCCTCTTTGACGCCTAAAAACCGCCCAAGCTTAAGAGCGGTGCGCCGTATCTGTGGAACCAACCGATCATATTTTTTATTCCAGGATTCTATTACAAGTCGCATATATACTGAGCAACTAGTAGTTAGCGGCTAGAATTTGCTTTCTTGCTAGTGGCTAATCGCTAGTGGCTAGTGGCTGATTTCTTTTTTAACCGCTTCGTTGATCGTTCCTGAATCCGCCTTGCCTCTCAGCTCCGCCATCACCGCCTTCATCACCGGACCCATCTCTTTGGAACCGACTTTTTTAACAATCTTGGCTACAGCTTTTTCTACATCTTCCTTACTCATCTGCTGAGGCAGATATTTCTGAATTACTTTTAACTCCGTCAGCTCCTTGTCCGCGAGATCCTTACGGCCTCCTTTAGTGAAGGCTTCCGTTGAATCCTTACGCTTCTTAGCTTCCATCATAATCACTTGCAATACTTCAGCGTCCGGAAGTACTTCAATCTTCTTTTCTATCTCCTTATTTTTCACCGCAGAAATGATCATGCGAAGAACGCCTACGGCAACTGGATTACCGCTTTTCATCGCCGCCTTCATATCATTCATTAAATTTTCTTTAATCATCGTAATTTTAATTAATTTAAAACGACACCAGAGTACTCCGTGGTGCCGTTTAACGCTTGATGTCTTCTCCCAACTTTCGGGAAATTTCCATTTCTACCTTTTTCTCTTCGCGATGCAGTGCGGAAAGCTTTCTCTTCAAGCGATTCTGAGAACGGGTATGGAATCGGCGCTTTTTAGATTCGCGTAATACTCCCGTCTGTTGTACCCGCTTAATAAAGCGGAAAATAAGGGAGTTAGTGGATTCGCCTTCTCTTTTTTTAACTTCAGCCATTGTGCTATAGATATTAGCCTAAAACTGACTATTTTGTCCACCCCCTGTACTCGTCCACACCAAACGAGCTTAGGAGTTAACAGATTTATCGATTCTATTCAAAAGTTGACGTAATGCGCGTGCGTGAAGCTTTAAATTATGCTCACGATGCCGAGCTTCCTCTTCAGAAGCATAACCTTCGAAATAAATTAGCTTAAGCAATCTGCGTAATTTTGTAGATTGCACTAAGCCAGCATTATGTTCTTTCAATCTTTGCCTAAGATTGCCCGAATAACCGAAATATAGCTTGCCATCCTTAGTACTTTTTAGGATGTACATGTAATAGAACATGATGCAAAAAGCTCGTTATGGTGTGGGGGCCCAACCACCCAGTAGGTGCAGATGGAGGTGATCAACGACCTGTCCACCCTCCCGACCAACATTAAAAACTAGCTTATATCCTTTCAAGCCAAGCTTAGCAGCCAAGTCCTTCGCTCCATAAACCAGCGCCGCGAGTATTTCTTTATGATTCCCTTCAAGGTGAGCAATAGACTGAATATGTTCCTTTGGAACCACCAGATAATGAACCGGGGCAGAAGGTTTAATATCCTTAAAAGCTAACAGATGATCGGTCTCAGTCGCGATATCAGCAGGAATTTCTTTCTTGGCGATTTTACAGAATATGCAGTCGGCCATGGTTATTAGTAAGTAGAATTTAGTAGCTAGTATCTTGCAGTTCTTACTAGCTACTAATTACTAAATACTTTGACTTGTTTTATCTTAATTTTCTTTTCATCACTTCAATCACCTTCTTCAAAGGCACAGTCTCCTGAGCACCGGTTTTCATATCTCGAATAATAATTGATTGCTCGAAAGCTTCCTGTTGACCAAAGATTAGAGCGTATGGGGAATCAATTTTATCAGCAGACTTGAGTTGAGCACGAAGCGATTCCTTGCCAAGCGCTTCCACCAGATCAAGACCGGCTTCACGGAACATTTCCACAATCGCGAGAGCTTTCGTTTTCGCGAGATCGCCGATGTGGATTAGATGCAACTTCAACTTGGGTTTACCGAAAAGATTAATCTCTTTCTTCTTGATAACCTCTACTACCCGATCCAAACCAATAGCGCTACCTACTCCCGGCGCCTGCTTGCCCAAAGTTTCTAGAAGATAATCGTATCTTCCGCCACCAGCAATCGATAATTTATAGTCCGCGTGAAAAATCTCAAATACGGTCTTCGTATAGTAATCAAATCCGCGCACCAGATGATTGTTTAAGCTGTATGGAATCTTCACCTCCTCTAGGTACTCCAGTACTTTTTTGAAGTGTTTCCGACAGTCAAAACATAAACTGTCCAAAATATTTGGAGCGTCCTTCTTGATTACGCCACACTTCTCCTCTTTGCAATCTAAAAGACGCATCGGGTTCTCTTTCAAGCGGCGCTTATCATCCGAGCAAAGATTCTTTTCGTGAGGCTTGTAATACTCCGTCAGCTTTCTCCGATAGTTGGGGCGACACTTGTTGCACCCCGTGCTATTAATCTGCATGTCTAGTTCTTTCAATTTCAAATCCTGAAGGAATCGATAAGTTGTAAGCATCACCTGCGCGTCATACAACGGGTCGTTATTATTACTGATAATCTCAAGGCCAAATTGGTGTAGCTGACGAAAACGCCCGGCTTGAGGATGCTCATAACGAAACATCGGACCTTCGTAATAAAGCTTCAGCGGCTGACCGAGGTGACTCAATCCGTTTTCAATATAAGCGCGAGCAATTGAAGCCGTACCCTCCGGACGAAGTACTAAGTTATCACCTCCTTTAGTTTTTAAGCTAAACATCTGCTTCTCCACTACTTCGGACGTGACGCCAAGCGGACGAACGAACAGCTCTTCTTTTTCTAAGATCGGAGTTTCAATTCTGGAAAAGTTATAAAATTCGGCGGTTTCCTTGCCAATCTTCTTAACCTTCTCCCACAACGGCTGATCTGGCGGCAAAATATCGTGCATTCCTTTCGGAGCAGTGATAATTGATGGCTTTGGCTTTTTATTTTTCATAACGGATTGTTCGATTTAAAAACTTGCAGGAGTTTTTACTAATTCTATTTTACTCAAAGGAAACACTCGCAAGCGCACCAGGCCGATTATATCTTCTTTTGGCACCGGACCCCAATTTCGGGAATCAAAGCTATTATACCTGTTATCTCCCAAAACAAAATACTCGTCCGCGCCAAGCTTCAGATCGGCATAGCCATTGGTATCGCCACTAATCAGAATTTCTTTACCATCACTAAATACCGAAACCTTGCCGTTTCTCACCACTACGCGCTCGCCCGGCAAACCAGTAATCCTTTTAATGAAATAAACTTTTGGATCATTGGGATAACGAAAAACAATCGCCTCGCCACGCTCCGGCTCGCGAAAACGATAGGTGATTTCATCAATAATCAGATAATTTTTATTGGAGAAAGTCGGCTCCATGCTGGCGCCACTCACAAGAAAGGGCTGGACTAGAAAACTTCTGATTAAAAACACGGTCACTAAAGAAATAAAAACAATCTCAATAATTTCCCAGGCCGAACTCCAGAATGCCTTCATCCCGTTAGAAGCAGGTAAACATAATTTTTGATAATGTGGTTATTGTCATTAGATGAAACGTCCATACTCCATATTCGGCCGAACTACGACCGCCCAGTGCGGCCTGCCTACCGGACAGGCAGGTCTGCTTCTAACGGGATTCATTTCCTTACATTATGAACAACTGAGTGTTAAAATACAAATCATATGGCACCAATACCCAAACTTATCATCGGCCTCGGTAATCCCGATAAAAAATACGCGAATACCTACCACAATGCCGGTTTTCTTTTTACTGAATTTTTGAAAGAAAACCAGCAAGTTCCAAGTTCTAAGTTCCAAGTTCTAAGTTCAGAGGAGCATATGAACGAATCGGGCAGGTATGTGGCCAAGATGGCCAAAAAGCTCGGCATAAAGCCGAATGAGCTTCTGATTGTCCACGACGACAGCGATATTGAAATCGGCAAATACAAAATCACTCCGCCCGGACACGGCTCGGCCGGACATCATGGCATTGAAAGCATTCAGGCGGCGCTAAGAGCTTTATCCGCCTCCGGCGGAAACGGCTTCTGGCGCCTTCGCATCGGCAT